>CP005974.1:3535477-3856884 GCA_000940995.1 Photobacterium gaetbulicola Gung47
ATGCTTCTGAAGTCGACGTTGAACTCTATTTCAACTTCCTTAGAGGCTGGTTCTATCAACCCGATGCTGAACGGTGCAATCTGCACCAACCCAAAGTCACCGCTCTGTACCAATCCTACGAAGTCGCTTTTCTTCGTCAACTTGCCCTCAACAGCTTCGACATCATCCAAGCCACAATTACCGCAATAGATCACGCTAAAGCCGCAACAGAGTTGCCATACAAAAAGGAGAAAAATAACTATGGACAAACCTACCACTAAGAACAGCCTGAACTTTAAATCAAATCAGTTCCCTATCTCAGAAAAGCTATACCTTTCAATAGAGAATGCTGTAAATCAGACAACACCGAAAGAGCTTCCCAATGCCCTTACCATTAACTTCCGTGATACCACTTACAGCGCAGAAAACGGTGGCTTTCACCCCGTAGAGATCATGATTTGCCGAGATAGCGATAACTTGTGGGAAATTAGCTACATCACAGATTTTGCCTACAGCGGAGGGCCTTACCCAGAGTTAGGCATTGAGCTTGATTTCAATTTCAAGCACAACACTTTCCAGCAGATGTCTCTTGCTACGACCTTACTTAACACTCGAGATGTCATCGAGTTCTACCAAATATGGGAAAACAACTTTCTTAGTTACATCGCTATTGGTGCCTTTGACCAAGTAAAAGTATCCATGTAGCAAATCGAGTAGGAGGAGGCCTCGCGGCCTCCGTCCTCTCACACCACCGTACAAGCGTGGGTCGCATACGGCGGTTCCGAATATATTTTCAGTGACTCGTACCCATCTCGCAATGAGTACATGCCCATCTCCTTGAACCGTTTCGTTGACATGGCCTGATTGAGCTGTGGCGATAAAGCCAAGTGCCACCATCCTTTCTCTGACATCGCTAGCTTCCACGCATTGCGTTCGCTTACGCCCTCTTGGCGTAACCATGACGCTATACTGTGTCTGCGTTTGCGCTGCTTGAGTCGATAGCACCGTAGGCGCCGCCTTATCCATTCATCTAAGCGCTGCATCGCGCTTTTCCGTATGGCAAGCTTGAAGTAGTGTTGCCATCCTCTTAGGTATTGAGTGAGTTCGACTATTACTGTCTTCAACTCTCGCCCTCGATTCCGCTTCGTTATTTGACGCACTCGCTTCTTCATATGAGTTTGTGCTCTCTTCGAGATATGGATAATTCCACCTCGTTGGAAGCGATGGCCTAGGTAAGTCCGCTCTGTCACTCTTGTTGCCGCACTTTTCTCACGGTTGACCGTGAGTTTCAGTTTCTGCTCCAAGAACTCCGTTATTGAGGCTTTTACTCGGTTCGCGGCTTCCTCACTGCCCACGTAGATTTGGCAGTCATCTGCATATCGGCAGAACTTATGCCCTCTTCGCTCAAGCTCTTTATCCAACTCATCTAATACGATATTTGATAGCAGCGGAGATAATGGTCCACCCTGTGGTGTCCCTCGTTGCCTCTGCTCGGCTAACCCGTTTCGCATTATGCCTGCCTGTAGGTATGACCTGACCAGCTTCAGTACCCGTTTGTCCGTGATATCCTCCGATAGCCTGTGCATCAGTCTATCGTGGTTCACGGTATCGAAGTATTTCGCTAGGTCAATATCGACTACATAACCCCGCCCCTCCCTGATGTAGTGGCTTGCTGCCGCCAATGCATGGTGGGCACTACGGTTGGGCCTGAACCCGTAACTACTGTGGGAGAACTTCGGTTCATAGATATCTGTCAGTACTGAGGTGATAGCCTGTTGGACTATCCTATCAAGTACTGTTGGGATACCTAGTTGCCTAACTCCCCCGCTAGGTTTAGGGATTTCTACACCCAGAACTGGTTGGGGTTGATAGCTCCCATCCAGAAGGCTCTGGCGGAGCGCTTGCCCATTTGAAGACTGCCGAAGCATCGAGATAGTCGCTGTTATATCGAGTTTATCGACACCAGCACACCCTTTGTTCTTCTTCACTCTTCTCAGGGCTTGGTTCAGATTCGTTGATGAACAGATCTGCTCCATCAACTGAGTTGAGGTCACCAAGACTCGTCCTCCTGTCTACGCCGATCATGCTTGTCATTCTTCGTGGCCATGAGCGTCACTTGCGGTGTTGCCCATTGGTACGTAGAGATTTTGATCATCTTGCTATGACTCCACATGATTGAGTGTCTAGTGACTGCTTCTTGATATATTCAGTTCCGGCCTTCCCTTGGGTTGTACTTCCCCAAGGTACTATGCCTTCTGCTGACTTCTTATTTCCCATCACACAGCATCACTGCTGCATTAGTCTCGCCCGAGACAGGTAATAAGATCTCCCGAGGTAAGACGTTGTTCTTTCCCTTGGCTGTGCCTGATTTACCCGTACACACTTCCCGTCGAGGCATTGGGCTATTCTATATGTTGCTAGGTTACCCAAGTTGTACTGGCCTACTATCAGATTTCTGTTCGTCACAACCAAGTTTTGCCGTTTGCTTCCTTCAGATCCCACCTCACGGTGGGCACCCTTGCATAGGCTAACGGTTCTCGCTCGACTGAGCCCGTAGAGGACTTTCACCTCCTAGAACAACGCCATGCTCGGCGCACAACGAAGTTCCCATTTTGGTATTTTGGGAACTTGCCATCCCTTGTGTAGTAAGGACTCTTTCTTCTTGCTGGTTTTGAGGTACCCATAACTTGCATTCTCACCGAAAAAAGGAACCAGCCTTATGGCAGAAGTTCAAGCGGTGAAAAGCCGCGATACCATTCAACTCATCAGTCACCTGCTAGAAATACGGCACAGTCAGCAAATGGCAGACATCTGGAATGTCGGATTAAATCTAGCGCTGCGGATATCTGATTTGCTTGCTATTAAGTTTAGCGATATCGACGAAGATAAACTGACTATCCATGAATCAAAAACTGGTAAGAAAGCCCAAATCATTCTCAATCCCAAAAGCTTAAGCATCATTCATCGTATCCAACAGGAGAATCCACATCATATTTACTTGTTTCAATCCTATCGTAACCAACAAGCCATCAACAGTCCGGCCAAACCTTTGAGTCGTCGTGCAGTCAGTAAAGCATTTGCATCTATTGGAGAGGAGATAAAGCTTTCCCTGGGTACTCACTCAATGCGAAAGACCCGCGGTTACCACCTGTATCAAAGCACCAAAGATATTGGCAGGGTCATGCGAATGCTTCGGCACAGCTCTGAAGGTGTGACACTCCGCTACATCGGTATCACCCAAGACGATATTGACAGTGATTTTAGAGAACTAGTGCTATGAGAAATGACATTATGAATATCGATATACTTCCACCAGCAAGTCGGCTTATCCGGATAAAAGAAGTACTCGCAGTAACTGGCCTATCACGCTCAAGCTTATACAAGCAAATAAGCGAAGGTCGATTCCCCACTTCAGTCTCACTAGGGGAACGCTCTGTGGCCTGGATTGAGAGTGAGGTCCAAGGTTGGATAGGTGACAAAATATCAATAAGAGATAACGCGATTAACTAACAAGGCATAAGGACGGTACCCATTAGTACCGTCCAATAATGTTAGAGATAATAAATAGTTACAACGATATACAACCATACCCAATATCATCAGCAGCTACATCAGTACAAGTAAAAGATGTACGTGAAGATATCCGGTCCTCAATCCATTGAATGACTTCTTCTTCAACCCAAGCGACTGAACGCTCGCCAAGTGATATGCTATTTGGAAAGCTGTTTTCACTCATTTTTTTATAGATATTAGAACGACTTAATGCTGTTAGGTGCATTACTTCTTTCAACTTAATTAATCTAACTGAGTTCATTTAAAATTCCTTGCTTAGTTATTCCTCATATTTTTCACCAAACCCTTTAAAAAACAATTCAGCTTACTTTCCAATTATTTTCAACCACATATTACTAACTTGCATATGGATAACCATGTGCAAAACATCACTTAAGTAAGGAGATGAAAATATGCCATTTGCATTCATCGCAGGCTTTGTTGTCGGCGTTAGCGTGTATTACGTAACAAAGGAGGCATCTAATGCTATCGATTATTCTAGCTAAGCCCGCAACAGAGCTATTTTTAGCTGGTGTTATTGCTGGTTATTCTTGGGCAAAAGAGAATGATGCTTAAAGGAGTTACTTTTTAACGATTAAGGCATGGTTAGCCATGCCTTTTTTTAGCTAAACTAGCACCAAAATTTCTTCGGCCTTTCTCTAAGCGTTTAGTTTTTTCTTTCGCCAAGTAACTAGCCATATCAAGAAGGTTTCTATAAGCAAAATCAAAACCAATTTCATTATAAATCAGGTAGTTACTTTGTTTTGTGGCAAAGTGAACCAGGCTGGAAAAATCTAATGGATCAACACTCAGCGCGCTACACCAAGCTTTTCTTATTTTATTCGCTAAGTTCTTACCCTCATAGTCATAACTACCTAACGTGTGATACCTATCCTTGTTGAACAAAATAAGAACATGATAGTGCTCATTATTATTAATATCACCAAATTCTCTAACCCACACATAACTCATACCACTACAATGAACTCTTTTCCCTTGTTTTATTTTTTGCTGTTCCTCATGCTTTATCTGAGCCTTTAATGAAGGAAAAAATCTCTTCATCACTTCAGGTTCTGAATTATAAAGACCTGTTATAGCATCATCATAAAAATCATTACCTATATTTCTTAATATTGCTGGATATCGTAAATCAAACCTAACCCAAAAGGTTCTTGGGTATATCGAAAGGTGGTTATCTACTACACCTTTAATTCTTGTTAAGTAGTTTTGATTGTATTCATAATTTGTTTTCATCATCATTCCTCTTTGTTGGTCTCATAAGTAAAGGGAAATGATTAATTATTTAATATATATAATACTAATCCGACACATCACTTGTAACATGTCAGCCTGATTAAACCAGATAATTCCAAAGAAACAATAAGGAAAATCGTGAAGCCAAACAAATATATCACTCTGAAGTTATAAATAACCAATGATAACAGATTAACAAAACCTAACCTTCAGAATAATTCTCATAGTAGCTAAAATAATAATCTTTACGGTCAGAATTGGAGTCATTGACATAAAACACCAACTCTGGAAATAAACCGATAAGAGATATATCATTGCCTGTAAGCTTAACTCTTCTTTTTTCCTTTTCAGTATTATTAATCAACATTTGAGCCAACATACTGCTTAGTGGCAAAATAATATCAATTAATAGTTTTTTTTGGTTAAAAGAGATAGGTAAATGTCTAATATTTCTTTCAACCATAGTGCGTAATTCACTACATTCAATATAATCATAGGGATGACTAGGGTTTACCGTTTTAGACATTGATAATATTTTGATTGCAGTACAGCAGACCACGAGTTCAAGCGTATCAAGAAGTGCATTTTTCTCAAGCTTACTCCATAGTGTGACGCCTTTCTCTATTACATTGAGTAATGGTGTTCTAACCTTTTCTGGAGCAGATAAAAAAGATTTGCATAAAATATCCTTTACTTCTTCCTCGTTCAATTCCAGATCATTCACTCCATTTACTCTAAGCTTTTTGAACGTATTATCCTTCAAGGATGTTTCTATCTCTTTTCTACGAGAGAGTACAGATACAACTTGGATCTCTGTCAGCCTTTTACCATGAATAATAAGCGGATAGCCTGATAACGCGGTATGTATTATAGGTAAATATGCCCAAGCTTGTTTATCAGAAGAAGGCCTCTCCTTTTCTCTTTTCAAAGCAAAAAGGTAACCTTTAGCTTCTAATTTTAACAGGTTTGGAGAAATATTACGGCGTGGTATTCCAGTCAACCTAGATAGATCGAAATTTTGAAACTCAGTAATTGGGCCAAAGTCATCTTCTACAGCCAACACTGCCAACATTAACATTCGTTGAGAGACTGTTAGCTTCCTTCCCTTCCCCGCTCGTTGGTTAAACAACAAATCCCTAACAGCAGTATTCAGCCCCTTCGTGATGAAATCAACTCCTTCAGAGTAATTGATTAACCTGTATTCGAATGAGTTTGCTCCAAGACTCGTTTTCACCTTCGAACGTGTTAGCAGGTTCTTCGTTTCAAGCTCTTCAACAGCCTTCAGGAAGGTTTTATCACAGAGCCCTAATCGACTACATAGAACTTTTACACTCCCTCGTACAAAGCGCTCACTGCTCTCAAATGATAAGTAAACCATACCTAACCATAACAACCTACTGGAAGGTGAAAGCCGCACTTTCAGTGAACTTATATGTTCATGCAGCCATTCTAGTTTGATCAGTGTTTCACTTCTAAAATTTGACAAAATTCGCCACTCTGACAGTGATTTTTTACGATGAATTATTGTATAACATATTTTATATGCAATTTGATAGGTATCTAGGAATGAGAAAGTCATGGATTAACACAAACGATCAAGCTCAAGAGATATGGGCGAGAAAATACCTCATAAAGAAACAGGCTGAGATGACAAGCTCAGGTGATGGACTTACTGCGTCACAGAAATGGGATAGCCAGCAGCCAGCACTCAATTTTTTACATTCCTTAGAACAAAGGACTAACTGTGAAGCTTCAAGTGTTCTACTAAAGAAGATGAAAGCTGCCTGGGATCAGCAGGTTCGCAAGAGTCAGGCTAAAAAGACCCGCCCAGTCTATATCTCACTTAAAAGCTCTAATCAGCTTAAGCTGTTAGCCAAAGCTAATGGACAAACATTGGTTACGACTATGGAAGGCTTAATTTTTGGTCAATACCAAGAACATAGGCTTCTTATAGAACAAGAAAAGGAGCAGCGGAATAGAGATAAACAGCTAATTAAAAAGTTAGAAAATAAGATTAATAATATTAACAATGAAAATTTCTATCTAAAGGAAGAAATAGACACTTACTTAAGAAAAATATCTCATCTAAAGTGTGAACTAAAAACAAATCAAAAAAAACTAGATGAAATGATGATTAAAGAAAAGAATGAAAATTCTTTTTGGGCCAAAAAAACCATTAAACATCTTGAAAATGAATAGGTATCATAAATAATTATAACTTTAAATAGAGGCCAATGATAATAAATAAGCAATAAAGCTATATGAACTACTGGTTGGTGTTCAGATTATATCTGACATACTTTTTACAGCATCATCATTAAATCATTACTAGTGATAATGTGAATTTTATTAATTAATGACATATTAAAAACTCTACCAATCACACAAAATTCATACTAAATTGATTCGCTTGATGGATAAAAGATATAAAAACAGACATTATCAATATATAACTAAACTTATGTCTAACAGATACACTGAATAATATAAAGGAGATGATTAATATGCCTAAAACGGAAATTTTGATTATAGAATCTAGAAGTGAACAGGATATTTTTGAAGATAGATACGAAGGATCTACACTGAAACAGATTCTAAAGTTGCAAGGAGTATCTGCACTTCACTATGAAGTGACGAATTTAGAATATTTTGAAAAAGCGATAAAACAAGCATCAAAAAAAGACGTTAAGTATGTTCATTTTAGTGGACATGGATGCATTGAAGGCATAGCTCTCACAAATGGCTTCATTACATGGAAAGAGTTTGATCAGATAGCCTGGCCCCATTTAAAAGGAAAGTGCTTATGCTTTTCAAGCTGTGACGTAGCAAATGGCATATACGAAGTATTTGAATATCATAAGTCTTTTTGTAACGCGATTATTGCTCCAAGTCGACCAATTACTTGGGGAGAAGGGCTTGTTGCTTATAGTGCCCTTTATCATCGTGCCCTCTCTACAGATACAAGCTCTAGTCAAGATGTAAGAGTACTTAATCATATTGTAGGCGCAGGTACGTTTAATTTCATACCCTCCCCATATAAGTCAGCAACATATGCTGTCGGCTAATAATCAGTATCAATGAAGGCTCCCTCAGCCTTCTGAATTTAATGTACGAGAAATTATTAACTGCGTGAGGAATTATGATTGTAACTTATAAATAGAAGTACACTGAAAAGTACTCACAAAGTTAAGTACCAACATAGTTAAGGTCTATTTTTGATGTTCAAACGGCTATATTGAAAAACTCCAAGCACAGGGCGCAGTAACCCTGTGCTCTCCTGTGATTAATCCAACTACCTGACGAGCAGGCATACCTAGAGTTCTTTCTGGGAGGGATAATTGCCGTAATTCCTTTTCGCTGAAGAACTGTATAAAAGTGCTTGGTGTCGTAGGCCCCATCAGCCTATACCTGAGTAACCTTATGGCGAAGCGGGTTTATTAGCGTGTGTAGCACTCACTGTCATGCACGTTATCCAGCGATACCTCCGCATTAACTATCTCGTGAGCATCAGCATCAATAGCCAAATGTACCTTGTGCATGCGCAAGATACGACACTTCTCCTTGCTATGCTTACGCACCTTCCATTCTCCTTCACCAAACAAGTTCAACCCTGTTGCATCAATCACGACCTGTCTAACAGGGCCACGGCTTCGCATACGATAATTTACGTTTACCGTTTTGGCTCGTTTGCTGATGCAGCTACAGTCTAAGGATTTCATCTCCACTTCCATAAGTTGGAACACCGAGTTAATGAACCATTCCAAAGCGCGAAGCGGCAGCTTAACCCATTCTTGATCATCACGGCCGTGCTGATGGCAGCATCATCCATCCAGAATGTAAGCGAGCCTCTCTGAGTTAAAGCATGGTTGTACTGTTTTCAGTTGTTGATGTTTCCTTAGGCTTTGCCCATGATGCGACCTGATAGTTGGGTTTAACGATCAGATCGCAAATAAGCGAAATAGTTCAATCCGATTTAAGCAACAACGCCTTTCAAACGTAAGAAGCTTAATTCAAGCTTAAAGCCATTGTACTCCTGGATGTACTCCAGAAAACAAAGATAAATATACAAATAAATATATAACAAGTAGATACAGAACCAGTTCAGATGACGCCAGCCCACCAAACGTTTGGAAAGGGCGGTAATCGAAAGATTACCGCCCTTTTTGTTTGTTCAGATATTACCAGCACTCACACCTCTCATTTACATAAAATGTGACTCATAGTCCGTGGACCAAAAGTCTACAGGCGAAGACCATGTCGTTCATAAACAAGCAAAAACAGATTGCCGTGAACGACTCAATACTCAAACCCTTTGGGTTACATATCAAACAGCTAAGAAAGGAGGCAGCGCTAAGCCAAGAAGAGCTGGCTGCGCGTAGTGGGCTTGATCGCACCTATATCAGTGGCATTGAGCGTGGCCTGCGTAATGTCAGCCTGATCAACTTATTCAAATGGCAAAAGCGTAACAAGGGCCAAGATAAACGCTACCTAGAGAACGCTTACCGAGTACTACTGACAAGAGCACGACAAGGGATGGTGGTCTTTGTCCCCGAAGGCAACGACGGTGACTCTACCCGGCCAAAAAGTTACTACCAACAGACCTACCAATACCTCCTAAAGTGTGGTTTTCAAACCCTGCCCGCATAATTCCTACTGAGGGGCTATCAGCCCCTCAACGTGATGACCATACAGGTTCGCCAACCGGGTAAAAGACATAAAGCATTGATAATATTAAACATTCACACAATGATACAGCATAAGGCAAGCATGCAACTGCAGGAAAACACCTCCCCAACCCTGCCAGTACATTTCACCAACATCCCAGAACAATCCTCCTAACAATTCAAGTATTATAGTGATTACCCCCACGATATTGGTGGACAGATCAAGGTTAGTTCAGCCAGTTCACGTAATATAACGGCCATTACGGAGGTGCTTAAATGGCAAATATCAATCAGGACCGTCTGGTCCAACACTTTATTGAACTGGTTAAAATCGACAGTGAGTCGCGCAACGAGAAAGCGATTGCCGAGGCGCTGGCCGAGCAGCTAGGTGAAATGGGCTTTGACGTTCAGAAGCTGCCTGTTCCTGCTGAGATCTCCAACGGCTTCAACATCTACGCCAAGCTAGAAGGCAAGCTGGAAGGCACTATCCTGCTAAGCTGCCACATGGATACCGTGACTCCAGGCAACGGCATCGAACCTATCATCGAAGACGGTATCATCCGCTCGAAGGGCGACACTATCCTTGGCGGTGACGACAAATCCGGCATCGCGGCCATCATGGAAGCAGTGCGCTGCATCAAGGCTGACGGCGAAGAGCACCAGACTATCGAACTGGCGTTCACGGTATACGAAGAAGGCGGCCTGCACGGCTCGCAGAACTTCGACATGAGCAAGGTCGAGTCGCTAACCGGTATCGTGTTTGACTCTGGCGGCCCTATCGGCACCATCATCACTACCGCGCCAGGCCAGCAGAACCTGAAAGTAAACATTACAGGTAAACCAGCCCACGCAGGCCTAGCGCCAGAAGAAGGGATCAACGCCCTAACGGTAGCGGCTGATGCCATCACCAACATGAAACTGTCTCGCATCGACGAGGAAACCACCGCCAACATCGGTGTGGTGAAAGGCGGCCAGGCAACCAACATCGTGATGCCTGAGCTATACATTGAAGCCGAGGCGCGCTCGCTGGACGACGACAAGCTACAGGCACAGGTCGAGCACATGGTCAGCACGTTCGAAGCGGCCGCTAAAAAACACGGCGCGGAAATCAACATTGCCTCCAAGCGTGCTTACAATGCTTACCGCATCGCCGACAACGACCCGCATGTCGAGAAGATCAAAGCGGCCTTCGAAGCTAACGGCGTTGAACCTATGTGTAAGCCGACAGGCGGCGGTAGCGACGCGAACATCTTCAACAGCAAAGGTCTGAAAACGGTGAACCTGTCTACCGGTATGGCGAAGGTACACACGACCGAAGAATTCATCAAAATCGACGACATGGTAGAGATCACCAAGTTCTTGTACACCTACCTAACTCGCTAAGCGTCCCAAAGAGGAAGGCCTGCCTTCCTCTTTATACCCTTCCAGTTATCCCGCAAAGGCATAACCGCGGCGCTTCTCTCTTTGTGTGGGAAAACCGCTTGTTGTCCGCCATTATTGATGAAACAGATAGCCAAGAAACATAGAAACCAATGAAAAAGACAGGCCGGCATCCTGATCATCAAGTTAAGGCTATTGCTTCTCTGAAAAATAGCAAAAATAACACAATATCAGCAACTTAAAAGCACACCACTTGGCCACTACCCAACCAAGCGCAATAACGCTTTGATGCACAAAATGTTACAAAATGTGACTCTGCTTCAATAATTCATACACAATACACCTTATTTCAATTTGCGAAATTTGTTCCCTTTTTTTCCCATCTGAAAAAAAAATGATATGCCCGCAACGAAACCAATCGCATTTTTTATACCCGCCAGATCCCCAATTCACTGTTATCAGTACAATCAATATGACATTTAAGAATGCGCATTGCATCAGACAAAGATTTCAAGCAGGAAGCTAGTGAGTATGGAATATTTAGACCGAATAAAGCGATTGGCCAAAATCCAAGGGATCAGCCAAAAACAGCTGGGTGAAGCCCTCGATCTACAGCAAGGTACCATGAGCCGTAAGCTCTCTGGCAAGTACGGTATCGAAGTACGCGAGCTGGAAAAAATAGCCGAGGCACTGAGTACATCGATCAGCTATCTACTAACCGGGCAGGTGGATACCGGTACCCAGGCCACCACAACCATCAATAACAATGTTGACCAAGGCACCACCAGCACCTATATCCCAATCATTCACCGCAAGGATTTCATGTCCTTTCGCAGCGGTGCATTGGTTGATGTGATCAGCAAACGTGCAATCCCACAGCACCTACTGCGCGAAGACTGCTTGGGCCTGTTGGTCGATAACGAGAACATTGCGCAATGTGCGCCGGTAGGCAGCTACGCCCTGGCTACCAAATCGGCAACATACCGCCCGAAACAACCGGTCTTTGCCTCGGTACGCGACAGCGAGCCTGATTTCTACCACATGACCCAGCTTGCCGACGGCGTCGTGTTCTCGACCTCGCAACCGGACTTTCCCAACTTGTTTGTCAACAACGGAGAGTTCCAGATCCACGGCTACATCATTCAGTCAGACTGGTCCTACGACCGTTAATCATCAGCAGATCCAACCCTTGCAATGATTAACCTCACTGGCGGCGTGACATCGCGCCGCCAAGTATTAGAATAGTAAGCACTCGGATAATGGATGTTTGCTATGCCTAAAATTATTGTCGCCTCGACCAACCCCGCCAAAATTTCTGCCGTTGAAGCCGCCTTCAACCACACCTTTCCTGATAGCCAGTTTGCTATCGAGGGGATCAGTGTCGACAGCGGTGTCCGCGATCAGCCTATGTGCGCAGACGAAACCCTGCTTGGAGCGAGAAACCGAGTCAATAATGCGCGCCACGCCGTACCGGATGCTGACTATTACGTCGGCCTTGAAGCCGGCATTGATGGCTCATTCACCTTTGCCTGGATGGTGATCGAAAGCGGCGAGACCCGCGGGGAATCCCGCTCGGCCTCACTGCCTCTACCGCCACAGGCCCTAGAGCAACTGCATCTGGGTGCTGAATTAGGCGATGTCATGGATGACATGTTCAACCAGACCAATATCAAGCAAAAAGGCGGGGCGATTGCGATGCTGACCAACCACTTGCTCAGCCGCAGCTCGGTTTACCAACAGGCCTTGATCTTGGCGCTCATTCCCTTCATTCACCCAACATTATTCGCTAAATAAATTAAGAACCTCAGCCAAACCTTTTAGGCATACCTGCAAAAAAAGAGCCCCCGGACATATCATCCGGGGGCTCTTTTACACTGGGTGCCAACGACGATTAAGCGCCAGGGCACTGCTCCTTGAGCAGGGCAGAAAGCCACGCCTTGGTGTCATCATCATGATGCTTGAGTTCGTTAGAGCCGCGGGTAATAGTCGCCACACCCACACCTAGCAACTCACTGATTTTGCGCTGGCTGCGCTCACCGTTCAGCAGCTCATGCAGAATATTCACTCGGGACAGTAACACTGACCTCTCGTCGGGGGTCAACAGCAGCCTCAGCAAGGTATCGTCTTTGTGCTCAACCGTCGCCTGGCGCAAGATATCCACCACCTGTTGCCACTCGGTAAATTCCGGGGTTTCTTGAATATTCGACATGTCATCCTCATTTGATGTACTCGTTCTCGAGTACTGATTCTATCCCTTTCGCCACCGACAACCTAGCCCTTCCATCAAAAAAGCTAGTACTTGGCGTTCAATTCATTTTCTTTGAGCAAGGGCACCGGACTCTGGGTCAAATCGCCATAATAGACTTCGAACATCAAGATATTCTGAACGTAGCCCCGTGTTTCATTGAACGGGATCGCCTCAATAAAGGCATAGACATCCAATCGTCCATCGGTGCCATTGCGCCAGCGGGAGACCCGGCTCGGTCCGGCGTTATACGCGGCAAAGGCAAAGATACGGTTGTTGTCGTATTGCTCGAGCATCATTTTCAGGTAGCCGCTGCCAAGGCGAATATTGACGCCGGGATCAAACAAGCTGTTTTTCCCTTCGTAGTTGCGCCCCAGTTTCTTGGCCGTTTCCTTAGCGGTAGCAGGCATGAGCTGCATCAGGCCGCGCGCCCCGACCGGCGAGACCGCCTCGATATTCAGCGCACTTTCCTGGCGAGCCAGCGCCATCATGCTGGTGACGGGCAATTCCCGCTTCTTACTGAAGAAATCAAACCACCACTTATGCGCCACCGGGAAGCGGAGTTCAACATAGTCCCAAAGTTGGCCGGAAATCGTGGCCTGCACCGCCAGGTGATGCCACTTGTTGGTCGCCGCATAAGCCGCCAGGGAGACAATCTTGTCGTTGTCCAGGCCCCGAAGCAGGTAGTGCCACTCCCGATTGGCCGCCAATAGCTTATCCACGGCAATCAGCTCTTCGATCCGCTCCAAAGTCTGCTGATACTCTTTCACCTCGCCGTGGGCGTCCCCCGCGGTTTTTACCGGGTAGGTAATCGGCTTACCCAGCACCGTCGCCGCTGCCGCGCTGTAGAAATCACGCTGGCCCAAGATCTGGGTGTACTTTTTCTCAGCCTGGGCCTGGTCGCCGGCCCTCTCCGCCAGCCGGGCCTGCCAAAACGTCCAGCGGGTGGTCTGCTTGGCCTCCTCTGGCAGGCGCTCTACCCAAACCTTGACCTCGTCCCATTTATCTTCGCGCATCGCCTGGCGGATGCGGCGCTCGAGTAAACTGATATTGGATGTTTTCGCCAAGGCGTTATCGCGCCATTTCTGCAGTTTTTCATCGTCGGTGGCCATCAGGCGGCTGGCGGTATAGTCAGCAAGGGACTGACGCTTGGCTTCACCGAAATGCTGCCCCTGCACGGTTTTATGGAACTGCTTTACTGCCTCGGCGATGTCGCTGCGCACCAGCTTCTTGTAAGCCAGCACCGTCAGGTTCTGGTTGAAAGGCGTCACCTTGCTGCGCTTGGAAAAGGCCGCAACCCCCTCGGGCTTGTCGAACAGAGCCATGACCGACTTGCCCGATGCCTTGCTTTTTGCCCCCAGCTGTTTACTGAGGTAATTGAGCCGGGCACGGTTGCCTTCGGCATACACCAGCAGCATCCGGTCCAGCACCAGCTCATCGGTGCGCTGGCCGGCCTTTTGCCACGTATTGAGCAGCGGGTCGCACGCATCGTGGGTCGACTTTCCCGTCAGCCACAAGGTTTCGGCCCCTTGCCAGGCGACATCTTTGTTGCCGAGCTTGCTTTGGGCGTAGTAATAGTGACAGCGCAGTACCTGACTGCGCGGAGGCATCGGCTGGACCTCGATGAAATTTTCCCACCGCTCGGTCGCGGCAAGGTGAGCCAGGTAACGATCCTTAACAGTGGTACTGAATGGCAACGCCGAATATTGCTCGATGAAGGCCTCGACTTCGCTCGGCGACTTGGCAAACAGCGTCTGGATGAATTCCCGGTAATCAAGATAGGGTGTCAGGGGGTAGTCATCCAAGCGGGCACGCAACGCCTGGTACGCCGCCAGATCGTTATCTTCCAGTGCGACTTGGGCCTGTTCATAACGTTCGCGCTGCTGCTCCAGTGTCGACGCTCGCATCAGGGGCGACAACAGCAAGCCAACAGACAGCACAAGACCTGAAATTACTCTGAGGTTTATATTGCTAGACACAATAGCCTTCCATTCATTTTCCATGTTCATTCAGGTCAAACAACCTGTGTGTTTTATTGCATATAAATTCCATTTCTACAAGCCTCTGCCATCCACAGGGCTGGCACCCACCACCTTCACGCGGCTCTGTATTGAGCGTAATACCAATTTGCCGTTTTGAATAATCGCGCACGTTGGTCGATAGGAGAAAATTAGCACCGCCATGTTGCAAGAAAAATGCACCAGCGACACAAAGATGGACGCAGAGTAATCCCTTAACGGCCATAATTATGAACATTGCTGTTAAACTTATGTCCAGAACAGGTAAAATACCCCCTTTCATTTAGTTTAGAGATCGCAAACGGATATGGCTGAATACGTCTATACCATGTCGCGCGTGGGTAAAATCGTCCCACCTAAGCGTCAAATCCTGAAAGATATTTCATTGAGCTTCTTCCCTGGCGCCAAAATTGGTGTTTTGGGTCTGAACGGTGCCGGTAAATCAACCCTGCTACGTATCATGGCGGGTATCGATACCGATATCGAAGGTGAAGCACGCCCACAGGCTGGCCTTAAGGTAGGTTACCTACCTCAGGAGCCGGTACTGGACGAAGAGAAAAGCGTACGTGAAGTGGTTGAAGAGTCAGTGGCTGACGTGAAAGATGCCCTGACGCGTCTTGATGCTGTTTACGCGGCATACGCTGAAGAAGATGCAGACTTCGACAAACTGGCGAAAGAACAGGGTGAACTAGAAGCGCTGATCGAAACCAAAGACGGCCACAACCTAGAGATGCAACTTGAGCGTGCCGCTGACGCCCTTCGTCTTCCTGAGTGGGATGCGAAAATCAAACACCTATCAGGTGGTGAGCGTCGCCGTGTGGCTATCTGCCGCCTACTGCTAGACAAGCCAGACATGCTGCTGCTTGACGAACCAACCAACCACCTTGATGCAGAATCTGTGGCTTGGCTTGAGCACTTCCTGGTTGACTACAGCGGTACCGTTGTGGCGATCACCCACGACCGTTACTTCCTCGATAACGCTGCGGGTTGGATCCTGGAACTTGACCGTGGTGAAGGTATTCCATGGGAAGGTAACTACACCTCTTGGCTTGAGCAGAAAGATGCCCGTCTGAAGCAGGAAGCCTCGCAAGAGAAAGCCCGCCAGAAGACCATCGAGAAAGAGCTTGAGTGGGTTCGCCAGAACCCTAAAGGCCGCCAGGCGAAGTCAAAAGCGCGTATGGCACGCTTCGAAGAGCTGAACAACACCGATCACCAGCGCCGTAACGAAACCAACGAGCTGTTCATCCCGCCGGGTGAGCGCTTGGGTGACAAGGTTATCGAGGTGAGCAACCTGACCAAGTCATTCGGAGATCGTGTGCTTATCGATGACCTGTCCTTCAGCATGCCTAAGGGTGCGATCGTGGGTATCATCGGTGCCAACGGTGCCGGTAAATCGACCCTGTTCAAGATGCTGAGCGGCACAGAACAGCCAGATGCCGGTACGATTGAGCTTGGCGAAACAGTAAGCCTGGCGTCTGTTGACCAGTTCCGCGACAGCATGAACGACAACAACACGGTTTACCAAGAGATCTCTGAAGGTGCCGACATCATCAAGATCAACAACTTTGAAATCCAGGCGCGTGCTTACTGCTCACGCTTCAACTTCAAAGGCAGCGATCAGCAAAAACGCATCGGCGATCTGTCTGGTGGTGAGCGCAACCGTGTCCACCTTGCCAAACTGCTTAAAGCCGGCGGCAACGTTCTGCTACTCGATGAGCCAACCAACGACCTTGACGTTGAAACGCTACGTGCACTAGAAGAAGCCCTGCTTGAGTTCCCTGGCTGTGCCATGGTGATCTCGCACGACCGCTGGTTCCTAGACCGTATCGCGACCCACATTCTTGACTACCGTGACGAAGGTCAGGTTAACTTCTTCGAAGGTAACTACACCGAGTACACAGATTGGCTCAAGAAGACGCTGGGCGCGCAAGCGGCCGAGCCACACCGTATCAAATACAAGCGTATTGCTAAGTAATTCGCTGCTATATCTAGATACACCAAGGGCTGCATCATGCAGCCCTTTCTTTTTCATCACTTTTCAGCCAGCCAAATACCTATTTTGCTTGGCGGGGTGGCTACAATGCCACACGTTCGAACGCCGTCAGCGCCTCCTGCAGATCTTCCACCGCGATAATTTCGATACCCGGGACCTGGCGACTGGCGTTGGCCTTCGGAACGATAGCGCGGGTAAAGCCCTGCTTGACCGCTTCGCGAATACGTTCTACCCCGTTGGCTGCCGGCCGGATATCGGCATTGAGGCCGATTTCGCCGAACACCAAGACATCCTGCGGTACCGGGCCGTTTTTGAAGCTGGAGAAAATCGCCAGTAATACCGCCAAGTCCGCCGAGGTCTCTTCGATTTTGATCCCGCCGACGCAGTTAACGAAGATATCCATGTCCGACAGCATCACCCCGCCATGGCGGGCCAACACCGCGATCGACATCGCCAGGCGATTATTGTCGTAGCCCACGGTCAGGCGCCGCGGGTTCTCGGTCACCGAGTTATTGCACAGCGCCTGGATTTCCACCAGCAACGGTCGGGTCCCTTCCCACAGCGTGGTACACACCGAACCGGCATGGTTCTTGTCCGAACGGCTGAGGAAAATCGCCGACGGGTTCTTAACCTGCTTCATCCCGGTTTCGGTCATGGCAAAAAAGCACGACTCGGAATCGGCACCGAAGCGGTTCTTGGACGTGCGCAATACCCGGAACTTCTCATCCGCCGTCGACGACAGGGCAAACAGCCCATCGACGATATGGATCAGCTGCATCGGACCGGCCACATTCGAGTCTTTGTTGATGTGGCCGACGATCATAAAGGTCACGCCTTCGGTCTTGGCAAAGCGGGTCAATGCCGCCGCCGATTCCTTGACCTGGCTCGGGCTGCCCGCTGCCGAGTCGTTATGGGCAACAGTCATGGTCTGGATCGAGTCGATGATCACAAACTCGGCCTTCTGTGCCCGGATGTGCTCGATGATTGCCTCGACCGACGTCTCGGCCACCACATTGATGTTGTCGAGGTTCTGGGTGCCCAGTCGCTTGGCCCGCTGGGAGATCTGGTGAATCGATTCCTCACCCGATACGTACAGCGATGACTTGGTGGCAGCCACCGAGCCAATACTCTGGAGCAGCAAGGTCGATTTACCGGCACCGGGATCACCACACAGCAATAACACCGAGCCCGGTACGATACCGCCGCCAAAGACCCGATCCAGCTCGGAAATGCCGGAGCTGTAGCGCGGCAGATCTTTGCTTTCGACCTCCGACAGTTTCTGCACCTTGGTCGCCGCGCCCGCGTAGCTGCTCGTACCAGCAGCCGAGACGGCACCCACGGCCGAGCGTGTTTTGGGAACTGTGAACTCGGTTATCGTATTCCATGCCGCACACGCGCTACACTGGCCCTGCCAGCGGGGGAAGTCTGCGCCACAGTCACTACACACATAGGCCCGCTTGGTTTTTGCCATGACTCACCTTGATATATTTGATTAAACACATCCGCAAACGGATGTAGAATAGAGCTTGCCCTTAGGCTGAAGCAACGCTCAGCCATCAGGGGAAATATGCCGATAATAAACGAAGAATGAGATAATCAAAAATAACTATGGTGCTAGACGATTACAAAGGACTGATTGAAAGGCTGATCCCTGTCTACGATAGCGAAGATTTTGAAGATGTCTTCCAGATGATGACCGAAGGCGAGGACGGGCCAACCCGGCTCCAGCTCAAAATGGAATTGCACCGTATCATGGCCCCCTCCATGAAAGCGGTCGATCTTCGCGGGCGGGTTCAGGGCGAATGCCGTCCCTATCAGCTCAATGGACGCCAGCACTGGCTCGATGATGTCGCCATCAACACCTACCATAAACGGATCAAGGCCTACGGCAACCAGTTCCGGGTCGGCCTGTACGAAGCCTTGATGAATACCCGCAACAACTTCCGGGTCATGCACCAGCAAGGCAAACTGCAACCCAAGCCGGCCCCGCAAACCCAATTGCAGCCTGACAATCCATTGGTTGCTCCCCTGATCCGCTTCGGCCATTACCTGACCCGTAACGAGAACCGCTGGCAGATAGCCACACCGGTTAGCTTGGAGCTTCCTCTGAGCCAGATGATCAACGGCATCAGCGCGGATTTATCGTACTCCGGCGCCAAATTCAAAGTACCAGCTGCATTTAACTACACTCTGGGCATGACGGTTGTGGTGCGCTTCCCGAAACTAGCTGAACTGCTCAATGACCCTCGCTTGGCCCAGGGAATGAGTTACCGGATCCTCGGTATCGACGAAAACCCCGATAATGACAGCTACAAATGGCTGAGGCTAAAGCTGCTGAGTGACAGCGCCCTGATCAAAGCCGTCATTGACCATGGCCTGAGCCAGTCGCAAAACCGTACCCGGCACAATTGCGAAGACAAAATCATCCAGATCCGTACCCGTGGCTACGAGCACTGCTTTCTCAAGCACAGTACCAGCATGCCGGTCTTCCTGTCGGGTACCCAACTGACCTACTGCCTGCTGACCCAGTATAACCGCCATATTTGGTCCCACTGGCACGACGAGAGAAACCAGCCAGTACTCAACCACCTGATATCAGAGGAGCGTCTTGCCAGCCTCGGCAAGACGGGGCTAAAACAGTCAAGTACCCTGATTTACAGCTTCAGCCACGAACATGACGGCAAAACCTTTTTCTATTCTGCCGCCCTACCGGAAATGAATGCCGAGCAACGCCGCCTGTTCTGGCATGTCGGGGCCCAGCGTGACAGCTGGCGGGTTATGCGCCTGAGCTTGCAGCCCATCGACCAGGAAGATATAGACAGCCTGCAAACCATTGCCCCTGACATGGTCGATAAACTCAGCTCCCTGACCCACGTTGGTGTATTGCAAGATCTGACCAACACGGACGCCCAGCAAGACTACCGCCTGAGCGTCAAGCCGCAGTTACCCGGCAAAACCCTGCAGGCATTCCGCCATCCACGCAATCCGGTTGCCGCGGCCAAAGCGGTGTATTTTGACCCAAGGCCGCAGCGAAGCGAAGACCGCTACCTGTTCGATACACCGATAGTGCTCAGCCCGGAAGGTGGGGCCGAGGTCTCCGGACAGAGCATTGACTTTTCGACCCGGGGCCTGAATATCAAACTGGCCGCACCGATAGCGCTTCGCCGAGGCGATCAGGTACTGGTCTCGTTTCCGGGACTGCAGAAAAGCAACAGAAATGCGCCCTTAAGCCAGATCCCATATAGTGTCGTCAGGATCAGTCCGGATCACTGCAATATCCAACTGACGACCGGTAGCGGCAACCTCGCCGCCCAGAGCGAGCATTTCCTGCGCAAGCTGATTTTGCACAATGAGAATAAATTGCTGATGGCCGAGGAAAAGCTGCCGCAGGGTGAGCTCCTGCTGGCGATGCACCAGATGCTGCTGACGCGGCTCAAAAGTGTGCCTTATTTCGCTGAAAAAGTTGATCACAAACTCAAGCTCAAAGCTGTCGGGTGCAACTTCCCACCACCGCCCCAGATCAAGCTGTTTAGCCTGTTGGCCGGCGGTCAGGGCTGCTCGCTGGAGCCGCTGTTTCGCAACCGGGTAAAATCCATGCTGGCCGAAACCATGCGTCCGATTGAGATCAGCCAGCCCTATGTCCATGAACTCTACCTCGCCATCGAGCAGCATAATGGCCAGGTACCAAGGATCGACGCCAAGCGGCTGGATGAGTTTCGCACTATCGAGGAGCGGATCGCCTACATCAAACAGGCTAAGTCCGCCGGCAGCTTTATGGCTTTGAGGTTAACCGCCGCCCCGGTCCTGAGCCCGATGACGGCACTGATAGGAAAAGAGCTGGGCGAGCTTGCCCGCCAGGTATTACACCGGGCCAGGGCACTTGAGCAGGAACTCAGCTCGGTCATTGGCTGTGGCGAAATCCTCGATGTCACCGATGAAGTGCAGATCAGGCTGGAGATCAAATAGCCCGCTTCGCCCGGCTACCACCCCAGTTGCTGCGGTACCAGGGAGGCCGACAGCAAACACATCAGGCCGCCGAGGTCGGCAAAACGGATCGCCACGGGGGCCTCGTCTTCGACTTTCGGCTTGGCATGGTAGGCGACGCCCAGCCCTGCCGCATTGATCATGGCCAAATCATTGGCTCCATCACCCACGGCCACCGTATTGTGCGGGGCAATGTCATATCGCTCGGCCAGGCTGCGCAATATCGCGGCCTTGCCCTGCGCATCAACGACCTCTCCCAGTACCTTGCCCGTCAGTTTGCCATCGACAATCTCCAGCGTATTGGACTGGGCATGGGCCAAGTCCAGCTCCTGTTTGAGGTGATCGGAAAAATAGGTAAAGCCGCCCGAGGCAATCGCCGCCTTCCAGCCATAGTGATGCAACGTCGCCACCAGCTCGCGCAGCTCTGGCATCAAAGGTAGCTGGCTTCTGACCTGCTCAAGGATCGCTGCATCGCTGCCGGCCAAGGTCGCGACCCGCTGGCGCAAACTCTGTTCAAAGTCGAGCTCCCCCTGCATCGCCCGCTCGGTGACTTCGGCCACCTGCTCACCGACACCGGCCAAAACGGCAATCTCGTCGATACATTCGATCTCAATCGCGGTCGAGTCCATGTCCATCACCACCAGCCCCGGCTCCCTCAGATCAGGCAGCTGGCTCAGATCCGCTATATCAAGCTGCACGCTGGTAACACATTGCTCCAGCAGCAGGGAGTAGGGGGTGGCCAACAACAGGCAATCGTACTTGCCCACCTTCCAGGCGGCGGCCAGCTCCAGCGCCTCACCGTACGCCGCCTCGATAGCTTCCACCGCCACGGCATCAACAGATCGGCCATACACCAAGGTGGTGGCACGTTGCCGGTCAAGGTTGGACGCTGACACCACTTCCGGGAATCGCTGGAGTAAAGAGGTATGTTTCCTTATTTTGAGCACTTGCAAACCATCCATGTTAAAGTAATCGCCTATATACCCAAGTGACCTCGATGTGCCGGGCTCAGCATTGAACCAAGCATTTTGACGTCACTTGACTAAACAACTTACCCTATTGCAAATTACCAGGGCAAGCCCCAAGATAAGATTGGCCTTGAATCCACCGCTGATATGATGAAGAAAAAACATACCCAATTCCAAAAAGCCTGGCGGCTGTTCATCCTTTTCGGCTGCCTGGCAGCGCTGATCACCATGGTTGAATATGGCTCGGCCCTCGCCAAGGAAAACTACCGTACCCTGAGCAATCAAACCCAGCAACTGTCGCGGTTGGTGGTACGCCAAGCCGCCGATACGGCGTCTGAGGATGTGATCGAAAAGAACCAGGACCGCCTGCAGCTGCTGGTCGAGCAACTGGCCAAAGAGCCGTTGCTGCTCGATGCCACCATCTATGATCTCGAAGGCGTCACCCTGGCCAAGAGCCAGGATGCCCTGCCGCTCCCCCAGGTCACCGGGTTATCCACCCCGCTGGCCGTTGCCAGCTACGGCCGCCAGCAGCTGATCGAGCCAATCATGAGCCAGCACCAGGTGGTAGGCTTTGTCCGCATCACCCTTGAGCATGACAAGCTGATTGCCGAGACCATGGCGGATATCGATGCCATCACCAATATTATCCGGGCGCTGATTGCCACGGCGATGGCCATCGGGTTCCTGTTGGCCTACACCTTTGGCAACCGCAAGCAAAACTGGCACTTCCCTATCCTGCTCAGTGCGGAAAAGGGCCGCTGATCGACAAGGCCGCTAAACTCAGGCCGGCTAATAACAGTCGATTAAATAGAACGCAAAAAAAAGGGCTTGCCACTAGCAAGCCCTTTTTAATGTCAATCTTCTGTTGCTTACGCTTCGTCAGCGTCGCCCAGCAAAACAGATTCCAGAGCGATTTCCATCATGTCGTTGAACGTTAGCTGACGCTCTTCAGACGTTGTCGCTTCGCCACGCAGGATGTGGTCTGAAACCGTACAGATAGTCAATGCTTTAGCACCGAACTCAGCCGCTAGGCCGTAGATACCTGCCGCTTCCATCTCAACACCGACGATGCCGTATTTCTTCATGGTCTGGAAGAAATCGAAATCTGGGTTGTAGAATAGGTCTGCAGAGAAGATGTTGCCCACCTTCACGTCAATACCTTTAGCTTTCGCTGCATCAACCGCATTCTGTACCATGCCAAAATCCGCCAGCGCAGCAAAATCGTGGTCGCCGAAACGGATACGGTTAACTTTGGAGTCAGTTGACGCACCCATACCGATCACAACATCACGCAGGTTCACGTCGTCGCGTACTGCACCACAGCTACCGACACGGATGATCTTCTTCACGCCGTAGTCTTTGATCAGCTCTGTTGCATAGATAGAACATGAAGGGATACCCATACCGTGGCCCATTACAGAGATCTTACGGCCTTTGTAAGTACCTGTGTAACCAAACATGTTACGAACGTTACAGACTTCTTTTGCATCATCCAGGAAGGTTTCTGCAATGTACTTGGCACGTAGCGGGTCACCCGGCATCAGTACTACGTCTGCAAAGTCACCCATTTCAGCATTAATGTGAGGAGTCGCCATCGTTATTTCCTTTCTGTCATCTGTTGGTTTTTTGCATTGCCAACTAAATGTAATCTTGTCTTGCAAATACCGTTTCGATCTAGGACAAATATAGACCGAAACCGTAAAAATAATCGTCTTTTGGGACAGGAGTCACCTGCCCTCGCCGGTTACAGGAATGACTTACCGTATTCCATATCAGACGTACCGAAGTATTCCGCCAAGCTCTGGCCGATATCAGCGAAGGTCTCGCGACGGCCCAGAGAGCCAGCAGCGATTTTCGGGCCAGAAACCAGTACTGGAATGTGCTCGCGGGTGTGGTCGGTACCTTCCCACGTTGGATCACAACCGTGGTCGGCAGTCAGGATCAGTACGTCGTCTTCCTGCAACAGTTCGATGATTTCAGGCAGGCGCTTGTCGAAGTACTCCAGTGCCGCCGCATAACCTGCGACATCACGACGGTGGCCGTAGGCAGAATCGAAATCAACAAAGTTGGTGAAGACGATGGTGTTATCCCCTGCGGCTTTGATTTGCTCCAGCGTGGCTTCAAACAAGGCCGGGATCCCGGTTGCTTTCACTTTCTTGGTAATACCACAGCCGGCGTAGATGTCAGAGATCTTACCGATCGACACCACATCGCCCTGCTTCTCGTCAACCAGCTTCTGCAGTACGGTCGCAGATGGCGGCTCGACAGACAAGTCACGGCGGTTACCGGTACGCTCGAACTGGCCTTTGCCCGGGCCAATAAACGGACGGGCGATCACGCGGCCGATGTTATAGTCCGCCAGCTCCTCGCGGGCGATCTGGCACAGCTCCAGCAGGCGATCAAGACCGAAGGTCTCTTCGTGACAGGCGATCTGGAACACGGAATCGGCAGAGGTATAGAAGATCGGCATACCGGTCTTCATGTGCTCTTCACCCAAGTCGTCCAGTACCTGGGTACCTGAGGCATGGCAGTTGCCGAGGAAGCCCGGCAGGCCAGCACGCTCAAGGATGCGATCAGTCAGCTCCTTCGGGAAGCTGTTTGCTTTGTCGGTAAAGTAGCCCCAGTCAAACAGCACAGGGACACCGGCGATCTCCCAGTGGCCAGACGGGGTGTCTTTGCCCGAAGATAGCTCGGCAGCGTGGGCAAACGCACCGGTGATTTCCGCGTCGGCATCCAAGCCTTCTGGGAAGTAGCCCGAAGACTCTTCACACGCCTTGCCCAAACCCAGTTTGTTCAGGTTTGGCAGGTGTAGCTTACCGCTGCGCTCGCCATTGTCCGCTTCGCCGCGGGCACAGGCTTTGGCAATATGACCCAGGGTGTTGGAACCTACATCGCCGAACTGAACGGCATCTTCTGTAGCGCCAATCCCAAATGAATCAAGGACGAGAATAATAGAACGTTTCATGATGACTCCATTAAACATCTTCTGGGCGAACACGACGGTAAACTTCAGGTGTCGGCTCAGGTTTCTGATCAGAAATAGTAATCGCAGCACGTACCGCTTTCGCTGCTTCTTCCCACTGCGCTTCGTTGCGCGCGTGGATCACAGCCAGCGGCTTGTCAGCATTGGCTTCATCACCCAGGCGGATCATGTCGCTCAGGCCTACCGCGTAATCGATAGTGTCGGTCGCCACTCGGCGGCCACCGCCCATGCCGACAACGGCCATACCCAGTGCGCGAGTATCCATAGCAAAGGCATAACCTGTGGTTTCGGCGTAAACCGGCTTCACCAGTTCGGCTTTTTCCAGGTAGTTGTCGTAGTTGGTCATAAAGTCAGCCGGGCCACCCAGGCCAGCAACCATCTTACCAAAACACTCTGCCGCTTTACCGTTGTCCAGGACCGCCTGAAGTTTCTCGCGCGCCTGCTCGATATCTGTTGCTAACCCACTGTTTACCAACATTTCTGCACACAATGCCATGGTCACTTCAAATAAGCGAGGGTTACGGTATTCACCGGTCAGGAATTGCACGGCTTCGCGTACTTCGAGTGCATTACCAGCAGTCGATGCCAGTACCTGGTTCATGTCTGTCAGCAGTGCTGTGGTCTTGGTGCCGGCACCGTTGGCAACGGCAACAATCGATTTAGCCAGCTCTTCAGACGCTTCGTAGGTCGGCATGAAGGCACCAGAGCCCACTTTCACGTCCATCACTAGCGAGCCAAGGCCCGCCGCCAGCTTCTTCGACAGAATGGAAGCGGTGATCAGCGAGATGTTATCCACTGTCGCGGTCACATCGCGGGTCGCGTAAACACGCTTGTCAGCCGGTGCAAGATCGCCGGTCTGGCCGATGATCGCCACCCCCGCGTCTTTGGTCACCTGACCGAACACGTCGTTGCTTGGCGTGATGTTGTAGCCAGGGATAGACTCAAGCTTATCCAGCGTACCACCGGTGTGGCCAAGGCCACGGCCAGAAATCATCGGTACGTAACCGCCACACGCTGCCACCATAGGGCCAAGCATCAGTGACGTCACATCACCTACACCGCCAGTTGAGTGCTTGTCGACAATCGGGCCATCGAAGTTCATGTGGCTCCAGTCGATAACCATACCAGAGTCGCGCATCGCACAGGTCAGTGCCACACGCTCGTCCATGGTCATGTCGTTGAAGTAAATCGCCATGGCGAATGCTGCGATCTGGCCTTCAGATACGGTATCTTTAGCAATACCCTGGATGAAGAAGTTAATTTCGTCAGCGGTCAGTTCAATGTTGTCACGTTTTTTACGGATGATTTCTTGTGGTAAATACATGGTATTCCCCAATGATATTCTTTATGTAGGGTCATGACGTTTTACCTGGTATTTGATGATTCTCAGGTACAGGCTGCCCGTCCTTTTTCCAACACCGGAAGAAGGCAAGAACCAAACAGTAAAACATCACGGATAAGTTGTGGTCGGAGACCTAAAAATAAGGTGGCAACAATGCCACCTTACTGGAATAGAATTAGTAGCCGCCTTCCGCTGCTTTTTCGCCTTCACCTAGTGTGTGAAGCAGGTTAGCTAGCAGGCTTGATGCGCCAAAGCGGTAGTGCATGTTGTCAGCCCAGTCGGCACCCAGGATGCGGTCTGCCATATCTAGGTACTGCTGCGCGTCTTCTGCAGTGCGCACGCCACCAGCAGGCTTGAAGCCTACCGTTTCCGCAACACCCATATCTTTGATTACATTCAGCATGATTTCTGCGTATTCTGGTGTAGCGTTAACTGGTACTTTACCGGTTGACGTCTTGATGAAATCAGCACCGGCTTTGATTGAAATTTCAGACGCTTTCTTGATTAGCTCTTCAGTTTTCAGCTCGCCAGTTTCGATGATCACTTTCAGCATGATCTCGCCACACGCCGCTTTACACTGCTTAACTAGCTCAAAGCCAACTTCTTCGTTACCTGCCATCAGTGCGCGGTATGGGAAAACGACGTCTACTTCGTCAGCACCGTACGCCACAGCCGCTTTTGTCTCTGCAACAGCGATCTCGATGTCATCGTTACCGTGCGGGAAGTTAGTTACCGTCGCGATACGGACTTCTGGGGTACCCTGCTCACGAAGCTGCTTCTTAGCAACTGGGATAAAACGTGGGTAAATACATACGGCCGCTGTGTTGCCTACCGGGCTCTTCGCGTTCTTACACAACTCGATCACTTTCGCATCCGTGTCGTCATCGTTAAGAGTGGTAAGGTCCATTAGTTTAAGTGCACGCAGTGCAGCCGCTTTCAATTCGCTCATGACTATCTCCAGTCCAATTAGTTTCTACCAAGCTATTTCTGCTAAACAATCACCTTGCCTAGCAATAGATGCGCCTGACGGTATTCAATGCGCCACCGCCAAACGGCCCGCTTACGCGAACAGGAGCCCCGACAACCAGCCATCAGTCGACGGGGTTACGGACTTGATTCCTTGAAGACTCAGGTAAACAATGCATAAACATTTACCTGATTGATATCCTTTTCACCGCATGGGAAGCAATCTCGCCACTTCCCTGCAAATACGTTGCCCAGGCCTTGCCTAGCGAAAGGTAACACCATGATGGTATTGACCTGAGCAACGAAAATCTGTTTGTGATGGTGCCGCTCTATAATACCAAGCAGGCCTAGTTGCCACCACGAAAGTTACGTTTCCCAGTGTGGACAATGTGTTTACCCAACGAACAAATTTCGTCAGGTAAAAAACCGCTCAACGATCCACTGGTAGGCAACCCCACCCACATAGACCCCCACAATGCCCATGACACCCGGGAGCACCGGGGGCGCCGGTATTGGCAGTTTAATCGCAGAAAACAACACTCCGACAATAAACCCAGCAATCATCGCCAGCAGTACTTCATTCATAATCATTTTCTCTGTCTGGTACAGCACAAAGAAAGTGTAGCCTGCCCCGCGATGAAAGTAATGGTAGCAGAGGGTTTTGCCAGAAACCGGAGCGCAATCGATTTTATGGCATCAAATAGAAACGATGGGGGAGATGTTTACTGAATCTGTTGAAGGGCGGGCGATGGGCGATGGGCGATGGGCGATGGGCGATGGGCGATGGGCGATGGGCGATGGGCGATGGGCGATGCAGAGTTTTACAGTAGCCTCTTCATGTCAAGCTCTCAGCTCTTCCCGTAGCCTAGCGCTGCTTTTGCCTATAGCCAAGCTGTTATGCCTCTAGCCCCTAGCCAGGCTCTTTGCCTCTAGCCAGAAAAACAAACGCCGCGGTTTCCCGCGGCGTTTTATCAGGCGTTCAGCTGTCTGAGATTACAGAGACAGGCTGATGAATAGACCTGCGATAGTTGCAGACATCAGGTTAGAAAGCGTACCAGCGGCAACAGCTTTCATACCGAAGCGTGCGATGTCGTGGCGACGGCTTGGCGCCAGGCCACCTAGACCACCCAGTAGGATTGCTACTGAAGATAGGTTGGCGAAACCACATAGTGCGAACGAGATGATTGCTTCAGTCTTCGCAGATAGTGTGATTTCAGCACCTTCCGCTAGGTATGGAGCAAAGTTCAGGTAAGCAACGAATTCGTTTACAACCAGCTTCTGGCCGATGAAAGAACCTGCGATCGTTGCTTCTTCCCATGGCACACCGATTAGGAATGCAAGAGGAGAGAATACGTAACCTAGGATAAGCTCTAGAGTCAGCTCAGGCATACCGAACCAACCACCGATGCCACCTAGCATACCGTTGATTAGCGCGATTAGGCCGATGAAAGCTAGAAGCATTGCACCCACGTTTAGTGCTAGCTGCATACCAGAAGAGGCACCCGCTGCCGCTGCGTCGATAACGTTAGCCGGCTTGTCGTCGCCTTCAGTCGCGTCGCTTGCTAGCTGCTCAACAGCTTCTTCAGTTTCTGGCTTGATGATCTTAGCAAATAGAAGACCACCCGGAGCTGCCATGAATGAAGCGGCGATTAGGTACTCTAGAGGTACACCCATAGACGCATAACCTGCAAGTACACCACCCGCTACAGACGCCAAACCACCACACATTACCGCGAACAGCTCAGACTGAGTCATTTTTGGTACGAACGGACGGATAACCAAAGGTGCTTCCGTTTGACCAACGAAGATGTTAGCTGTTGCAGACATTGATTCGGCACGAGAAGTACCCAGTGCTTTCTGCAGACCACCACCTAGGATGTTGATCACAACCTGCATGATGCCCAGGTAGTAAAGTACGCTGATCAGTGCAGAGAAGAAAACGATTACTGGTAGTACGCGCAGGGCAAACACGAAGCCGCCACCGCCGAACACTTCAAACATTTTGTCTGAAGTCAGGCCACCGAATAGGAAGTTGATACCATCGTTACCGTAAGCGATAACGTTGGCAACGGCGTTAGACATACCATACAGTACGTCACGGCCAACAGGTACATAAAGAACAAATGCACCCAAACAGAATTGGATGGCAAATGCACCACCCACAGTACGTAGATTGATAGCTTTACGGTTATCAGATAGAAGTACTGCAAGACCTAGCAGTACTGCCATCCCAACCAGGCTCATAAACATGCTCATAGTTTATGGCTTCCCTTTAGTTAAGTTTGGCGTCTCGACAATTCGGCTCATTAAGAGTCCGGCGCATTATACTCATGCTGCGGCGGATAAAATAATGCCGACTTCACAGTTTGCAAGGAAAGGGAGTGAAAGTTCAATTCCAAACGTGAAGCTCATCACAGTTTAACGCAAACGTTTTACGCAAACGTTTATTTTGTGATGCCCATTCACATCGGGATGCGAAAAAGTTCAGCAGTGGTTAAGCTAATGACCTGCTTAATTTCCTGTTCACTTTCCGTCCGGATCGCTGCAAGCTCACCCAGCACATTCACTAACCGATCGGGTCGGTTTGGCTCCCCTTGAAACCCCGCGACTGGCATGTCTGGTGCGTCCGTTTCCAGCAGCAATGCATCCAGTGGCAGTGCAGCTATTGTATTTCGAGTCTTATTGGCCCGGCGATATGTAATCGTTCCCCCGACACCAATTTTGATACCTAGATCAATAAGCTGCTTTGCTTGTTGGTGGCTACCACTAAATCCATGGTACACCCCACCGGCAATCGGCCTGTTTTGCCTCAAAACCCCAAACAACTCAGGAAATGCCTTACGGCAATGCAAAATCACCGGTAGTTCAAAGCGGTTGGCCAGCTGTAACTGGGCTGCCAATAACGAAATCTGTTGATCTCTATCGGCATTCACAATGGCAAAGTCTAGTCCACATTCCCCAACAGCAACGCAGCGAGATACGCTTTTTTCTCGCAGCACGGCCTCTGCGGCCAACGCCGACGCCAACTGCTGCAAGGCGTTAGCATCATGCTCGGCACTGAAAAAAGGGTGTAACCCCAAGCCATAATAGAGGCAGGGGAAGCGAACGGACAAATCGCGCAGCACCTGCCAGTTCCGCTGGCCAACAGCCGGTATCACGATTTTCTCTACCCCGGCCTGGCGGGCCAATGCCAAGTAATGCTCAGGGTCATCACAAAACGGCGCAAAATCGAAGTGACAATGGCTATCAATCAGCATCCGGTTTGCCCTGTACGGTAGCGCCACCTTGCTTGTTAGCAGGGTGACGGGGGTCATCACGGTCATAGCGAACCGGTGCACAGCAACGGCGATTCTCGGGGACCAGCCCCATCTTTTCACACCAGCGGTCATAGGCCGCTATCCCGCGCTTTATGAGTGACATCATGGCTATCTATCCTGTCAGGTTGTTGGTTTAGTGGCCTTGGCAACCATAACGATCATACTACGCCCAGTCGCCAAGATGGTATTGCGGGTATAGTGCGGTGCGTCATCGATGGGATAAATATCATAGGGAGACGGCTTGGCGGTATTGATCACCAGGTGCCAGTCGCTGCATTGGCGATCCGGCAGGGTAAACTCGAGCGGATCCCAGAAAGCATTGCAGATCACGTACAGCTCGTCCTGAGTGATCGGGTGGTACACCGTCAGGGCTATGGAATGGGAGTTTTCTGACCAATCGGGCTGATCCGGTTGGATCCCGTGCCAGCGGATCCCGACATCCTCTAGCACCGAGTTCAGCGACATGTGCATGTTCCAGTCGATGGTCGGCTCGGCGGTACGCAGCTGGCTAAGCAGGGTGACAAAGCGCAGCAGGTCGCTGTGGGTAGTGACTAAGCTCCAGTCAAACCAGCTGATTTCATTATCTTGGCAGTAGGCGTTATTGTTGCCCTGCTGGGTCCGGCGCACTTCGTCGCCCATATTGAGCATCGGGGTACCTAGCGCCAGGAACAAGGTCGCCAGCATGTTTTTGCACTGGCGGTGGCGCAACAACTCTATCTCGGCAATGTCCGTCGGCCCCTCCACCCCGTAATTGCTCGACAGGTTGTGGCTGTCACCATCACGGTTGCCCTCACCGTTGGCCTCGTTGTGCTTCTCGCTGTAGCTCACCAGATCGTTGAGGGTGAAGCCATCATGGGCACAGATGAAATTCACCGAACGGTGCGGCGAATGGTGGTGGCTGCAGTACATGTCCGGCGAGCCCAAAATTCGCGAGGCAAAGCGGCTGACATAGCCGGCATCACCACGCCAGAATGCCCTGACATCGTCACGGAACTTGCCGTTCCATTCATTCCAGCGATCACCGATAAACGAACCGACCTGATACAGGCCTGCGGCATCCCACGCCTCGGCGATAATCTTGGTACTGCACAGGATCGGATCCGAATCGATCGACCACAGCAGCGGCGGCTCCCGCATCGGCTTGCCCTGACTGTCGCGGGCCAGCACCGAGGCCAGGTCAAACCGGAAACCGTCAACATGCATCTCCGTCACCCAGTAATGCAGGGCATCAATGATCATCCGCCGCAGGACACTGTGGTTGGCATTGCAGGTATTGCCGCAGCCGCTGTAGTTTCTATAGCGCCCCGTTTCCCTGTCCAGCAGGTAGTAAGCCCCGTTTTGCAGCCCTTTGAAACAGAAAGTCGGCCCTTGCTCATCCCCTTCGGCGGTATGGTTGAAGACCACATCGAGGATCACCTCGATATCCGCCTTGTGCAGCTCTCGGACCAGAGTCTTAAATTCATCGATGGCACTCAGAGAGGCTTTCTCGACACTGTAGTCGGCATGTACAGCAAAGAAGTTGATCGGGCTGTAGCCCCAATAGTTCCCCCGCCCTTCCGGCGCGTCATCGACATCGAACTGCTGGACAGGCATCAGCTCGATGGCTGTGACACCGAGCGATTTCAGGTAGGGAATTTTCTCGATGATCCCGGAGAATGTCCCCTTCTTGGCCGACACCACCCCGGAAGAGGGGTGACGGGTAAAACCGGCGACATGCATTTCATAGATGATGGTATCGGTCAGCGAATGGCGCGGGGCGGCATCTCCCTGCCAATCGAAGCCGCTGTGGTCGACCACGATACTCTTCATGCAGGCATCCATGTTGCTGCCTGGCTCGATTGCCCGCTGCCGGCGGTAGTTGCGGCCAATCCCGACCGCTTGGCAATAGGGATCAAGCAAGATCTTATCGCTATCAAAACGCAGCCCCCGTTCGGGAACCCAGGGGCCATCCACCTGAAAACCGTAATACTGACCGTGACCAATATTGCCGACAAAGATAAACCAATAATGGCCTCGCTTGTGCAGCACCGGACTGAGCTCAAAGGAACAAAATGGCCCCCCAGCGTCGGCGCTGGCAAACAAGTGCAACGTCACCCGTGTGGCATCTTTGGAGTAGAGGCTAAAGTTCACCCCTCCCTCGCGCACCGACGAACCGAGCGGGGATGCCTCGCCTTGCAAGGTATAGATCTGATTATCTGCCGCCAACGCGGTACTGAGTTCGATGTTATCATTGCCCCTATTCATGCCAGCATCCCCATGATTTTGTTGCATGTGCCTTTCTGCCAATGCATTGGCAATCCAATGCACCAGCCTGCATAACCAGAATAGTCGACTCAAACCAGGCCGGGAAAGGTCCGCTTCACAAAAAGTACAAAAAAAGCCGCCACAATGTGACGGCTTCGAGGTAGAGCTTAAGGCCCGTGGCCTAGTGCGAATTAGTGCTCGCGGGTTGCACGGAAGTCAATATCAGGGAAACGCTCTTTGGCCAGGTTCAGGTTAACCATGGTCGGTGCGATGTAAGACAGATTATCACCACCATCCAATGCCAGGTTAGACTGGTTCTTGCGCTTGAATTCTTCCAGCTTCTTGCTGTCATCACATTCAACCCAGCGGGCTGTTGCAACGTTAACACCTTCGTAGATCGCTTCCACGTTGTATTCCGCCTTCAGGCGGGCAACCACCACGTCAAACTGAAGCACACCTACCGCACCGACGATCAGGTCATTGTTCTGCAGCGGTCGGAATACCTGTACCGCGCCTTCTTCTGACAGCTGGACCAGACCTTTAAGCAGCTGCTTCTGCTTGAGAGGATCTTTGAGGCGAATACGACGGAACAGTTCCGGTGCAAAGTTAGGGATACCGGCAAATTTCAGGTTTTCGCCTTGAGTGAAGGTATCACCGATCTGAATCGTACCGTGGTTGTGCAAACCGATAATGTCACCCGCATAGGCTTTTTCCGCACGCGCACGGTCACCGGCCATGAAGGTTACCGCATCGGAGATACTCACGTTCTTACCGGTACGAACATGGTTCATCTTCATGCCCTGGCTGTAGGTACCTGAGACAATACGCATAAAGGCAATACGGTCACGGTGCTTAGGATCCATGTTGGCCTGGATCTTAAAGACGAAGCCAGAGAATTTCTCTTCCGTTGCTTCGACTTCACGCTCGTTGGCTTTACGCGGCATTGGCGCAGGCGCCCACTCCGTCAGACCATCTAGCATGTGATCGACACCGAAGTTACCCAGTGCGGTACCGAAGAAGACCGGCGTCAGCTCACCGCTTAGGAACAGTTCACGGTCGAACTCGTGAGAGGCACCGATCACCAGCTCCAGCTCTTCGCGCAGCTGTTCGGCAAGATCATCACCCACCGCAGCATCCAGCTCTGGGTTATCCAGGCCCTTGATGATGCGCTGCTCCTGGATGGTATGGCCCTGTCCGGTACTGTACAGAATCGTCTCGTCACGGTGGATGTGGTAAACCCCCTTGAACTCCTTACCACAGCCGATCGGCCATGATACCGGCGCACACGCCATGTTCAGCTCGGTTTCGACTTCGTCAAGCAACTCCATTGGATCACGGATATCGCGGTCCAATTTGTTCATGAAGGTCACGATTGGCGTATCACGCAGACGGGTTACTTCCATCAGCTTGCGGGTACGATCCTCGACACCTTTCGCCGCATCGATCACCATCAGGCACGAGTCAACTGCGGTCAGGGTACGGTAGGTATCTTCCGAGAAATCTTCGTGTCCCGGGGTATCTAGCAGGTTTACCAGACAATCATTGTAAGGGAACTGCATCACCGACGTGGTCACCGAGATACCACGTTCCTTTTCCATCTCCATCCAGTCTGACTTGGCATGCTGGTTGGAGCCGCGCCCCTTAACGGTACCCGCTTTTTGGATCGCGTTTCCGAACAGCAGGACTTTTTCGGTAATGGTTGTTTTACCCGCATCCGGGTGAGAAATGATCGCAAACGTGCGGCGTTTGCTCACTTCAGTTTGAAAAGACATAAGCGTTGATAATCCTGTTAGAGATTTCAATAATCGTACGACTGCGACTGCCGCGAGCCGGTGCGATAAAGATGGCGGAATTATACGCAAACTCCGACCAAAGAGACAGCGGTAACATGCCAGCAGGGCCTGCCGGCAACGACCGGCAAAATGCTACATCACCATATAGGTCATGATCAGGGCATCCTCGCGACCATTTTCTGCCGGGTAATACCCTTCACGGCGGTTGATTTCGTTAAAGCCGAGCGATTCATACAGCTGGTAAGCACGGGTATTGCTTGCCCTGACTTCCAGCCAGACTTCCTCGCCTTTCTGTTGCTCAACAAGGGTAATAAAGCCTTCCAGCAGGGCCTTACCGTAGCCTTTGCCCTGGCAGGCCGGGTCGACAGCGATGTTGAGTAAGGTTGCTTCGCCTGCCACCAGCTGGCCGAAGCAATAACCGACCAGCCGGCCATCTATCTGCAACCCACAGTTAAGCGCCAATTTATTGGGCTCTTTGCGGATCAAGGATTCTGCCCAAGGAAAGGCATGGGCCGCCTGCTCGATGCGCCAAACATCGTCGAGATGATGAGGCGCCAAAGTCACAATGTTATGCGTCATAAGAACAAATTTGTTGCCATAGCGCTTTTTTCGCGCCGGGGTTGGTATGCATCGATTTCAGTGAAGCTGACGTCAACAGTTGGCAGTCAGCCGGGTGGGCCGCTTCACAACCCGCTACCCAACACCATTTCAGCTGATGTTCGCGAACTTGCTCAACCGCTTCCGCCGGAAGACAAAGCGCTTGCTCCGGCTTGAGCTTCATGCTGCCCAGGATCCGGCCAAACAGCCAACGGTCGTGCTCGTCTAGCTCTTCATCGCAAACAAACAACAACTTACAGCTTTCCGGCAGATCGATCACCGGCTGCTCCTGTTCGGGGAAAATGCCCGGTTTACGGATCTGCCAATAGGTCAGCCCGATCGCCTTCATCAACTGTAAATCACGTTGTTTCATCTGCTCACCTTGGTGATGTTCACTTTGGCCGGGAATACTACCAGAATTTATACCAAACTGAGTAATATTCTGGCCTATCCACGCAAATGGGCAGGGGCAGCAACCAGGCAAGTCAAACACAAAAAAATACCACCTTGCGGTGGTATTTTCATGAAACTGGTCAGCACTGATAACCTACAGCGCGTCAAACTCTTCGCTGTAGCTGATCATCCCGCTCTTTTCACCGATCGCACCGGGAACGACTTCCAACACCATGAAAGCCTCTTCCGGTACCGGCCACGCGCATTGAATGCCTTGAGGGGCCGCAGGCGCAAAGCCCACTTTCGGGTAATAATCGGGGTGTCCCAGCACGACAATGACCGGGTAACCTAGCTCTGCCAAAGTCTGCTTGGCCTCTTCCAGCATGGCCAGACCGATGCCCTGGCGCTGGTACTCAGGCTTGATCGCCATAGGGGCCAGCCCTTGCCAGCTATAATCTTCGCCATCGAGCATGACCGGGCTAAAAAAGACATGGCCAATCAGCTCACCGTCGTCATTGCACGCCACCAGCGAAAGGGTGCGCTTGCCGTTTTCCCGTAACCGCATGACCAACTCTGCTTCGGCCTCCGTTTCAAAAACAGATTTCAGCAAAGTATCAATCGGCATAATATCGGCCGGGGCCTCAGTTCTAATGAGCATTCTTGACCTCTTCTTGCCCAGCCACCGACAGCATGCCTTTGTGGATGAAGTCTGCCGACTGGTGCAGTACAAACTTAACCGGTGCGGGAAGCGAGTCAAGATCGATACTATCCATCAAGTTTTTCACTTCCAGTCCCAGCTCGGTATCACCTTCGATGCGAAGGCGACGTTGGAAGAACAGTGTATCAGGATCTTCCTTGCGAGCGGCAATTAATACCAGGTCATTGCACTCACCGCTGAAGCTCACATCTTCCTGCTCAACGTGCTCAGCCACCACCAATTGCTCATCCTGGTAGCTGATGTACCAGCGCAGATCCAAATCACGCACTTCCACTTTCAGCCAACGATCTTCAAGAAATTCAAAGTCGCCATCTTCCAGTGCTTCCCTAAATACCATGCCCAACCCATCCAGCATTACCTTCTTCTGAAGGGGGAAAGGAGCAAGTTTGGCAGGAACACGCAATAAGGCAGGCCCATTCTGGACCAGCTGTTTTCTAAGTTGAGCAATCACTGAATTTTATTTCCTGTAGTCGGTCGCATATATTTAGTGATTGTATGGCAAGACAAGGCAGTAATTTTATGCCTTGAGTCAAAAAATACAGCTTTGTTCGGGTAAAGTTTGGTATTGTGCCAGTGACCTAGATATAGTGGTTGCAAACCCACCTGTCACCGCGCCGCGGGATGGCAGCAACAGACGGAACAATATCCCAATACCATGCCGACAGAGCAACTCAACCATTGGTTTCCCCTTCTGACTGATCACAGCCCATTCCTGTTTGCGGTACTGGATCAGCAACATAACTATTTAATGGTTAATAACCGATACTGCGAACTCAGCGGCCTGAGCCGTGACGAGCTTATCGGTCTGAGTGATGTCGACACCTTGGGCAAAACCTTTTACCACTCGATGCGTCCCTTCTATCAGCGGGCCTTCAATGGTGAAACCCTGGAGAGCGAAGTCATCCTCGATGACAACCATCATGACACCAGCATGCACTTCAGCCTCTCCCCGCTGCGCAACGAAAGCGATAATATCACCCATATTGTCCTGCACTGCGTTGATACCTCCGAGCGCCAAATCCTGACCAATGCCATCCAAGAGCACGAAAAACACCTGCAAACCCTTAACAAACTGATGCATGACGGCAGCTGTATCGTTGAGAACGACACGGTGGTCTCGGCCAATGACAAAGCGGCCCTCTTGCTCGGCTTTGAACACCCCAATGATCTCAAGGGCAAGGCCTTTAGCAAACTGATAGTCGATACCCAGCAGCAACCGGTTACCTCGGCCCAATTGGCTTCCCTGCAGCAAGGTGAAGGCTGGTTGTGCCAGACCAGCCGCCACTGTCCGCAGCCACAAACCTTGCAGCTCTCGACATCGCCTATCGAGATGCTCGGGGCCGCCGCCCAATTGGTGATCCTCAAATCCTATACTCCAGCGCGATCCAAGCAGAGCCGGGTAGAGTCATCAATCCATATCGATCCGCTTACCGGGCTGCTCAACCGCCACGGGGTCAGTCGCCAGCTAGAGCAGTTGATCAACCAGCAGATCCCGCTGGTAATGCTCTACCTCGATATCGATAATTTCAAAAACATCAATGACTCCCTCGGGCACCATATTGGTGATCAGGTACTGCAGGAAATTTCTCAGCGGCTCAAGCGCCTGTTGCCCGACAGTGCGATCATCGGCCACCTCAGCGGTGATGAGTTCACGATTTTGCTCCCCGACCCGGAGCATGACCAGCAGAGCAGCTTAATTGCCGACCAAGTCATTGCCCTAATCAACCAGCCTTTCGACTTGCACCACTTCAGCAAACACCTGGCCTGCTCTATCGGCATGGTCCAATATCCCGGTGACGGCAATGATGCCCGAATCCTGCTGCAAAATGCCGACACGGCGATGTACGAGGCCAAGAACCGCGGCCGCAACCGAGCCGTTAAGTTCAGCGAGGAAATGAACAAAGAAGCCCGGATGCAGCTATGGCTTGAAATCGAGCTCCAGAAAGCATTGCAGAACAATGGCCTCGAAGTCTGGTACCAACCCAAAGTGCATGCCCGTGATTTCTCGATCAATGGCGCAGAAGCGCTAGTGCGCTGGAACCACCCTGTCGAGGGTTATATCAGTCCGGCTCAGTTTATTCCTGTCGCCGAACGCTCAGGCCTCATCGAGCAACTCGGCCAGGTGGTGATGCGCGAGGTCTTCACCACCGTCCGCTACTGGAAAACCCAAGGTCTGCTGCCTGGCAAGGTGGCGATCAACCTGTCACCGCAGCAATTCGGCAACCCGAACCTGATCCAGTTTGTCGACAAGCTGCGCAAGGCTACCGGGGTCAACCCCAACGACATTACCTTCGAGCTCACCGAAAGTGCAGTCATGAGCGATGGCGAACATACCATCCAGATGCTCAACGCGATCAAGAAGCTCGGCTTCTCGCTGTCTATCGATGACTTCGGTACCGGCTACTCATCGCTGTCCTACCTGGCTCGCTTCCCGCTGGACGAGCTGAAGATCGACCGCGCCTTCATCAAGGACATCGAAGAGATCCCCAAACAGCTGACGCTGATCGAGAACATCATCAACCTCGGCAAGTCGCTCAACATGAGCGTGGTTGCCGAAGGGGTCGAGACCCGCCAGCAGGCGACCCTGCTGTCGAACCTGGACTGCCATGCCATACAGGGGTTCCACTTCTACAAGCCGCTGCCGAAAAACGAGCTAGAGGCCACCCTGCACAAGCACAACCACCATTGACCCTCAGGCCATCATTACTGGTTAACTATCGGTGCAAAAGTGGAAAATAAGTTGTCCTAAATCAACAAAACCTGCCTGATATCAAAACACGCTGGTTGCCTGCCCCCTACTATTTGCTTCTATTACTTTATTTTCACACTGGTAGATAAAAATAATATGGAGCTACTCTGCCCCGCTGGTAACTTGCCGGCGCTGAAAACTGCCATTGATAACGGCGCCGACGCGGTTTATATCGGTTTCAAAGACGATACCAACGCGCGCCACTTTGCAGGTTTAAATTTTACAGGACGTAAACTCGAAAAAGCCGTGCAGTACGTGCGTGACCACGACCGTAAACTGCATGTTGCCCTCAACACCTTCGCCCACCCCGATGGCTTCGAGCGCTGGCGCAACGCCGTCGACAACGCCGCAGCCATGGGTGTCGATGCGCTGATTGTGGCTGACATCGCCGTGTTGGAATATGCGGCCACCAAGTATCCGGATCTCGAGCTGCACCTGTCGGTACAGGCATCGGCCACCAATACGGCCGCCATTGATTTCTACCGCCAGAATTTCAATGTCAAACGGGTCGTCTTGCCGCGGGTACTGTCCATCCACCAGGTGAAACAGTTGGCACGCAATACCGATGTCGAACTGGAAGTGTTCGCCTTCGGCAGTCTGTGTATCATGTCGGAAGGACGCTGCTATCTGTCCTCCTACATGACGGGGGAGTCACCCAATACCGTCGGAGCCTGCTCGCCGGCAAAATACGTTCGCTGGCAGGAAACCCCGACCGGGCTCGAGTCTCGCCTCAACGAAGTGCTGATCGACCGCTACGCCCATGGTGAAAATGCCGGTTACCCGACCTTGTGCAAGGGCCGCTTTGACGTCAATCTTGACGGGGAAAACCGCCGCTACCACGCCCTGGAAGAGCCGACCAGCCTCAATACACTGGAGATTTTGCCTGAGCTGTTCAAGGCCAATATTGCCTCGGTGAAAATCGAAGGCCGCCAGCGCAGCCCGGCCTATGTCGAGCAGGTAACCCGCACCTGGCGTGCCGCGATCGATCGCTATCTCGCCTCTCCGGAAAACTACCATGTTGAGCCGGCTTGGAATGCCTGCCTGGGCAACGTGTCAGAAGGCAAGCAGACCACCCTCGGTGCCTACCACCGCAAATGGCAATAAGGAGCCAGCAATGAAATATTCCCTTGGCCCCCTGCTGTATTTCTGGCCAAAAATGGATGTCGAGGCGTTCTACCAGCAAGCCAAAGACGCCAACACCGATATTATCTACCTTGGCGAAACCGTCTGCTCAAAGCGCCGCGAGATGAAACCGGCTCACTGGTTCGATATTGCCAAAGAGCTGTCGGCCAGTGGCAAGCAGGTGGTCCTGTCGACCATGGCACTGCTCGAGGCGCCGAGCGAAGTCAATGTGATGAAAAAGTACATTGATAACGGTGACTTTGCGATTGAAGCCAACGATGTCTCGGCCATCCAGCTGGCGCACCAAAACAAGGTGCCATTTGTAGTCGGCCCGGCGGTGAACTGCTACAACGCCCAGACCCTTAACCTGTTTTTGAAAAAAGGGATGATCCGCTGGTGTATGCCGGTTGAACTCTCGCGCCAGTGGCTGCAGAACGTCGCCAACGAGTGCGAGCAGATGGGGATCCGCGACCAGTTCGAAACCGAAGTCTTCAGCTACGGCTACCTGCCGCTGGCCTACTCGGCGCGCTGCTTTACCGCCCGCGCCGAAGACCGCGCCAAGGACGACTGCGAAACCTGCTGTATCAAATACCCAACCGGGATCACCGTCAACAGCCAGGAAGAGCAGAAAGTCTTCACCCTCAACGGGATCCAGACTCAGTCCGGTTACTGCTACAACCTGATCAACGATCAGCCAGGTATGGCCGGCTTGGTGGATGTCGTCCGCTTGAGCCCGCTGGGTATCGATACCCTTTCCCTGGTCGATACCTTCCGTGCCAACCAGCATGGCGGCCACCAGCACAAGCTCGAGGGCGGCCATCACTGCAACGGCTACTGGCACAATCTGGCCGGCCTGAACATCGAGTAGGGCCAGCCTTTTTGGCCCCGCCAAAATCAAAAAAGCCGCGGTCGTCCGCGGCTTTTTTATCGGTGTCAGTAAGCAGTAGAAGACTACACCGCCTCTTCCTCAGGCACTGATACCGGCTGGCTGAGGTTGACTTCCGTCATCAGGCGGTTGAGCTCCAGCAAGGCGAAGCGGTGCTCAACAAATTCGTACACATTACCGGACAAGGTCAGCTTGTAGAGCATCAATGCCGATGAGAAATCTTTGTTGTAATGGTAGCGCTTGCCCAGGTAGAAGTAGGCTTCCGTCAGGCGCTCGGCCAGTACATCGTTATCCTCACTCTCTAAGGCGATCTGGTGCAGGAATTCTGACTCACTAACATCATCGAGATAAAGGCGGACGATCTGCCACCCCCAGTCATTGTTATCAGTAGCCGCATTATAGCGATTGCGCAGTTTCTCCGCTGCGGTTGCAGGATCTTGTTCAAGCTCAGTCAGGTACAGCCAAATCACCCGGTAAGGATCGTTGATGTTCTGCTGGTAATGGGCATTAAGATCCTCAAACGCCAATTCATAGCGACCGCCATAGTAGAGGGCAATACCGCGGTTACGCTGGGCAAAAGGGTGACGGACATTGAGCTCCAGGGTTGAGTCAAAGGCTTCATAAGCGGCGTCAAAGTGGGCGCCCTGGGTAAAGTAGACCCCGAGGATATTGAACACATCTGGCTGATCCGGCTTCAAAGACAGGGATTGGTTGAAGTCCAGTCGAGCCAAATCACGCAGCCCCAAGCTGTCATGCAACAAGCCACGCTCGTAATACACCTGGGCCAAGGTTTCGTTGTTCAGATCATCTCGTTGCAATAGCTGATCAATGCGTGCCAACTGAATTTGCTGTTGGATCGTTGGCTGGAACGGGATCGCCATCGGAGGCTGGTTCCACTGCGATGTAGGTGATGAACAGCCTGACAAGACCAAGACGATCGCCAAGCATGCGAGTTTTATCCTATTTGCAATCAATGCAGTTCTCCCTGAGTGAGACACGTCTACCTCTAGCATATACCATCGTAGCCCATTAGAGACGCAACCGCGTTCTCCTGACCGATTATTGCGAGGGATTTTCCGGTGAGCTCTAAATATAATAAAAAAAGGGGCTGAATAGCCCCTTTATATCATGCTTTTAGCAAAAAGCCTTATGCTTCTGGCTTCTCTTCAGCAGCCGGTGCTGGGTTCAGCTCAGCTTGTGCTTCTTTCATGCTCAGGCGGATACGGCCCTGACGGTCGATTTCCAGTACCTTAACCTGAACTTCCTGGCCCATCTCAAGGTGATCAGCCACTTTCTCGATACGCTCTTGAGAGATCTGAGAAATATGAACCAGACCTTCTTTCGCACCGATAACCGATACGAAGGCACCGAAGTCAACGATACGCATAACTTTACCGGTGTAGATACGGCCAACTTCAACATCAGCGGTGATCTCTTCGATACGGCGGATAGCTTCTTTCGCAGCTGTACCTTCGGTTGCCGCGATCTTCACTGTACCGTCGTCTTCGATTTCGATAGTTGTGCCAGTTTCTTCCGTTAGTGCACGGATAACTGCGCCACCCTTACCGATAACATCTTTGATCTTCTCAGGGTTGATCTTCAACGTGTGGATACGAGGAGCGAACTCAGAAATCTCTTCGCGAGGCGCGTTGATAGCCTGATCCATTACGCTAAGGATGTGCGTACGTGCTCCTTTCGCTTGGTTCAGAGCAATCTGCATGATTTCTTTAGTGATACCTTCGATCTTGATATCCATCTGCAGTGCAGTGATACCGTCTTCAGTACCCGCTACTTTGAAGTCCATGTCACCAAGGTGGTCTTCGTCACCCAGGATGTCAGAAAGAACAACAAAGTCATCGCCTTCTTTCACAAGACCCATTGCGATACCCGCAACAGATGCTTTGATTGGCACACCTGCGTCCATCAGCGCAAGAGACGTACCACATACAGAAGCCATTGAAGAAGAACCGTTAGATTCAGTGATTTCCGATACCACACGTACTGTGTATGGGAACTCGTCAACAGAAGGCATTACGGCAGCGATACCACGCTTAGCCAGTTTACCGTGGCCGATTTCACGACGCTTAGGCGAACCTACAAAGCCAGTCTCACCCACACAGTATGGAGGGAAGTTGTAGTGCAACAGGAAGTGATCTTTACGCTCGCCAGTTAGCTCGTCGATGATCTGTGCATCGCGCTGCGTACCCAGAGTCGCAGTGACTAGAGCCTGAGTTTCACCACGGGTGAACAGAGAAGAACCGTGGGTACGTGGAAGTACGCCAGTACGTACGTCAAGCGCACGAACCATGTCTTTCTCACGGCCGTCGATACGTGGGTTGCCAGCGATGATGCGGCTACGTACAACGTTCTTCTCTAGAGAGCCTAGCATGCCGCGGATTTCGCGCTCGTCTAATGTCTCGTCTTGAGCTAGAAGCGCTTCAACCGCTTCGTTCTTGATAACGCCTACTTGCTCGTAGCGCGCCATTTTTTCAGTGATCTGGTAAGCGTCAGTCAGACGAGTTTCAGCCAGTTCAGCAACACGTGCTTTCAGCTCAGTGTTTACAGCCGGTGCTTCCCATTCCCATGCAGGAGTGGCAACTTCAGCGGCAAACTCGTTGATCGCGTTAATAACAACCTGCTGCTGGTCGTGACCGTAAACAACAGCTTGCAGCATCTGCTCTTCAGATAGGCGGTCAGCTTCTGACTCAACCATTAGTACTGCGCTTTCAGTACCAGCAACTACTAGGTCTAGCTTGCTTTCTTCAAGCTCAGTGTTGCTAGGGTTCAGTACAAGCTGGTCGTTGATGTAACCAACACGTGCTGCACCGATTGGACCGTTGAACGGGATACCAGAAATTGCTAGAGCAGCAGAAGTACCGATCATAGTAACGATGTCAGGCTGTACGTCTGGGTTCACAGAAACCACAGTCGCAATAACCTGTACTTCGTTTTTGAATGCATCTGGGAATAGCGGACGGATTGGACGGTCAATCAGACGAGCTGTTAGTGTTTCGCCCTCAGATGGACGACCTTCACGCTTGAAGAAACCACCAGGGATTTTACCTGCAGCGTAAGTACGCTCTTGGTAGTTTACCGTTAGCGGGAAGAAATCTTGGCCTTCAACAGCTTCTTTCTTACCAACCACAGAAACGAATACAGACGTATCGTCCATGCTAACCATAACAGCAGCGGTCGCCTGACGCGCCATAACACCAGTTTCGATGGTAACCGTGTGGTTACCGTACTGGAAAGTCTTTACGATAGGATTCACGTGAATTTCCTTAAATTATTCCGCTTTCTATTTGCGCCGTTAAGTATATCTGACACAAGGAAAAGCGTCATGTGATGAAAGGCAATTTACAGCAATTTCACGTATCGCGACTAATGATAATTCTCAATAATCGAAGAACTGTCATTAGCCGCGACCTCAAGGTCGACGAAAACGACTCGTGAATTGTGATGAATTACCGGAAAAAAGAAAGGAGCCATAAGGCTCCTTTCTCAAAAGCAATCTTAGCGACGTAGGCCTAGACGCTTGATTAGGTCTTGGTAGCGATCTAGGTTCTTACCTTTTAGGTAGTCTAGAAGCTTACGACGACGAGAAACCATGCGAAGAAGACCGCGACGGCTGTGGTGGTCGTGCTTGTGGTTAGCAAAGTGACCCTGAAGGTGGTTGATTTGTGCTGTTAGCAGTGCAACCTGTACTTCTGGTGAACCAGTGTCGTTTTCGCCTTGCGCGTATTCAGCAACGATTGCTGCTTTAGTTTCTGCATTCAGAGACATAACTCATTCCTAATACAAAGATGTTTCTAATTTGTGCCAGCCAATCTCTGATTCAGCCGACACCCGAGCCGCGGATTATACGTGGAGCGCAAAATAACTACAAGAGAATTTATTGGGAAGAGCGGTGCTGTGGTGCTGTGGTGCTGTGGTGCTGTGGTGCTGTGGTGCTGTGGTGCTGTGGTGCTGTGGTGCTGTGGTGCTGTGGTGCTGTGGTGCTGTGGTGCTGTGGTGCTGTGGTGCTGTGGTGCTGTGGTGCTGTGGTGCTGTGGTGCTGTGGTGCTGTGGTGCTGTGGTGCTGTGGTGCTGTGCAAGTTTTCTTAAGGGGCTATTTTAGTCAAGCATTCTAAATTCACTTTTACACGTCAAACTCCCTATCTATTTGAATATCCTAGACGCAAATCCATAGGACCATAGAACCTTTTCTTAAAAACAAAAATCCCCAGCACTTGGCCGGGGATTTTAAAGCGGAATCCGTTACTGAGCGGTTTGCTCATTAACCACCACACGCTTTGGCGCCAGCATGCCTTCGTGGTCAATCACGCCAACACCGATAAACTCACGCTCTTCGCCGACGGTAATACGTACCTGGGTCCCTTCTGCTGGCACGCGGCCAGCATTGACCGGATTGCCGTTTCGAACGTAAATCGCGATCTGCGGGATAATATTCACCTCAGGCAAATCCTGAACCGCGGTGTCCATTGGCAGCAGCAACGGATCAAGTAGCTCAGACGGCGAAATATCCTGACCCTTGGCTTGCTCCAGCAGCGCTTCTAGCTGCTCAACCGTCACCATGCGCTCAACCGGGTAGTTGGATACCCCGGTACGACGCAGGTAAGTCACGTGGGCACCGCAACCTAGCATCTCGCCCAAGTCATCAACGATAGTCCGGATGTAAGTGCCTTTTGACACATGCAGTTCCATTTCCACTTCGTTGTTGCTAAAGCGCAGCAGCTCTACCGAGTACACCGTGATCTTGCGCGATTCGCGCGGTACTTCAATCCCCTCGCGGGCATATTCATACAGCTTGCGGCCCTGGTATTTCAGTGCCGAGTACATCGACGGAATCTGGTCGGTGGTACCACGGAACTTGGCAATACAGCGCTCCAGCTGACCTCGGTCGACTTTAACTTCGCGGGTCTCTACCACTTCACCGTCGGAGTCCGAGGTATCGGTACGCTCGCCCAGCTTGGCAATCACTCGATAACGCTTGTCCGAGTCCAGCAGGAACTGGGAAAACTTGGTCGCTTCGCCAAAGCAAATCGGCAGCATGCCCGTCGCTAAAGGATCCAGGGCACCGGTATGGCCGGCTTTCTGGGCAAAGAAGATACGCTTCACTTTTTGCAGCGTATCATTCGAGCTGATCCCGGTCGGCTTATCCACCAGGATAACACCATCAATCGGGCGGCCCTTACGACGACGTGCCATGGATTACTCCTCGTCTTCTGCCTGTGGCTCATCGCCACGGCGCTCTTCATCTTCACGGACAGCTTTAGACACTAAGGTCGAGATACGCATACCTTCGGTCAGCGACTTGTCAAAGATGAAGTTTAGCTCAGGCGTAACACGCAGGCGGATCTGCTTGCCAAGCAGTGAGCGAATATAAGGAGCCATCTCGCGCAGTGCTTCCAGGCAACCTTCCGGCGTCTGCTCACCCACAGTCAGGAAGGTCACGTAAACTTTCGCGTAACCCATATCACGGGAAACATCGACACTTGAAATAGTGGTCATGCCAATACGCGAGTCTTTGATCTCACGCTGCAAGATCACGGCCAGCTCTTTCTGAAGCTGCTGCGCAACACGCTGGGTGCGGCTAAATTCTTTAGACATTCATTGCCTCTCTTAGAGAAAGCTCTCTTGAAACAATGGGGAGCCGAAGCTCCCCATGGATTATATATATATCTTAGAGCAGGTTAGACCTTGAAGATTAGTCAAGGGTACGCTGAACTTCGATGATTTCGTAAACTTCGATCTGGTCGCCGACACGAACATCGTTGTAGTTCTTAACGCCGATACCACACTCGTAGCCGTTCTTAACTTCTTGTACGTCGTCTTTGAAACGGCGTAGTGACTCAAGCTCACCTTCGTAGATTACAACGTTATCGCGAAGTACGCGGATTGGGTTGTTACGCTTGATGGTACCTTCAGTAACCATACAACCTGCGATAGCACCGATCTTAGGCGACTTGAACACGTCACGTACTTCAGCCAGACCAATGATTTCCTGCTTGAACTCAGGAGACAGCATACCGCCCATCGCTGCTTTCACTTCGTCAATCAGCTGGTAGATGATTGAGTAGTAACGCAGGTCAAGGTTCTCGGTCTCGATAGTACGACGTGCAGATGCATCAGCACGAACGTTGAAACCAAGAATGATAGCGTTAGATGCTGCAGCAAGAACCGCATCAGTTTCGGTGATACCACCAACACCAGAACCAACGATGTTAACTTTAACTTCGTCAGTCGATAGCTTACGCAGTGAGTCAGCAATCGCTTCTACAGAACCCTGTACGTCAGCTTTCAGTACTACGTTCAGCTCAGCAACTTCACCGGCAGTCATGTTAGAGAACATGTTTTCCAGTTTCGCTTTCTGCTGGCGAGCCAGTTTAACATCACGGAATTTACCCTGACGGTAAAGGGCTACTTCACGGGCTTTACGCTCGTCACGAACAACTGTCGCTTCGTCACCTGAAGAAGGCACACCAGAAAGACCTAGGATCTCGACAGGGATAGAAGGACCGGCAGACTCGATTTCTTTACCAAGCTCGTCGCGCATTGCACGAACACGGCCGTGCTCGAGACCACAAAGAACGATATCGCCCTTGCGTAGCGTACCTTCTTGAACAAGAACAGTAGCAACTGGACCGCGGCCCTTGTCTAGGCGAGATTCTACAACCACACCTTTCGCCATGCCTTCCGCAACTGCCGTCAGCTCAAGAACTTCTGCCTGAAGCAGGATAGACTCAAGAAGACCATCGATGTTGGTACCCTGTTTCGCAGAGATGTGAACGAAGATGTTCTCACCGCCCCACTCTTCAGGGATAACGTCGTACTGAGCTAGCTCATTCTTAACGTTGTCTGGGTTGGCATCTTCTTTGTCGATCTTGTTCACAGCAACAATCAGCGGTACACCTGCCGCTTTCGCGTGTTGGATTGCCTCAACGGTCTGTGGCATTACGCCATCGTCCGCAGCAACAACAAGTACAACGATATCTGTCGCCTGAGCACCACGGGCACGCATTGCGGTGAACGCGGCGTGTCCAGGAGTATCAAGGAAGGTGATCATACCGTTGTCAGTTTCAACATGGTATGCACCGATGTGCTGAGTAATACCACCCGCTTCGCCCGAAGCAACGTGTGCTTTACGGATGTAGTCAAGGGTAGAGGTCTTACCGTGGTCAACGTGACCCATGATGGTAACAACCGGCGCACGTGGAACAACCGCTAGGTTTTCATCACGGTCAGACAGTACCGCTTCTTCCAGCTCGTTCTCTTTACGCAGGATAACTTTGTGACCCATTTCTTCTGCAACGAGTGCCGCAGTTTCCTGGTCGATAACCTGGTTGATGGTTGCCATTGCACCCATCTTCATCATCACCTTGATAACTTCAACGCCTTTCACAGACATCTTGTTAGCAAGTTCAGACACAACGATAGTCTCGCCAATCACTACATCTTGCTTGGCAACGGTTGCTGTCTTATCGAAGCCGTGCTGCATTGAAGATGGCTTAGCCATCTGCGGCTTACCGCGACCACGCTGGTTACGGCCACCGCGTGCATTGCGATCGTCTTGCTTAGCACCCGCTTTCTTCTTCTTGCGACGGCGACCGCCTTCTTCTTTACGGTCTTGTTCGTCTTCAGCTGCGCGAGCGTAGCTAGACGTCGTAGTATGGTAGTCTGCTTTATCCATATTACCTTTTTCCTGGTCAGTTTTTGACCAGTTCTTTTCATTCATTTCTGCCATTTTGCGTGCCTCTTCTAGCTGACGCTGACTCTCTTCTTCGGCTTTACGCTTGGCTTCCTCTTCCCGGCGACGTTGTAGCGCCTCGGCTTCTTTCTTAGCCTGGTCGTCAGCGGCGGCGCGTTTAGCTTTTTCTTCAACCAAACGCTTGTCCTCTGCTTCACGCTTCAGCTTGTCCTCTGCCTCACGCTTCGCATTCTGTTCTGCATTTTGCTTAGCTTGTTCTTCAGCTAAACGCTTTTCTTCAGCAGCACGCTTAGCAGCTTCTTCCGCCTCGCGTTTTGCCAGCTCTTCTGCTTCACGCTTGGCAGCTTCTTCGGCTGCTCGCTGAGCGGCTTCTTCCGCTTCACGCTGGGCTGCTTCTTCAGCCTGGCGTTTTGCTTCTTCCGCGGCACGCTGTTCTTCTTCAAGCGCAGAACGCTTTACGTAGGTGCGCTTTTTGCGCACTTCTACCTGAACACTTTTATTTTTGCCACCAGAGCCCGAAACACTCAGCGTGCTTCGGGTCTTGCGTTGCAAAGTAAGGCGTGTAGGAGCCTCGCCAGATGTACTATCACCACCGTGTTCTTTCTTCAGGTGGGCCAATAGACTCTGTTTTTCTTGTTGGCTTACGCTATCTTCAGCTTTCTTGCTGATACCAGCATCGGCAAACTGTTGAAGCAAACGGTCAATCTGCGTGCCGATTTCCTCGGCAAGTGCTTTAACTGTAACCTCTGACATGCTGCTCCTCCCTTGCGATTAAATTTTATGCTTCGTCACTGAACCAGCAAATGTTACGAGCAGCCATGATCAGCTCGCCCGCTCTTGCTTCATCAATGCCTTCGATATCAGTTAGATCGTCGGTACCCTGATCAGCAAGATCTTCTAGCGTTGCAACGCCTTTCGCGGCCAGTTTGAACGCAAGCTCACGCTCCAAGCCTTCCAGACCCAGTAGGTCTTCTGCAGGCTCAACACCTTCAAAAGATTCTTCCTGAGCAAGGGCAAGCGTGGTTAGTGCTTCTTTCGCACGGTTACGCAGCTCTTCAACCGTGTCTTCATCCAGACCTTCAACAGCCATCAGCTCGGCTACTGGTACGTAGGCGATTTCTTCTAGTGTTGTGAAGCCTTCTTCAACCAATACAGTGGCGAAGTCTTCGTCGATATCAAGGTGCTTAGTGAACACTTCGATAGACTCTTGGGCTTCTTCCTGGTGCTTCTTCTGAAGATCTTCAACCGTCATTACGTTCAGTTCCCAGCCAGTAAGCTGAGACGCTAGGCGAACGTTCTGACCACTACGGCCGATTGCCTGAGCAAGGTTGTCCTTCTCAACAGCAATGTCCATCGTGTGGTTGTCTTCATCAACGATGATAGAGCTAACTTCTGCCGGAGCCATCGCATTGATCACGTACTGGGCTGGGTTCTCATCCCACAGTACGATATCGATACGCTCGCCACCTAGTTCGCCAGATACGGCTTGTACACGTGCACCACGCATACCGACACATGCACCCACAGGGTCAATGCGTTTGTCGTTAGTCTTAACGGCGATCTTGGCACGAGAGCCTGGATCACGGGCTGCCCCCATCAGTTCAATCATCTCTTCGCCGATTTCCGGCACTTCGATGCGGAATAGCTCTGACAGCATTTCAGGCTTAGAGCGAGTCATGAACAATTGGAAACCACGTGCTTCTGGCGCGACTTTGTACAGAAGGCCACGAACACGGTCACCCGGGCGGAAGTTTTCACGTGGCAACTGGTCGTCACGCTGGATAACAGCTTCTGCATTGTTACCAAGGTCAATGATAACAGCATCGCGGTTAACTTTCTTTACTACACCGGTGATTAGCTCGCCTTCGTTGTCAATAAATTGCTCAACGATTTGTGCACGCTCAGCTTCACGGACTTTCTGAACGATAACCTGCTTGGCCGTTTGAGTCGTGATACGGTCAAACGTTACCGACTCGATCTGCTCTTCGACGTAATCATCAAGGTTGATCGTTTCGTCGTCGTACTGCGCTGCTTCCAGAGTGATCTCTAGAGTCGGCTGAGTCACTTCCTCAACCGCTTTCCAGCGGCGGAAAGTTTCGAACTCACCGGTCTTGCGATCGATCGCTACACGTACGTCGATTTCCGCTTCGTATTTTTTCTTCGTTGCTGTTGCCAGTGCGATCTCAAGTGCTTCAAAGATGCGCTCACGAGGTACAGCTTTTTCGTTGGATACCGCTTCAACGACAGCCAAGATTTCTTTGTTCATTTCTAATGCCCCAATTTAGCGGTTAGAATTTTGGAACCAGGTTGGCCTTGGAAATATTGCTCAGTGCAAATGTTTCTTCATTGCCATCAACATTTAATGTGACAAGCTCGCCGTCAACGGCAACGATATCACCTTTCCACTTACGACGGTTGCCCATCGCCATTTTCAACACCAGGCTGACCTCGTGGCCAATAAACTGTTGGTAATGTGCGGCTTTAAATAGCGGCCTTTCTAGACCAGGGGAAGAGACCTCCAGGTTATAGGCAACAGTGATTGGATCTTCAACGTCCATCACCGCGCTGATCTGGCGGCTAACTTCGGCACAATCTTCAACGGTGATCCCGTTTTCGTGATCGATAAATACACGCAGTGTTGAGTGTTCGCCTGCACGGATAAATTCCAGACCGACAAGTTCATAGCCTGTGGCCGTTACCGGCGCCTCAAGCAGTTCGGTCAATTGCATCTCTAAAGCTGTCAAGACAACCCCCCGGAAACAAAAAAAGGGCTATAAAGCCCAGTAGATACCTGAATGGTCATGTTTCAGATAATAAAAAACCCCGAATTACGGGGTTTAATATCACTGGACCCTGATACCACAGCATATCGCTGTGATAGAAAAAACAACCTTACTAAGAATAGCTGTTTTTTCGGAAAGTGGTTGCGGGGGCCGGATTTGAACCGACGACCTTCGGGTTATGAGCCCGACGAGCTACCAAGCTGCTCCACCCCGCGTCCGTAATCTGACGGCGATTATATCGCCCAGACATCACTCTTTCAAGTGACTAATAATGGTGCCGAGAAGGGGACTTGAACCCCTACACCTTGCGGCACTAGCACCTCATGCTAGCGTGTCTACCAATTTCACCATCTCGGCTAAATTCTTTATTTACTCAGGAATGTCACTGTTAACTGGTGCACTCTGAGTTGGCTCAACAACTTGCTCAGTCGCTGGAGCGCTTAGGTTTTCCCAACCACTGGTTTCGTGCGCCTTTTTGGTGCTCATGTTGCCAAGCACTAGGCTGATGACGAAAAAGATGGTCGCGAAAATCGCAGTCATTCGGGTCAAAAAGTTTCCAGAGCCGCTCGCGCCAAACAGGGTACCTGATGCGCCAGCCCCAAATGAAGCTCCCATATCTGCGCCTTTACCTTGTTGAACCAAAACCAGGCCAATAACACCAAGCGCAGCCAACAGATAAATCACAAGTAGAATTTCGTACATGGGTTCCACCTATGGTTAAATTGTTGTGCCGGCTTTGCTTTAGCAGTGCCAGCGCACCCCTTCCACTAGGAGCGGGATGAATACTAGCGAAAGCTATCTTCACTGACAAGTAAAATTTCTTCGAAAACTCTGTTTCTTGAATCACTTGTCGAAGTTTTAGGCAAAACCGACACCAGTTAGTCGAATTTAGCGCACACTTAGCAGCTTTGTTTCACTGCCTCGGCAATGTGCAGGGCCGATTTCTTGACCAGTTCTGCATCTTCACCTTCAACCATTACGCGGATCAGCGGCTCAGTGCCGGATTTACGCAACAATACGCGCCCCTTATCACCTAGTTTAGCCTCAACGGCAGCCGCTGCTGACAAAACAGCCTCTGATTCCAGAGGGTTGGAATCACCAGCAAAACGAACATTCTCCAGTACTTGCGGGTACATCGTCATGCCATCTGCCAGCTCCTTGAGTGACATCTTGCTACCCACGATCGAGGCCATGACCTGCAGGCCGGCCACAATGCCGTCACCGGTGGTGACTTTATCAAGCAGGATAACGTGGCCTGAATTCTCGGCACCGATAAGCCAATCGTGCTTCTTCAGCTCTTCCATCACATAGCGGTCACCGACCTTGGCACGGACAAACGGGATCCCCAGGTTCTTCAGGGCATTTTCCATTCCCAGGTTGGTCATCAGGGTACCGACCACACCGCCTTTTAGCTCGCCGCGACGCAGCGCATCACGAGCAATAATATAGGCAATTTGGTCGCCATCGACCTTGTTGCCCTCTTCGTCGACCATGATCACCCGATCGCCGTCACCGTCCAGCGCAATACCGAAATGGGCTTTCTCTTCCAGTACCTTCGCCTGCAGCGCCGCCACATCGGTCGCACCGACCTTGTCGTTGATATTGGTGCCGTTCGGCTCGCAGCCAATGGTGATCACCTCAGCACCCAGCTCTTTAAATACGCTAGGCGCAATGTGGTAGGTCGCACCATGGGCACAGTCGACAACGATTCTATAACCTGCCAAGTCATACTGGCTCGGAAATGTACCCTTACAAAACTCAATGTAACGACCGGCGGCATCATTGATACGGTAGGCCTTGCCCAGCATGGCCGACTCGACACATGTCAAAGGCTTGTCCAGTTCAGCTTCAATCGCCAGCTCAACCTCATCCGGTAGCTTGGTCCCTTCCGACGAGAAGAACTTAATGCCATTGTCATAATACGGGTTGTGCGATGCCGAAATCACGATACCGGCTTCAGCGCGGAAAGTACGGGTAAGGTACGCTACTGCCGGTGTTGGCATCGGGCCGGTGAATGCGGCCTGCAAGCCAGCAGCGGCCAAACCTGCTTCCAACGCCGACTCCAGCATGTAGCCAGAAATACGGGTATCTTTACCAATGATCACTTTCTTGGTGCCCTGTTGCGACAATACTCGCCCCGCAGCCCAGCCCAGTTTCAATACAAAATCCGGGGTGATTGGGCCTTTACCTACCAAACCACGAATGCCGTCGGTACCAAAGTACTTACGTTCTGCCATTTTCTGCTCCTAGCAATCAATCTAAATTCAACCTTACCTGACGTTATTTATCCCGGTACTGGGACAAGGTCATTTCGCACACTTTCAGCACATCAACCGTCTCTTTCGCATCGTGGACCCGGATGATCTGAGCTCCTTTCATGGCAGCGATAGCGGCGCAGGCAAGGCTACCAGCCAGGCAATCGGCCGGTTGTTTATCTAATAATTTGAATACCATCGACTTTCTCGACATCCCAACCAACAAGGGAAGGCCAAAGCGGTGGAACTCATCAAGGTGAGCCAGCAATTGGTAGTTGTGCTCGAGGGTTTTGCCGAACCCATAGCCGGGATCGAGCAGCAGCTGCTCCCGGGCGATCCCCACCTGCTCGCAGGCATGAATTCTTTCAGCCAAGAAGTCGCCGACATCAGCAATGACATCTTGATATGTCGGCTGGTGCTGCATTGTACGTGGTTGCCCTTGCATATGCATTATACAAATCGGCACCCCGGCATCCGCCGCCACCTGCAGAGCCCCCGGCTCCTGCAAAGCTCGGACATCGTTGATCAAATCCGCCCCAGCCGCAACGGCCTCACGCATTACCGCGGCCTTGCTAGTATCAATCGATATCCAACAATCAAAGCGCTGGCGCAAGGCTTCAATCACCGGCACCACCCGATCAAGCTCCTGCTCGAGAGATACCTCAGCCGCCCCGGGACGGGTAGATTCACCACCGATATCCAAAATAGACGTGCCCGCTGACAACATCTCCTCGGCATGACGCAAGGCGGCATCCAGCTGGTTAAAGCGACCACCATCGGAAAAAGAATCAGGGGTGACATTCAAGATCCCCATGGTATGGGGACGGGAAAGATCTAGCGTCTTGGTTTTGCTCTTGAGGATCAAATTACCGCTCCTGGGTCTTTTATATAAAAAAACCCCGAACCTAGGCCGGGGTTTTTGCTTATCGATTAATGATTAAGCCTGTGGCTTATCATCTTCTTTGTTCTGCACTGGCTGTGCTTCAGGCGCTTGCTCAGGCTGCGTTTCTGCTTTTGGTTCAGCAGGAGCTTCCTGTTGCTCGCTCTGCTGCTCTGGAGCAGCATCGCCCGCTTTCAGGGTATCTTTTTCGTCACCCCAGCCTTTCGGTGCACGGATTTCAGTCTTGCGTTCCATCAAGTCGTCAATCTGGCCAGCATCGATGGTCTCGTACTTCATCAGCGCATCTTTCATCGCGTGCATGATATCCATATTCTGCTCAAGGATTTCACGGGCACGCTCGTAGTTGCGGTCGATGATAGCGCGAACTTCGTTATCGATAAGCTTCGCTGTGTCGTCAGACATATGCTTGCTCTGCGTCACCGAACGGCCAAGGAATACCTCGCCTTCGTCTTCCGCATACAGCAATGGACCCAATTTCTCAGAGAAACCCCACTGGGTTACCATCTTGCGGGCAATATCTGTCGCACGCTCGATATCATTCGAAGCACCGGTCGAGACCTTGTTCACACCGTAGATCAGCTCTTCCGCCAAACGACCGCCGTACAGACTTGAAATCATTGACTCCAAGAACTCACGCGAGTGGCTGACACGGTCTTGCTCTGGCAAGTACATAGTCACACCCAATGCGCGACCGCGCGGAATGATAGAGACCTTATACACAGGATCGTGATCCGGCACCAAGCGACCAATGATGGCATGGCCCGCTTCGTGATAAGCCGTCGACTCTTTCTGCTCATCGGTCATTACCATCGACTTGCGCTCGGCACCCATCATGATCTTATCTTTGGCCAGTTCGAACTCCACCATAGAGACGGTGCGCTTGTTGCCGCGAGCAGCAAACAGAGCAGCTTCGTTAACCAGGTTCGCCAGATCCGCACCCGAGAAGCCTGGGGTACCACGTGCGATAAGCTCAGGCTTCACATCACCGTCTAGCGGTACTTTGCGCATGTGCACTTTCAGGATTTGCTCACGGCCACGTACGTCTGGCAAGCCAACCACTACCTGGCGGTCGAAACGACCAGGACGCAATAGCGCAGGGTCCAGTACGTCAGGACGGTTGGTCGCGGCGATAACGATGATACCTTCGTTACCCTCGAAACCATCCATCTCAACCAGCATCTGGTTCAAGGTCTGCTCACGCTCATCGTGGCCACCACCCACACCGGCACCACGCTGGCGACCGACGGCATCGATCTCATCGATAAAGATGATACAAGGCGCGGCTTTCTTGGCCTGCTCGAACATGTCACGGACACGGGATGCACCCACACCGACGAACATTTCCACGAAATCAGAACCAGAGATCGTAAAGAACGGAACTTTCGCTTCACCAGCAATGGCTTTCGCCAGCAAGGTTTTACCCGTACCTGGAGGACCGACCATCAACACACCGGTTGGGATCTTACCGCCCAGTTTCTGGAAACGGCTCGGATCACGCAGGTAATCCACCAGCTCTTTCACATCTTCCTTCGCCTCGTCACACCCGGCAACGTCATTGAAGGTGGTTTTGATCTGGTCTTCGCTCATCATGCGGGCCTTAGATTTACCGAACGACATGGCACCTTTGCCACCGCCGCCCTGCATTTGGCGCATGAAGAAGATCCAGACACCGATGAGCAATAGCATCGGGAACCAGGAGATAAAGATTGAGGCCAGTAGGCTTGGCTCCTCAGGCGGAGTACCCATGACCTTTACGTTAGCGTTAATCAGATCGTCTAACAGCTTTTGGTCGTTAACGACAGGCAGATAAGTGACGTATCGCGTGTTATCACGTTTGAATACGGTAATCTCACGATCATTGAATCGCACTTCCCTTATCTGATCCTGACCGATTTCACGGACAAAGGTTGTATAGTCGACTTGACGGCCAGCACTATCACCGGGACCGAAGCTCTGGAATACAGACATCAGAACCACAGCGATGACCAACCACAAAATCAAGTTTTTTGCCATGTCACTCAAGGTGTTAACCCCGCGATAACTAATAGATGAATTTAGGGTACTACAGTTTGTAACCTGTAGCTACAATATATACCTCACGAGAACGATCTCGTGACGAATCCGGCTTACGGATTTTGACCACTTTGAACATGCTACGCACTTCTGCCAGATATTGATCAAAGCCTTCCCCTTGGAAAACTTTTACCGCAAAGCTGCCATTAGGCGCAAGTACCTGCCTACACATATCTAATGCTAGTTCAACAAGATACATAGCTCTAGGCTGATCTGAAGCCAAGTTGCCGCTCATGTTCGGTGCCATGTCCGACAAAACAACATCAACCATGTCCGGCTGAATACGCTCTAGCAGTGCATCCAATACCGCTTCCTCACGGAAATCCCCCTGCAGGAAGCTCACGCCAGGCAGTGAGTCCATTGGCAAGATATCACAGGCAATCACCTGCCCCTCGTCGCCAACAACCTCAGCAGCATACTGAGACCACCCACCAGGAGCCGCCCCCAAGTCAACCACCGTCATACCGGGTTTCAGGAGCTTGTCTTTGTTTTGGATTTCTTCGATTTTGAAAATCGCGCGGGAACGGTAGCCCTTTTTTTGCGCTTCTAGAACATACTTGTCGTCAAAATGTTCTTTCAGCCATCGGCCAGAGCTGCCCGAATGTTTTTTCTTACTCATGATTTACCTAATGAGTTTGGGTACTTATCAAGTATACTCAGCAACACCACAAATGGCGTATACTAAACAAATTAGTCATCTAGACTATATGGCGTTAGAATACGCGGTTTTCAACCCTAAATTAATAATAGAGCCGACATGAATCTAAGCACCAAGCAGAAGCAATACCTCAAGGGTCTTGCCCACAACCTAAAGCCAGTTGTCCTAATGGGCGCAAATGGCCTGACTGAAGCCGTGATTGCCGAGATTGAACTGGCACTTGACCACCACGAGCTTATCAAGGTTAAAGTGGCTGCTGAAGAGCGCGAGACCAAGGTTTTGATCGTTGACGCAATTGTTCGCGAAACCAAGGCAGAAAAAGTCCAGGTGATCGGTAAGACACTGGTCCTATACCGCCAGAGCGAAGAGCGTAAGATCGAACTTCCGCGCAAATAAAAAAGGCCGCCGCTGCGGCCTTTTTTATGTCTGTATCATGGCACGGAATGCCATGATCCAACCTTTACAGATACATTTAATAACAATTTTATGTGATTAAATGTAAGCGACTTCCGCAATTTCGAACTCACGCGCACCGCCCGGTGTGGTGATCGTCACTTCGTCATCCTGCATTTTACCGATTAGGCCACGGGCAATCGGAGAATTCACTGAAATACGGCCCGCTTTGATGTCCGCCTCGTCATCACCCACGATCTGGTAAGTGACTTCCTCATCCGTGTTCACATCGATCAAAGTCACTGTGGTACCGAAAATCACTTTGCCAGTATTCTGCATCTTGGTGACGTCGATAACCTGTGCTACTGATAGCTTGTATTCGATATCACGGATCTGCGCTTCGCAGATACCCTGCTCTTCACGGGCTGCGTGGTACTCGGCATTCTCTTTGAGATCACCCAGTTCACGCGCTTCACCAATGGCCTGTGAAATGATTGGGCGACGCTTCATTAGTACATCCAGTTCTTCACGTAGCAGCTTCTCGCCGCGAACCGTCATTGGGATCTTATCCATAACTCTTATTACCTCAACGCCCGTATAGCCACAGCTATAAAAGGCAAAACAAAGCCTGTCCGACAGTTTGGTCGAACAAAGCGATTACTAATGGGAACACTTCATTCTAAACAAAGATGCCGAAGAGATCACCCTTGTTCATTCAGCGGCATAACTTAGGTTACAGGCGCTACCCTCACGCCTGCAAATCATAAAAATTTCATAATCAATTCGCTTAACGCATAGCGCTTAAAAATTATGCGCCAAAGATCACAAAAACACGTATTTATACAAAATACCCCAGCTAAAAATGCAAGCGGCAACGCCTAAAAATAGCTAAAAAACGCCTTTATCGCCGAACTTTTCCCTACACCGGTAAACACCTGATACATATAGACAAAAAACACAAAACCCACACCAGAGCCAGTCATTTAAAGTATTTTTCAGTTTTTTTTACTAACAGATCGCGCCAGACACCAGTAAAAAGAACAGCATGCATTTAGCACAGATATGCATACAACAAAAAATTCCAAAAGGATTCGACAATGAACAAGAAACTGATTGCTCTAGCAGTAGCAGCAGCATCTATCTCTTCTGTAGCAAACGCAGCAGAAGTTTACTCTGACGAAACTTCAAGCCTAGCAGTAGGCGGTCGTTTTGAAGCGCGTGCAGTAATGCAGGACAACGATGCTGGCGACAGCAAAGTTAATGACAAGACTCGTGTACGTATCAATGTTGCTGGTAAAACAGACATCACTGACTCAGTATACGCGCTAGGTTTCTGGGAAGGCGAATACACTGACGGTAGCGAAGTAAACAACCGTCACCTAAACGCTGGTATCGGCGGTGATTTCGGTCAAATCCGTTACGGTAAGACTGACGGCTCTCTAGGCATGATCACTGACTTCACTGATATCATGTCTTACCACGGTAACGAAGCTGGTGGTAAAATTTCTGCTGCTGACCGTACTGGCAACAACCTAGCATACGTGGGTTCTTTCGACCTAGGCGGCAACAACCTGACTGTTAAAGCTAACTACGTATTCGAAGGCGACAGCAACAAAGATAGCCGTGAAGACGGTTACTCTGTTGGTGCAATCTACGCTATGGACATGGGTCTAGCGTTCGGTGCAGGTTACGGCGAGCAAGACGGCTACGAGAAAGAGTCTGGTGCTGACGCAACTGGTAAGCAGGCATTCGGTGCTATCTCGTACACTTACGGCGACTTCTACGTAGCAGGTCTATACCAAGACACTCGTAACTTCCAAGCTGACAAAGCACAAGGTTACGAATTTGCTGCAGCATACACATACGGCAAGACTGTATTCGTTGCAACTTACAACTACCTAGAAGACAAAGACAACAGCGTTGATCTTGCAGACTCTATCGCAATCGACGCGACTCACTACTTCAACAAGAACTTCCGCACTTACGCGTCTTACAAGTTCAACAACCTAGACTCTAAAGATGTTGGTAAAGCAGCAGCTTCTGACGAGTTCGTTCTAGGTGCACGTTACGACTTCTAATCCTGATTGGATATAGAAATCTAACACCGCCTTTTCTAAACACTGGTCTTCGGGCCAGTGTTTTTCTTTATTTCACCCCTGCTACTCTCGTCGCCAATCACTCACCTCGCTAGCCTCCCCCTGGCATCCATCCCACTTTGCTCCGCCCCAGAGCGAACAATAGGGTTCGAACCGTACTGGTAGCAAAACGGCTACCAAAATACATTTGGACACAACCCAAAAAACATCATTTTTCAGTTTTTTTTACTGCCCAAAACAAAAAAGACAAGTAAAAAGAATGACATGCAAAAACATCACTTTGCATGAACAATATTTATAAAGGATTCGACAATGAACAAAACCCTGATTGCGCTGGCCGTTTCTGCCGCTTCTATCACTTCGGTCAATGCTGCTGAAGTCTACTCTGATGCAACGTCCAGCCTCGCAGTAGGTGGCCGTTTCGAAGCTCGCGCCGTGATGGCCGACAATGATGCCGGCGATACCAAAGTCAACGATGCCACACGCGTGCGTGTCAACGTTGCCGGTAAGACAGACATCACTGACACGGTATATGCACTTGGCTTCTGGGAAGGCGAATACACGGACGGTAATGCAGTCAACAACCGCCACCTGAACGCAGGTATCGGTGGTGACTTCGGCCAGGTTCGCTACGGTAAGACAGACGGCTCTCTGGGCATGATCACCGACTTCACCGATATCATGTCTTACCACGGTAACGAAGCGGGCGGTAAAATCGCAGCAGCTGACCGTACGGGTAACAACCTAGCCTACGTTGGCTCTTTCGACATCATGGGTGACAACCTAACGGTTAAAGCGAACTACGTGTTCGACAATGGCTCTGAAGAGGACGGCTACTCGTTCGGCGCAATCTACGCATTGGACATGGGTCTAGCCTTCGGTGCGGGCTACGGTGAGCAAGAGCTTGGCACAAATACCAACCGTACGGCGAAGCAGGCATTCGGTGCTATCTCCTACACCCACGGTGACTTCTACATTGCCGGCCTATACCAAGATGCACGTAATGCATCTGACAACGTCTTTGGCAACCTAGCCAGCGAAACCCGTGGTTACGAATTTGCGGCGGCCTATACGCTCAACAACACGGTATTTACCGCAACCTACAACTACCTAGAAGATCGTAACGCATCAGGTAAGGCAGCAGATCTGACTGACTCCATTGCCCTTGATGCCACACATTACTTCAACAAGAACTTCCGTACTTACGCGTCTTACAAGTTCAACAACCTAGACCAGGCCGGCGACCGTACTCGCGCGGGTACGTCTGACGAGTTCGTTCTGGGTGCACGTTACGACTTCTAATCCTGCTTGGATATAGAGCTCTAACACCGCCTTTTCTAAACACCGGCCCTGTGGCTGGTGTTTTTTCATATCTGGCACCGGTTATCACTGCTTCAATATCCCCAGCCACAGCAAGCTTACCGTTCTCTGACTGTTTATCTGCCTGATATTGTTTATCATGGGGACAGTGATGTACTTACCCCAATATTCAACAGAAGGCCACCAATGCGTCTGCCGTTTCGTCTTTTATTTCTCTCAGCCAGCCTGTCGTTGTTTTCCCACATGGCTACAGCCCAAGCAATGGCCCAACAAACCGCAACACCGAGCAAGACTAATACCGAGCAACCAACAACCCCAGCTGCGCTCAGCGCTTTCCAGCCCAATTTCAAAGCGCTTCCCTACGGCCATGACACTGCACTCGTCATCGCAGATGCCAAGACCGGGAGTATCCTGTATTCACAACGGGAAGAACAGTTCCAGCCGCCAGCAAGTACCCAGAAAATGGTGACGGCACTGGCGGCCCAGTTATACCTTGGCAAGGACTACCGCTTTACTACCCAGCTTGAGCAGCTAGAGGACGATATCGTGCTGCGATTCAGCGGCGACCCGGCTTTATCACGTCAACAACTCGCTTTGCTCCTTAGCAAACTAAAGGCACACACTGGCTCCACCATTACAGGCGATCTGCTGCTCGACGGCAGCCAGTTCAGCGGTTACGAGCAGGCCCCCGGCTGGCCGTGGGATATTCTCGGGGTGTGTTACAGCGCGCCGTCGAGCAGCCTAAGCCTCGAGCATAACTGCGTGCAGGGGGCGCTTTACAGCAACCAAGCCGTCGGAGAAACGACTCGGGTCAACATTCCCAGCCACCAGCCACTGACCGTTACGACCAGTGCGCGCGTTACCACCAAAGAGCACCAGAAAGCCAACCATTGCGATCTAGAGCTGAAAGACAAGGGCAGCAATCATTACCACCTGAGTGGTTGCCTGATTAAGCGTGACAAACCGTTGCCGCTCAATTTCGCCGTGCAGGACACCCAAGCCTACATCAGCAATGTGATAAAGGCCGAGCTAAAACGACTGGGTATCAAACTGCAAGGCGAGATCAAGCGTGATGACTCGGCCAAAGGCAAGGTGATCGCACGCCATCACTCTGCCCCGCTGCACGAGCTGCTCGACACCATGGTCAAAGACTCCGACAACCTGTATGCGGACAACATCGCCAAGACCATTGGCGCTAAATACTTCCAGCAACCAGGCAGTTTTGCCAACGCCAGCAAAGCAATCAAGGCTATTTTGAAAGACAAGGCCGATATTGATTTGGATCGGGCAGTCATCGTCGATGGCTCAGGCCTCTCTCGCAATAACCGCATGACAGCGAGCCAAATGATGGAAGTGATCACTTACCTCTACAACCACGACGACACGCTGAACCTGCTCGCTACCCTGCCCGTCAGCGGCCAGAGCGGTACCTTGCGCTACCGCCAGAGTCTCCGCCACAAGCCGCTGCAAGGAAGGATCCACGCCAAGAGCGGATCGCTATACGGCACCTACAACTTGGCTGGCCTTATCAAGGCCCAGTCAGGCCAAACCCTGCTATTTGTCCAGATGGTAAGTAACTACTTCCCGCCGGAGCGAGATGACAGCCTACCCGCTATTGCCCCACCTATCGAAGTCTTCGAACGTACTCTCTATAAAGACTTATACCAGCAGTATTGATACGTCTGGGTACTGACTAGCAACAAACAAAAAAGCGAGTGGCTCATCACCACTCGCTTTTTCAATACAATCTTGTTTTGCTTAATATTCTAGGCAAGGCCTAGGAACGCATTGACCGTCTTGAAGTAAATGATCATACCAGTGATATCCACCACCGAAGCCAATACCGGGCTGACCAGTACTGCCGGGTCAAGCTTGGCCGCCCGGGCAATCATTGGCAGTACACCACCAACGGTTGTCGACAAAACGACCTGCAGCGAGATAGCCACACCGATGGCCATGGCGATATCCATCAGCTCCATACCGATTGGCAGCGACGAGCCATCGCTAAACATCATCACCCGGCCCATGATCACAACGGCAAGTACGCCGGCAATCATCAGTGCAACTCGGAATTCCTTCCACAGCACCTTGGCCCAGTCCCGGCACCGTATTTCTTCCATTGCCAGCGCACGTACCACCAGCGTCGCCGCCTGCGAACCGGTGTTACCACCTGCCGCCGCAATCACCGGCATGTATACCGCCAGCAATACCAACTGGCTCAGGGTATCTTCGTAGTGCGAAATGATCAGGCCAGAAACAATGCCCAATAGTGCCAAACCGACAATCCAGCCAATACGCTCGCGCACATGGCTAAACACACTGTTTTGCAGGTAGTGGCCGGCAGGCTCTGCTTCCGAGCAGATCAGACCAAGGCCGTTCGCCAAATGGCGCATGCATACTTCTTCGTCCATTTCATCCAGCAGATCCAACAGGGTCTGCACATGGCGTAATGGCATTTCACTCAAAATCGCAATCGCTTCTGAAATAGGCATTTTGACCAATAGTTTGGCCTGCTCATCAATGTCATATTTCATAAAAGCGTTACGTGCGGCCAGAACATCGTTCTGAGCCAGCTCTTCATTTACCAGTGCAGCATCTGCTGCATAGTTCATTACCGTCATGGCGAATCTCCCGATTAGCTAGGTCACGGCAACGACCACCAGAATACGCCATACCACGGCATGAATGTGCCACTTCCTATCTGCAAAAAACTTGTTATTAGTTGATTCACAGACAGCAAAGAGCCTGTCATTCACCACACATTGGCGAGATTCTATATTGAGATAATGGCTTGGGAAAACCGAGGAAAAGTATGTTTGAAAAGGGTCATCAACAGATGAGATAGAACAGACTATTCCGAACCTGGGGACAGTTCGGAATCATAGGAGACCGACGCCGTTAGCAGGTTTGATTTTCCACCTTCATACTCGGGGGATGGTCGGTATCGTTCATCTAAATCTCCAAAAAATAAGTATCGCTTATGCGACGCGGCTAATTGTACGCACTTCAGTTGCAGTTTCAAGGAGATTTTCAACCACAATTGACACAAATTATTAATGGCGTCACAGTTCTTCAATACCATGACACTAAGGTGGATTTCGCTTTGCCAAATCCCTTACCATTTCATTAGAAGATATAAAAAAACGGCCTGTATTCACAGGCCGTTTTGGTACTATTTTGCGCTAGCGAAAACAGTGATTAAGCATCAGTTATTATGCGTCATTGATACGAGCGTGTAGCTCTTGTACTGAAGTCACCTTGTTACGGTCATCAGCAGCCCAAGCCATGCAGGTTGCGAACGCTGCGTTTAGCGTAGTGGTGTAGTTCACCTTCTCAGCCAATGCGCCGCGACGTAGGACTTTCGAGTCTTCGATAGCCTGACGACCTTCCGCTGTGTTGACAATGTACGAGTACTCGTTGTTCTTGATGCGGTCAAGAATGTGAGGACGACCTTCGTGTACCTTGTTGACTAGACGAGGGTTGATGCCCGCTTCACCGAGTACAACCGCAGTACCGTGGGTAGCATCCAACTCGTAGCCTTGCTTAACCAGCTTGGAAGCCAGGTCAACCACACGCTGCTTGTCGTTACCGCGAACAGACAGTAGTGCACGGCCTTTGGCTTGCTTCTCTTTACCACAGCCTAGTTCAGCTTTGGCAAACGCTTCAGCGAACGTGTCACCAACACCCATTACCTCACCCGTAGAGCGCATTTCTGGGCCTAGCAGTGGGTCAACACCTGGGAACTTGTTGAATGGCAGTACCACTTCTTTCACTGAGTAATATGGTGGAATGATCTCTTTGGTAAAGCCTTGCGACTCTAGAGACTGGCCTGCCATGACTCGTGCAGCGATTTTCGCCAGTGGTGCACCCGTTGCTTTCGATACGAACGGTACCGTACGCGCAGCACGTGGGTTCACCTCGATAAGGTAAACTTCGTTGTCCTTCACCGCAAATTGGGTGTTCATCAGGCCGCGTACACCAAGTTCGAAGGCCAGCTTCTCAACTTGCTGGCGCATCACATCCTGAATTTCCTGGCTTAGGGTGTAAGCAGGCAGTGAACATGCTGAGTCACCTGAGTGAACACCGGCTTGCTCGATGTGCTCCATGATACCGCCGATAACCACGCGCTCGCCGTCACAGATGGCATCGATATCAACTTCTGTTGCATCGTCTAGGAAACGGTCAAGCAGAACCGGCGACTCGTTAGACACGCTTACCGCTTCGTTGAAGTAACGACGCAGGTCAGCTTCGTCGTAAACGATTTCCATCGCACGGCCACCCAGTACGTAAGATGGGCGAACAACTAGTGGGAAGCCGATTTCTTTTGACTTCTCAACCGCTTGCTCCATTGTCGTTACGGTTGCGTTTTCTGGCTGTAGCAAGCCTAGGCGCTCAACGGCTGCCTGGAAACGCTCACGGTCTTCGGCACGGTCGATAGCATCTGGGCTAGTACCGATGATTGGCACGCCAGCCGCTTCCAGTGCACGTGCTAGTTTAAGTGGCGTCTGGCCACCGTACTGAACGATAACGCCTTTTGGCTTCTCAACACGAACAATAGACAGTACGTCTTCCAGTGTTACCGGCTCGAAGTATAGGCGGTCTGACGTATCGTAGTCGGTCGATACCGTCTCTGGGTTACAGTTAACCATGATGGTCTCGTAACCGTCTTCGCGCAGTGCTAGTGAGGCGTGAACACAGCAGTAGTCGAATTCGATACCCTGACCGATACGGTTCGGGCCACCGCCCAATACCATGATCTTGTCTTTGTCTGTCGGCTGCGCTTCACACTCTTCATCGTACGATGAGTACATGTAAGCGGTATCAGAAGAGAACTCAGCCGCACAGGTATCGACACGCTTGTATACCGGGTGGATATCGTACTGGTCACGCAGCTTGCGGATTTCAGTCTCAGCAACACCTAATAGCTTAGCGAGGCGCGCATCAGCAAATCCCTTGCGCTTCAGCTTGCGAAGAACATCAGCGTTAAGGCCAGCAAAACCGCCTTCTTTCACTTCGTTCTCCAGCTTCACTAGCTCTTCGATTTGAACCAGGAACCAGCGGTCGATGTTCGTTAGGTTGAAGACGCCGTCTACCGATAGGCCTGCACGGAATGCGTCAGCGATGTACCAGATACGCTCGGCACCCGCATCTTTTAGCTCGTGACGGATAGTCGTCAGAGCATCAGGTGCATCTAGGTCAACCATTTCGTCGAAGCCGTTCGCGCCCACTTCCAGACCGCGAAGTGCTTTTTGCAGCGATTCTTGCTGGTTACGGCCGATAGCCATTACTTCACCCACCGACTTCATCTGAGTTGTCAGACGGTCGTTTGCGCCCGCAAATTTCTCGAAGTTAAAGCGAGGGATTTTGGTAACAACGTAGTCGATAGTTGGTTCGAACGAAGCTGGTGTTGCGCCACCTGTGATGTCGTTCATCAGCTCATCAAGGGTAAAGCCGATAGCCAGTTTCGCCGCCACTTTCGCGATTGGGAAACCTGTTGCTTTAGACGCCAGCGCCGAAGAGCGAGATACACGCGGGTTCATCTCGATGATAACCATGCGGCCATCTTTCGGGTTAATACCAAACTGTACGTTTGAACCACCGGTTTCAACACCGATTTCACGCAGTACCGCTAGCGATGCGTTACGCATCAGCTGGTATTCTTTATCCGTTAGGGTCTGTGCTGGTGCAACCGTGATTGAGTCACCAGTGTGGATGCCCATGGCATCGAAGTTTTCGATTGAACATACGATGATGCAGTTGTCGTTCTTATCACGAACCACTTCCATCTCGTACTCTTTCCAACCAATCAGAGATTCGTCGATAAGCAGCTCGTTGGTTGGCGACAGATCCAGACCACGGCGACAGATTTCTTCGAACTCTTCTTTGTTATAAGCGATACCACCACCAGTACCACCCATCGTAAATGAAGGACGGATGATACATGGGAAGCCAACCATATCGAGGACTTTGTAAGCCTCTTCCATGGTTTTCGCAGTATCCGCGCGTGGACACTCAAGGCCGATTGATTTCATCGCCGCATCGAAGCGAGAGCGGTCTTCCGCTTTGTCGATAGCATCAGCTGTTGCACCAATCATTTCAACGCCGAACTCTTCCAGTACGCCGTGCTTCTCAAGATCAAGCGCACAGTTTAGCGCTGTCTGGCCACCCATTGTCGGAAGTACCGCATCCGGGCGCTCTTTTTCGATGATTTTGCGCACCACTTCCCAGTGGATAGGCTCGATGTAAGTTGCATCGGCCATCTCTGGGTCAGTCATGATGGTCGCTGGGTTCGAGTTAACCAGGATAACTCGGTAGCCTTCTTCACGTAGGGCTTTACACGCCTGGGCACCCGAGTAGTCAAACTCACATGCCTGGCCGATAACGATCGGGCCAGCACCTAGGATTAGAACACTTTGAATATCAGTACGTTTTGGCATTGCTTAATTACTCCGGCTTAGGCGCTGTGCTGCTTAATTAGGTCGATGAAGTGATCAAATAGTGGCGCTGCATCGTGCGGGCCTGGGCTTGCTTCAGGGTGGCCCTGGAAGCTGAAGGCCGGCTTATCAGTACGATGGATCCCCTGTAGTGAGCCGTCGAACAGTGACTTGTGGGTCGCACGAAGGTTTTCAGGCAGCGTTGCTTCATCAGCGGCAAAGCCGTGGTTCTGTGAGGTGATCATCACCACATCACGGTCAAGATCTTTAACCGGGTGGTTGGCACCGTGGTGACCAAATTTCATTTTCACCGTTTGTGCACCTGAGGCCAAAGCAAGGATCTGGTGGCCAAGGCAGATACCGAAAATTGGTAGGCCTTTTTCAAGGAACACTTTTGTAGCTTCAATCGCATAAGTACATGGCTCTGGGTCGCCAGGGCCGTTTGACAGGAAGACACCATCTGGGTTCAGAGCCAGTACTTCTTCAGCTGAAGTCTGGGCAGGAACAACAGTCAGACGACAGCCACGGTCAACCAGCATACGCAGGATATTGCGCTTAGCACCGAAGTCGTAAGCCACTACGTGGTATGGCAGCTCGCTGTCATCTTTGGCTTCTGGTAGGCCGCCTTCCAGCGTCCATGAACCTTGTTTCCACGGGTAAGCTTCAGAGGTGGTCACCTCTTTAGCCAGATCCATGCCTTTCAGGCCAGGGAACTCTTTCGCCTTCGCCAGTGCTAGCGCTTCGTCCAGGTTGTTACCCGCTACGATGCAACCGTTCTGCGCACCTTTCTCGCGCAGTAGGCGAGTCAGCTTACGGGTATCGATGTCGGCGATGCCAACGATGTTCTGGGATTTCAAGTAATCAGAAAGGGACTGCTGATTACGGAAGTTAGAAGCGATAAGAGGGAGGTCGCGAATGACCAGGCCTTGGGCGTGGATTGAGGAGGATTCTTCGTCTTCGGAATTCGTTCCGGTATTGCCAATATGAGGATAAGTAAGAGTAACAATCTGCTGAGAATAAGAAGGGTCGGTGAGAATTTCCTGATACCCCGTCATCGAGGTATTAAAAACAACTTCACCAACGGCCGAACCATCTGCCCCAATGGACACGCCGCGGAACACTGTCCCATCTTCCAGGACTAACAGCGCTGATTTGCTCAAGACAACCTCCAATAAAATAAAAATGCAGTTAAAACAGATAAAGTTGCAATTACCCATTCCATACAAAGTCAAAACGCGAGTCAAGCTGATTTTTGACAAATTGCGCGCATTCTAGAGACGGTATCGAAATCTGTCAACAGATCACGAAAAATAAATTTATTTTTTAGCCACCCTACCACCAAAACCAGCAAAGACGGGCAAAACCCAAAGAAAACTCCACCTTTTTACGGTTCTTTTTTCTACCGCGATCCAGTTTATCGTTTGCCTGATTTCAGTAAAAAACAAAAACAAAAAACTCTCAATTTAGCCTGCCAACAACCCAAGTTAGCTACACCTTTCAGGCAAGTCAGCAAAAAACAACAACAAAACCAGCAAAACAAACACTAAAAGCAAGAAAATACCGCCAATTCGTCGAATAGCTAACAACACAACCAGCGACCAGCAGCAAAATGGCTGATTATGCACTCACTAAGCATATCGCCACATCTAACAACCAGAAAAATCCTCTGAAGGAATATGGCTTTTTCCCCTATTTTGTCGCGTTTTCGGTCATTCGCATTTATCCCGTACAGTGGACAGCTATAAAAAAACCGGCCAATTGGCCGGTTTATTAACATCCATTACAGCTCATCGAGCCCTAGCACATCGTGCATGGTATAGAAGCCCGCCGGCTTGCTATTTAGCCATGCTGCCGCGCGGACAGCACCGCTGGCAAAGGTCATACGATCGGTCGCCTTGTGAGTGATTTCCACTCGCTCACCGATATCGGCAAACATGGCGGTATGCTCACCCACAATGTCGCCGGCACGGATGGTCGCAAAACCGATCTCATCGCGGCTGCGCTCACCGGTGATCCCTTCGCGAGCATAGACAGCGACATCGCTCAGCTTGTTGCCCATCGCCCCGGCGATTGCTTCCCCCATACCGATAGCGGTTCCGGACGGCGCATCCACCTTGTGGCGGTGGTGGGCTTCGATCACTTCGATATCACAGTAATCACCCATCACCTTGGCGGCTTTCTCCAGTAATTTGAACACCAGGTTGACACCGACACTGTAGTTCGGGGCCATCACAACAGGGACAGACTTAGCAGCCTGATCGATTTGGCCACGCTCATCATCGCTAAATCCCGTGGTACCTATGACGATTTTCTTGCCATGCTGCTGGCAGAAAGCCAGGTTAGCCAACGTTGCAGCCGGTGCAGTAAAGTCGATCAGTACGTCAAAGTCATCAACGGCTTTGACCAAATCCTCGACAATAATCACCGACACCGGACCAATCCCTGCCAGCTCACCGGCATCAGCACCAATCAGTGTCGACTCAGGACGCTCGGTCGCCGCACCTAACACTGCCTGCTCGGACAAGTGTGTCGCTTTCAGTAACTGGCGGCCCATACGTCCTGCCGAGCCAGCAATCGCAATTCTTACCATTGCGCTTCATCTCCCTGGTTCTATGTTCTCTATACTCTCCAATGTAGCCTGTTGAGAAAGATAAAAAAAGCCCCAGCAGAGGCCGGGGCTGATAAATACAGTAAACAGAGCTTTAATCGCCTGTTACTAGACGTTCTTGACCTGCAATTCACGCGGCACTTCGAAGAACATATTCTCTTCGCGGCCGGTCAGCTCATCGACACTGGCATCCGTCAGCGACTGGATGCGCGCAATGATCTGGTTCACCAGCTCTTCCGGTGCCGATGCACCGGCGGTAACACCGATTTTCGTTTTCCCTTCGAACCACATCTGATCAACATCTTCAGGGCAATCGGTCAGGTAGCCCGGCGTACCCAGCTTCTCGGCCAGTTCACGCAGGCGGTTGGAGTTTGATGAATTCTTCGAGCCGACCACGATCATTACATCAACATCGGTAGACATTTCGCGTACCGCATCCTGACGATTTTGGGTCGCATAGCAGATATCGTCCTTGCGCGGCCCCTGGATCTCGGGAAAAACTTCGCGCAGCTTGTTGATCACATCAGCCGTCTCGTCGACCGACAAGGTGGTCTGGCTGACGTAGTGCAGGTTGCTTGGATCTTTCACGCTCAAAGCCTCGACATCTTCGGGCTTCTCAACCAGATACATCCCACCCGTCTCGCTCGAGTACTGCCCCATGGTACCTTCCACCTCAGGATGGCCGGCATGGCCGATCAGTACCACTTCCATATTGCGGCGACTGGCACGCGCCACTTCCATATGGACCTTGGTCACCAGCGGGCAGGTCGCATCGAATACCGTCAACTGACGGGCCTTGGCTTCGCTGCGTACCGCCTGCGACACCCCGTGAGCCGAGAAAATCACAATATTGTCGTCCGGCACTTCATGCAGTTCTTCGACAAAAATGGCACCGCGCTGTTTCAATCCCTCGACCACAAAACGGTTGTGGACCACTTCATGGCGGACGTAAATCGGTGGCTGGTACATTTCCAGCGCACGCTCAACAATACTGATGGCTCGGTCGACACCGGCACAGAAACCCCGAGGGTTCGCGAGTAAGATTTTCATTGCTAACTGCTCTTAGTTTTCAATGGCAACGACTTCAACTTCGAAAGTCACACGCTGCCCTGCAAGCGGGTGATTGAAATCAACGGTCACAGAGTCACCGAGAACTTCTGTAATGATGCCCGGAATATCGCTGCCGTCAGGACCGGCAAAGGCGATAATATTGCCGACCTCGGCCGGGGCATCGGTACCAAATTTGGTACGGTCAACATGGTGGATGTTATCTGGGTTTGGCAAGCCAAACGCATCTTCCGGCTCAAGGTCGAAGCTGCTCTTCTGCCCTTGTGCCAAGCCCAGCAGACATTTTTCGAAATTGTCTGTCAGGCTGCCATCGCCCATGTTGAATTTTGCCGGTTTGCCCATCGCCTGGGTTGAATCTGCCACAGAGCCATCTTCAAGTTTGATGGCAAAGTGCATGAGTACTTCACTGCTTTCCGTAATGACCGACATGTAGGATCCTTCTCTCTAATTATACCCGCCCATTTAACAACAAAGCGCCGCCCGTATCAACGGACGGCGCTTAGGGATATTTGAGCCTTAGGCCGATTTAGTGCTTAACCGCTTGCTTCTTCTTGTCCTTATCAGACAAGAAGCCATCAAGGATAATCAGACCGGCACCGATACATATGCCCATGTCGGCAATATTAAAGGCCGGCCAATGGTAGCTCCCAACATAAAAATCAAGGAAGTCGACCACAAAGCCGTGGTACAGACGGTCAAACAAGTTGCCCAATGCCCCGCCAATGATCAGGGCATAGGAAACATTGGCCAGTTTTTGGGTCGCCGGCAGCTTGCGCATCCAGAACACCAGCATGGAGCAGACCCCAAGAGCTATCGCTGCAAACAGCCAACGCTGCCAACCGCCAGCATCACTCAAAAAGCTAAAAGCCGCCCCGGTATTGTGGACGTAAAGCAAATTAAAGAATGGCAGCAGTTCAATACGGTTTGGCCAACCGTACTCCATCGTATTCATGACTAGCAGCTTGCTGCCAATATCAACAATGAACACCAGAGCCGCTAGCCATAGCCAGCGAACCCCAGATTGCTTCAGCGATAGTCCGTTTTCAGACGATAACTTACTCATTAGGCAAACTTACGCTCTTCACCTTCACCTTCGACATTGCTGACACAGCGGCCACACACTTCTTCGTGACCTTCGATTGTGCCAACATCGGCAACGTGGTGCCAACAACGGTCACACTTCGCCGCTTCAGAAGCTGCTACAGTCACAAACAAACCTTCAACGTCAGTCTCCTGCGCACCTTCTGGCTTGCTGTCTGCAACAACGACTTCTGCTTTAGAGGTTAGCAGAACAAAGCGCAGTTCATCTTCCAGCTTGTTCAGCTTAGCAGCCAGTGCTTCAGAGGCATGAAGGGTCACTTCCGCCTGCAGCGCACCACCGATCACTTTGTCCTTACGCGCGCCCTCAAGCAGTTTGTTCACCGCGCCACGTACGGTCTGGATTTCAGCCCAGAATTCGTTGCTTAGCTCTTCGCCTTCCGCTAGGCCGAACAGACCTTCGAACCACTCACCAGTGAACACGAACTTATCGCGCTGGCCTGGCATCTCGTTCCAGATCTCATCAGCAGTGAACGACATGATAGGTGCCATCCAGCGGACCAGAGCTTCTACGATGTAGTATAGTGCGGTCTGGCAGCTACGCTGGGCATGACCACCACGCTTGGCAGTGTACTGACGGTCTTTGATCACATCCAGGTAGAATGAGCCCATTTCAACCGAACAGAACTGCATCAGACGCTGAGTTACCGCGTGCAGGTTGTACTCATCGTACGCCTTGATGATTTCTTCCTGTGCGGCCATCGCACGGCCAACAGCCCAGCGATCCAGTGCAACCATCTCTTCTGGTGCAACTAGGTCAGTTTCAGGGTTGAAACCGCTTAGGTTCGCCAGGAAGAAGCGAGAGGTGTTACGGATACGGCGGTAAGCATCAGCAGAGCGCTTAAGGATCTCGTCAGATACTGCAACTTCGCCGGTGTAGTCAGTCGATGCAACCCATAGGCGCAGGATGTCAGCACCCAGTTTGTTGGTCACATCTTTCGGTGCCACAACGTTACCGACAGACTTGGACATCTTGCGACCCTGACCATCAACCACGAAACCGTGAGTCAGCACTTGCTTGTAAGGTGCTTCGCCTTTCATCGCCACTGAAGAGATCAGTGAAGACTGGAACCAACCACGGTGCTGGTCAGAACCTTCTAGGTATAGATCGGCGCTATTGCCGTTGTACTCTTCGCGGCTATCAACCACAGAGAAGTGAGTTACACCCGAGTCGAACCATACATCTAGAGTATCCAGTACTTTTTCGTACTTGGCGGCATCTTCTTCACCCATGATTTCTGCAGGGTCAAGATCCCACCATGCCTGGATACCTTTCTGCTCAACAAGCTGTGCCACCTTCTCGATCAGCTCAGCGCTGTTCGGGTGAAGATCTTGCGTTTCTTTGTGAACAAACAGGGCAATTGGCACACCCCAAGTACGCTGACGAGAGATACACCACTCAGGGCGACCTTCAACCATACCTTCGATACGGCTCTGGCCCCACTCAGGCATCCACTCAACCGCTTTGATTTCTTCCAGCGCTTTAGCACGAAGGCCTGCCTGGTCCATCGACACGAACCACTGCGGCGTAGCACGGAAGATGATTGGCGTCTTGTGGCGCCAGCAATGTGGGTAGCTGTGCTCGTAAGCATGGTGGTGAAGCAACGCACCGTGCTCTTTCAATGTTTCAACAACCGCATCGTTGGCTTTGAATACGTGCTGACCGGCAAATAGCTCGGTATCCGGTAGGTAAACACCATTGCTACCTACTGGGTTAGCCACTTCAAGGCCGTACTTCTGGCCGACAGCGAAGTCTTCCTGGCCGTGGCCCGGTGCAGTGTGTACACAACCCGTACCTGATTCAGTCGTTACGTGATCGCCCAGGATCACTGGTACCTCGAAGCTGTAGAATGGGTGGTTGAAACGTACCAATTCCAGATCGGCACCTTTACAGAAGCCAAGGTTGTGGAAATGCTCGATACCAGCACGGTCCAGAACATCTTTCGCCAGCTCAGAGGCAACGATCAAACGCTCTTTCTTCTCACCTTCAACCTGGATAAGCACGTATTCCAAGTCATCACGTACTGCAACCGCACGGTTGGCAGGCAATGTCCAAGGTGTTGTGGTCCAGATAACAATAGAGATATCGCCTTCGCCGGTGTGGCCGTCAGCACACTGGAACTTCGCTACAGTTGCAGCTTCGTCAGCCGCTTTAAAGCGAACATCGATAGAAGGAGACACTTTGTCTTTGTATTCTACTTCGGCTTCAGCCAGTGCAGAGCCACAGTCTGTACACCAGTGAACAGGCTTGAAGCCTTTTAGCAGGTGACCCTGGTCGGCAATCTTGCCCAGCGAGCGGATGATGTTGGCTTCAGTGCCAAAATCCATCGTGCGGTAAGGCTTGTCCCACTGACCCAGCACACCCAGACGCATGAAGCTTTCTTTCTGGCCTTCAACTTGACCGGCTGCGTAAGTGCGGCACTTTTCGCGGAATTCCGCAGCAGTAACCTTCTGGCCCGGCTTGCCCACTTTCTTCTCTACCATCAACTCGATAGGAAGGCCGTGACAATCCCAGCCAGGAATGTATGGCGCATCAAAGCCTGACAGAGTCTTTGACTTAATAATAATGTCTTTAAGAATCTTGTTTAGCGCGTGACCAATGTGAATATCACCGTTGGCATATGGAGGGCCATCGTGCAGTACGAAGGATTTCTTACCCTTCTTGGCTTTACGAATTTCACCGTAAAGATCTTCATCGTACCAACGCTTAAGCATTGCAGGCTCACGCTGAGCTAGGTTGCCTCGCATCGGAAACCCTGTTTCAGGCAGGTTCAGGGTATCTTTATAGTCGCTCATTGATTCTCGATTCCGTTACTTGGGCGAAGTTGGACATTATTACGCTCAGCCAGCCACACCCGTGCTGACTGCGCATCACGCTCGATTTGTGCTTTTAACGCATCAAATGATTCAAATTTTATCTCGTCGCGCAGCTTGTGGCGCAGCACGACGTCAATCTTAGCTCCGTAGAGATCAGACTGGAAATCAAACAGGTGTACTTCCAATTGACGGCGTACACCATTTACCGTCGGCCGACGGCCGACATTGGCCACCCCGGTAAGCGGAGTATCGGCCACGCCGTAGACGTCGACGGCATAAACGCCAGAAACCGGAGAGACCCGGCGTTTTAGTGGGACATTGGCTGTCGGAAACCCGATCGTCCGCCCTAGTTTTCGCCCATGGGAGACGCGACCGCTGATACTGAACGGACGCCCCAGCATGGACTCAGCCAGCTCGAGCTGATCCTCAGCCAAAGCCTGACGGATTGCCGTACTGCTGACACGCTGCGCGGAGACACAGAAACTCTGGGTACTCACCACAGTAAAACCATATTCTTTACCGGCAGCTTGTAACATGGCGAAATCCCCGCTGCGGCCTTTGCCGAAGCGAAAGTCGTCACCAACTACCAGAAACTTAACACCCAATTGCTCAACCAACAAGCGGCGGACAAAATCTTGTGCCGACAAATTGGCGAAATGGCGATTGAAGGTGACGCACAGGAAACGATCCAAACCTTGCTCTTTCAAGCGTAAGTATTTGTCTCGAAAACGCGTTAACCGAGCGGGTGCCTGGTCTCCGGCAAACAGCTCCTGAGGTTGGGGTTCAAAGCTCATCACTGTCGCCGGACAGCCGAGCGCCTTCGCCTTGGCCATGACATTGCGTAGCACTGCCTGGTGACCTAGGTGAACACCATCAAAATTACCAATCGTCAGCACACAACCGCGGTGCTTTGGCTGGATATTATGTATTCCTCGGATCAATTCCATGCGTCAAGTTCATTTTCGCAGAGTGAAAAACTGACGGATTATATACTACTCTGGGTCCATCATACCAATCTGAATCATATTCAGGCGATTTTGCGGGGATTTTATCACCACCCGCATTGTGATTCTGTCACTTTAACTGGCGGCACGCAGGTGGCGAGGGCGAACGCCCATCAGCATAACGGCCACGAGATATACCCCAGCACCGACACCAATAAGACCCGCCAGCCACAGCACACGGTCAAGCAAAGTCCACTCCAACCACACCGTCATTTCAGGCAGAACCCACAATAGGGTGCCGACCATGGCAGCACCTGCGACAACAAGGCGCAAGACAAACCCCAAAGTTTCACCCGTCACCTTGTATACACCGGTAATATGCAGGCCACGGTATAGCAGGGCGGCGTTAACCAGTGCCGACAGCGCCGTGGCCATCGCTAGACCCACATAGCCATAGAAGTAAGCGAAGATGGCATTGAAGAACATATTCGTCACCATAGCGACAATACCAAATTTCACCGGAGTTTTCGTATCCTGCCTTGCGTAATAGCCCGGTGCCAGTACCTTGATTAGCATAAAGTTAAGCAAGCCGGATGCATAAGCCAGCAGTGACATGGATGCCATCTGTACATCATTGGGGCTAAATTCACCACGCATGAACAAGACCATCAGCATCGGCTTGGCCAGCACCATCAGTCCGAGCATCGCAGGGATCCCCAGCAGCAATACCATGCGCACCCCCCAATCCATGGTATGGGCGAACTGCTCGGGGCTTTGGTCAACGTGTTTGCGTGACAGCGCCGGCAGGATCACCGTAGCAATGGCAATACCGAACAGACCCAGCGGGAATTCCAGCAAGCGGTCGGAGTAATACAGCCAGCTGATAGAGCCTGTGGTCAGGAAGCTGGCAATGAAGGTATCAAACAACAGGTTGATCTGGCTAACCGAAACACCAAATAGCGCCGGGATCATCAGGGTGCGGATCTTCACCACCCCCGGGTCGTTCCACCCCCATTTCGGCTTCACCAGCATGCCTTCCTTATATAAAAAAGGCAGCTGGAACAAAAACTGGATCAGACCACCGAGGAACACCCCCAATGCCAAGCCAATTTCAGGCTGTTCGAGGTTAGGTGAAACAAACCAGGCACAACCAATGATCGCGACATTGAGAAACACTGGGGTAAATGAAGAAACGGCAAATTTCCCCAAGGTGTTGAGGATCGCCCCCGACAGAGCAACGAAGGTGATGAACCACAGGTACGGGAAGGTAATTTTCAGCAGCAGGCTGGCCAGCTCAAATTTCGGCGCCGACGGGCCATCGTTTAGCCAGTCGATAAACCACCCGGCCCCGAACAAGGCCGTGACCACGCCCGAGCCGACTATGCCCAGCAGGGTCACCACAGTGACAATCACGCCCAAGGTCCCCGACGCCCGGGCAATCAATTGCCGGGTACGATCTATCTCGCCAGAAGCATGGTATTCAGTCAGAACCGGAACAAAGGCTTGCGAAAAGGCCCCCTCGGCAAACAGCCGCCGCAGAAAATTGGGGATTTTATTGGCAAAGAAGAAAACATCGGCCGCAGCCCCGGCCCCCATCAGGTTGGCAACAACGACATCGCGCACCAAACCAAGCACCCGAGAGACCAATGTCATGGTGCTGACAATCAGTCCTGAGCGCAAAAGACGCTTGCTCACAAAAAAAACCTCATAAAGATGGCCCCAAAAGGTGACTTCCGTAGCCAAATGCTGGTAAAATCTGCCGCCATATTAACCGTGTTAATCCGCAAGTGCCAATTCAATTGGTTAGGCGGTTATTTGCACAAATCATTTGACAATCTTTGGCTAAACAGGCATAGTCCTCGGCCTTAAAATGTCACCGTACCAAGTTTTGGAGTTATACCCTTGGCTAACATCAAATCTGCTAAGAAACGTGCGATCACTTCTGAAAAACGTCGCCAGCACAACGCTAGCCGTCGTTCAATGATGCGTACTTTCTTCAAGAAAGTTATTGCTGCTATCGAAGCGGGCAACAAAGAAGCTGCTACTCAAGCTTTCGCTGAAATGCAACCTGTTATGGATCGCATGGCTACTAAAGGCCTGATCCACAAAAACAAAGCTGCACGTCACAAAGCTCGTCTAGCTGCGAAAATCAAAGCTCTTTAATTTGAGTTTCTGATTTTGATAAAAAAACCGGCTTACGCCGGTTTTTTTATATCTGCTTATCCGCAATCGAATCGCTGCGCTGCGCTGCGCTGCTAGGCTCCACAATACATCTTGTGTAGCAACTGCATCATTGCTTTGACCTCGTCGCTCTTGAGGCGGTAATACACCGTCTGAGCAACCTTCCTTGTTTCTACTAGGCCATCGCGCCGCAACCACGCCAAATGCTGTGACAATGCCGACTGACTGATCCCCAGTCGCTCACTCATCATGCCGACCGACATTTCTTCCTCCAGCAAGTAGCACAGGATGAATAAACGCCGCTCATTGGCCATTGCTTTTAGCAGAGCTACGGCTTTAGGGGCATTTTGCTCCATTTGCTGTAGTTCCATACTGCTACCACCAGTCAATTAAGTTAACGCTAATGTACTTAATTTAAACATGGTTTTCTAGCACACAGTATGGATATTTGAATTAAACGAACAAAAACCAGCAACTTTATTTAAACAGTTTTCTAAAGTCCGCCTCACAAATGCGTTTTACCGCAGGGTGCATGATCATCCGTTCAGCGAAAATGACGTAATACTCTTCTTTGATCTCTTTGACCCGCTTTACCTCACGGATATTATGGGCCGTATCTTCCAATTCGGCCGCATAGATCGACGGCGCGACAAACATTGACTGCTGATACAGGCCAAAGGCCTTCATCAGTGCGGCATCATCGAACTCGCCAAGGATATTTGGGGTGATCCCCATCTGGTCGAACCAATGGATTAGCTTACGCCCCATCGCAGTGCGTCGGCCCGGTATTAGCAGCTTGTAATCTTCAATGCAGGCAGGGAAGTTCAGTGGCTTGTCTGGTTCGTTGCAGAAAAAGCTCATGGTCGACTCACCCAGCTTCTTACTGTAGAGCCCCGGGCTCTGGGTAGAGTCCACCGGACAATCCGACAAGATCATATCCAGCTTGTGCTGCGACAGCTGCTCCAGCAGCATTTCGTGGGTCGATTCATAGCAACGCAGGTGAATACGCTCGTCTTCCGGCAAGCCTTCCATCAACACTTTGCTGACCAAGCGCTTTGACAACGCATCGGCCACCCCGACTTCCAACAGCAAGTTCTCGCGCTGGGTGTAATTGACGATATCCAACATCTCGTAGCTGAGGTCGAACATCTTATCGGCATATTTAAAGACCAGCTGGCCTAACTCTGTCGGCTCGATGTTACGGCCAACACGTTTGGTCAGTTTGCCTTTGAGGCGCTCTTCCAGCGCCCTGATCTGTCCGGTGACCGTCTGCGGAGCCAAAAACAACGCATCGGCAGCCTTGGTGACTGAGCCCTGCTTGCAAACCATCCAGAAGTAATAGAGGTGGTTGTAGTTAAGGTGAGACATGTTTAGCTACCATTTTCCATAAACAGTGTATTTCCAATCGGGATAGGCAATGGCCAACTCGGAGGTGAAACAACCGAATACAAGAGGAGTTTGCGGTAACGGAGTTACCAAAATGCTGATGACGTAGTCAGTCGCCATAACCAGCAACTTAGGCCTGATTAATGCTGATTGGAAATAAAGCTACCAAAAAATAAAAATCCCAGAAGCCAGCTTACGCTTAGCTTCTGGGTGCTTCAACTGTAATTATTCATTCACCAATGAAATATTACACTTATTCAGTGTCTATACACCGAAAAAAGCGATCAATCTGCAGGTAATGCGGTCTTAGGCTCAATCGATGTCATTTTTCGGTAGCGCTCTCCTACCCGCTGCTCCAATGCCCGGGAACGGAATGGGCTATCGTTTTCCACCATTGCTGTCGTTTCGCCAGCCGATTTACCGTGGTTGACACCGGCCAGGTAAGCTTGGCAAATCTCAGTGCTGCTGTCTTGATCGCAACTTTGGTAATCCGGTACGGCCATCGCTGTCGCTGATATCATGATCCCGACAATAATCAATGCGCGTTTCATATTACACCTCCATTTTCCTTGGCAACACTCCTTGGCAGCGACCGGCTTAGCATCATGTAACCCAATACCGCGGATACTGTCGATCCCAATAGGATTCCCAAACGAGAGTAAGTACTGAAGTCCTCAGGGGCACCGACAAAAGCCAGTGACGAAATGAAAATGGACATGGTAAAGCCGATACCACACAGTACTGAGACCGCAAAGATCTGTCTAAAGCCAATTCCTTCCGGCATGCTCGCCAGGCCGGTTTTGATCGCCAGATAGCTCGCGGTGAAGATACCAAGCGGCTTGCCAATCATCAGCCCCAGCGCGATACCTAGAGGCAACATGGACGTTAGGCCCGCCAAAGAGACCCCTTCCAATGAGATCCCGGCATTGGCAAAGGCAAACACAGGCAAAATCAGGAAGGCGACATACGGATGCAATGCATGCTCCATTTTCTTAAGCGGCGAATGCTGATCAGATAAACCGCCTTCGCCCGACAGCGGGATAGCAAAGCCCAGCACCACACCAGCCAATGTGGCGTGCACCCCTGACTTCAAGACGCTAATCCAGAGGATCAAGCCAACAACAACGTACCATGAGACCTTGGTGACGTTTTTGGCGTTCATAACAAAGAGAGCAGCCGTTGCAGCAAAGGCCACAGCCAACGCCAAGGTAGACAAATCACTGCTGTAGAACAGCGCTATGATCACAATTACCCCAAGATCGTCAATAATCGCCAATGCCAGCAAAAAGACTTTGAGGCTCACCGGTACTCGGCTGCCGAGCAGGGCCATGATCCCCAACGCGAAAGCAATATCGGTTGCAGCCGGAATCGCCCAGCCCTGAACGGCAAGGGGATCGGCAAAATTAAACAGCACGTAAACCAACGCTGGCGCAATCATGCCGCCGACAGCTGCAATGGCCGGGAAGATCGCTTTTTCTTTGGTATTCAGCGCCCCTTCGATGAGTTCACGCTTGACTTCCAAGCCGATTAGCAAGAAAAACACAGCCATCAGACCATCGTTGATCCAATGTGAAATAGATAAGCCCGCAACGTAAGTGTGCAGGGTTCCGTTATACAGATCCTGCAATGGCGAGTTCGCAATCATCATAGCCATCGCTGCCGCGATGATCAGGATTATCCCACCAGCAGACTCTAGTTTTAAAAATTTACGAATCGCATCGGTCATTGACCGGAACTCCTTTGCGTGAAACAAATGTCACAATAAAAATGTAAATTTAGTTTAGTCGTCACAGCACTAAACTGTTAAATCGTTTGTTCAGAAGATAAACATCGGTAAAACCGAGCAATACATCACCAAGACAAGCAATATCCGTACTGTGTTTTTTTTACCCTGTCATATTGGCCACTCAATACTGTGTGAAAAACGGGCAACTTTCATTAATTCCACAAAAACAACGAATGGCAAGAGAAAAAAATCAAAGCTCACCATCAATTTTACAAATCAATAAAAACAATTATAAATCAATAAATTAAAACCATAGTAAATTATTCATTACAGCGAAAAGCATCGCTCCTCATCGCAAAATGAGCACAAACTTACTTTGTGACAGTAACTGTCATATTTCTGAAATATTCGATCTCTAACATCGCCCCCAGATTTCAAAAATATGAAACCCAAAAGACATATTCCTGTCATGGAGAAATGATTATGACTACCCAAGCCTCTACTGCTGAACAGCCAATGAACAGCTCTATGCGCTGGGTCCGCTGGGCTAACCTGGCGTTCATGCTTTACGTTCTACTTGTTGCTGTCTCTGTCGTGAGCAGCGGCTTCAAACTATCTGTTGGTGAACAAGCTAAAACGCTGTTTGAGTTTGCCTCGCATCCGATTGCTGGCTTGATGATCGGCTTGGTAGCAACATCGCTTATCCAGTCGTCAAGTACAGTAACCTCTATCATTGTCGGCTTGGTAGCTGGTGGCCTGCCGGTTGAGACGGCGATTCCGATGGTCATGGGTGCTAACATGGGGACAACTCTGACCAATACCCTCGTTAGCCTGGGTCATGCCCGTTGTAAAGACGAGTTCCGCCGCGCTTTTGCCAGTGCCACGATTCATGACTTCTTTAACCTGCTAGCGGTTGCAATCTTCCTTCCGCTGGAAATGATGTTCGGTCTGCTGGATAAAATCTCCACCTGGCTGGTATCGCCGATGATGGGCACAGCCAACATGGACATGGGTGGCATGAACTTCATGAAGGTACTGACAGGCCCGGGCGTAAACCTGATCAAGGGCCCACTGGCCGGCTTTGGCACCATGGGTGGCGTGTTCATGATCTTGATTGGTATCGGCCTGATTTTTGTCTCTATCACTGCCATGGGCAAGCTAATGCGTAGCCTGATGGTAGGCCGTGCTCGTGAAATCCTAAAAAGCGCGATTGGCCGCGGTCCAATCCACGGTATCGCTTCAGGTACAGTCGTCACAGTTCTGGTTCAGTCATCATCGACCACAACCAGCCTGATGGTACCGCTGGTAGGTACCGGTGTACTGAAAGTACGTGATGTTTACCCGTTCACGCTAGGCGCTAACATCGGTACCTGTATCACGGCTCTGCTGGCTGCAACCGCAGTATCGGGGGAGTACGCAGTGTTTGCTCTACAAATCGCACTGGTACACCTTGCGTTCAACCTGCTGGCAACAGTCCTAATCTACGGTGTACCGTTCCTACGTGAACTGCCACTGAAAGGGGCCTTCTACCTAGGCGAAATCGGTACTAAGAGCAAAGCCGCAGTTGCTGGTTACATCGCCCTGGTATTCGTGGTAATCCCTGGCTCAATCCTAGCGCTGACCGCATAAGCTAAAAGCCAAAACACTGATCAAAACCCCGCTCCGGCGGGGTTTTTTGTTGGTTGAAAAAGTGGTGCTGTGGTGCTGTGGTGCTGTGGTGCTGTGGTGCTGTGGTGCTGTGGTGCTGTGGTGCTGTGGTGCTGTGGTGCTGTGGTGCTGTGGTGCTGTGGTGCTGTGGTGCTGTGGTGCTGTGGTGCTGTGGTGCTGTGGTGCTGTGGTGCTGTGGTGCTGTGGTGCTGTGGTGCTGTGGTGCTGTGGTGCTGTGGTGCTGTGGTGCTGTGGTGCTGTGCAGGCTTGCTCAGAAGGCTATTTTAGTCAAGCAATCTATCTTCATTTTTGATCGTCAAACGCCCTCCTAATTCGAATAATCTATGTGCAAATCCATAGAGCTATCGAACCACAGTACCGCTACTCTTTACCGCTCTAAGCCCCAAAAAAGCCCCTAAAAGAGGCTTTTAGGGGCAAAAATATGTTTCTGCGGCAATATTTTGTTACCCGCAGCAAGGTTTCTATACAGAAAAAGGGTACTTAATTGGGCCGTGATGCTGGTAGCCCACCACCTCGAAATCATCCATAGTGACCCAGGTTTCCAGATCTTCCAGCGATTTGATCTCTGGGTTGATCTTCAGTTGCGGTGACGGAAACGGCTCGCGCTTGAGTTGGACATCACGCATCAGTTCAAGCTGATCTTCGTAGATGTGGGCATTAACAATCTTGTGGTAAGCCTGACCCGGCTTATGGCCGGTAATCTGGGCCACCAATGCCAGTAGAGCAAAGACCTGGATCTGGTTGAAGTTCAGTCCCAGCGGGACATCACAAGAGCGCTGGTAACTCGTCAAGTGCAGGGTGTCACCGACCAGAGAGAACGTATGGGTATGCATGCACGGACGTAGACAGCCCATATCAAACTCACCAGGGTTGTAAAAAGTCAGGATCTCACCGCGGTCATCAATACCCTTGCTCAGGTTATCGATGATCTTACGCAGTTGGTCTATCGTGCTGCCATCGGGCTTCTGCCAGCTACGCCCCTGTACCCCATAAACGCGGCCCATATCATCCTCGCCCTTGCGGTGCGGGTTGGCTAGCCATGCTGCATTGTCATTGGCGTTCATGTCCCAGGTCTTAGTGCCCAGGGCACGGAAGTCAGCCGCATTGTCATAACCACGGATATAGCCCAGCATTTCGGCAATCGCCGCTTTCCAGAAGCTCTTGCGGGTGGTGATCAGCGGAAACTGGTTGTTGGCAACATCATAGTTCAAGTCGGCATTGATCACGGTCAGGCAACGCTTGCCTGTTCGCTCGTTCTCAACCCACACTCCTTCGTCCACAATGCGCTGGCAAAGCGCGAGGTATTGTTTCATGGTTCCGCTGGCCCTAATTCAAAAATAAAGTGGGCCAATTCTACACGAATTCTTGGTCGGGTATAAAAAAAAGGGCAGCCCCAAGGCTGCCCTGTCATCATCTGGCGAAATTAAGCCGCCTTACCTTTCGGTTGGCACTTGTAGGCCCACAGTATCATCAGAGCACCACCAATGACCATTGGCAATGACAAAATCTGCCCCATACTGATCCAACCGGCAAACAGGCCAAGGTGCGCATCCGGCTCGCGGAAGTACTCAGCAATAAAGCGGAACACCCCGTAGCCAAACAAGAACAGCCCCGATACCGCCCCAGCCGGGCGCGGCTTGCGAATAAAGAGATTAAGAATAATCAGCAGTAAGAAGCCTTCCATGAAGAACTGATATAACTGCGAAGGATGGCGAGGCAAATCCCCACCTGTTGGGAAGATCATGGCCCAAGGCACGTCGGTGACACGCCCCCATAGCTCCCCGTTAATAAAGTTGCCCAAACGCCCTACCGCCAAGCCAAAAGGCACTAGCGGGGCAACAAAGTCGGCGACATTGAAAAAGGTACGGTTATGCTTACGCGCATACCAGAACAAGGCCGCAATCACCCCGAGTAACCCGCCGTGGAACGACATCCCGCCGGTCCAGACCTTGAACAAGTACAGCGGATTATCCAAAAACAGCGGGAAGTTATAGAACAGCACGTAGCCAATACGCCCCCCCAGTACCACGCCGAGGAAGCCAGCAAACAACAAGTCACTGACCTGCTCGCGAGTCCAACCACTGCCCGGCTTGTCCGCCCGGCGGTTGGCCAACCACATGGCAAATACAAACCCCAATAAATACATCATGCCATACCAGCGGATGGCTAACGGCCCGATCTCAATCAACACCGGATCAATATTCGGAAACGTTAAATAACCTTGGCTCATCAATCTTATCTCTATACTTCACAGGCAGTAGGCCTATGATGACTACCCCATAAACATTTTGATACTGATAAACAGTAAAAAAACAGCAAATATTTTCTTTAGCACCGGTGTTGGCAAGTGGCTTACCCACGCGGCACCATAGCGTGTTGTCTGCATTGAGACCAGGACTATCCCGAGTAACGCCGGCAAATAGACATAACCCAAGCTCATCGGTGGCAAAGTCTGCTCACCAACTCCCGCCAGCACAAACCCGCTCATTCCCGCAATCGCAATCAGCGCCCCGGAGAAAGAAGCACAGCCTATTGCCCGTCGCATTTCTACCCCATGCCAATTGAGAAACGGCACAGTCAGCGAACCGCCGCCAATCCCGGCTAGACTGGACACCACGCCAATCATCCCACCCGAGCAAAAAGTTCCCACGCCTCCGGGCAAATCACGCTGGCTGCTAAATCGCATCGACAGCAGCATTTGGGTTGCCAGCAATAACACAATAATGGCAAAAATTTTCGGTAGCAGCGAGGTTGGTACCAGCTCGGCAACAAAACTGCCGCCCAGTCCCCCCAATACCACTCCCGGCGCCAAGCTACGGACAATAGCTAAATCGACATTACCGAGCCGGAAATGGTTGCGTGCCGACGATCCCGATGTCAGCACAATACTGGCAAGGGACGTACCCAAGGCAATATGCATCACCAAGTTAGCTTCGACCCCGGCTTGCGGCAACAGCCAGACCAGCGCTGGCACCACCAGCAACCCGCCACCGATCCCAAGCAAGCCGGCTAAAATACCGACAATGGCACCCAACACCAAACAGCAGGCAAATACCCACAGCTCATTGCCATACAAAACCAACATGTCGGCCATACTACTCACACCAACCCGCTAAGACCACGAAGCTACTTACCCGCACGAATAAATCCGCCCAAGCCGTGGCCGTCAACAAATTCGATCGTATTACGCCTGACCTCATCGGCATAGGTGGCCGACAGGGCGTAATCGGCCAACTGCTTCATGTCATCGACCGAAACGTGGCGCAGCATGTATTTTATCTTGGCAACATTGCGGGTATTCATACTGAGCGACCGGTACCCCATGCCGACCAGCAACAAAGCGCCAATCGGATCACCGGCCAGCTCGCCACACACACTGACCGGTAATTGCAGCTGCTGGCTGACATCAATAATATGCTTGAGCGCATGGATCACCGACGGGTGCAACGCATCATAGACACCGGCAACCCGCGAATTGTTCCGGTCAACCGCCAACAAATACTGGGTCAGGTCGTTGCTTCCGACAGAAATATAATCCACCCGCCCTTTCAGTACCGGTAGCTGGTAGAGAATGGATGGGACTTCGATCATGATCCCAATCCGAGGCCGACGTAATACCCTCCCCTGCTCGGCCGCAGTTTTCGCGACTTCGGTATAGGCTCGCTCAATCAGCGTCAGCGACTCGTCCAGCTCAGCAATGCCGGAGATCATCGGCAGCAGGATATCCATGTTGTCGTGGCCGATACTGGCTTTGAGCATCGCCCGCACCTGGATCAGGAAGATTTCAGGATGATCCAAGGTAAAGCGGATCCCTCGCCAGCCCAAAAACGGGTTATCCTCCTCAATCGCCAAATAGGGCAGCGGTTTATCACCACCGATGTCCAGGGTGCGCATAACCACCGGCTTGCCACTATAGGTTTCGAGGATCGACTGGTATTGCTGGGTCTGCTCTTCTTCCGACGGGAAACTGCGCTGCAACAAGAACGGTACCTCGGTCCGATACAAGCCAACCCCGTCTACACCGCGGTTGACGGCAATACTGGTATCGGCGCTAAGGCCGGCATTGAGAAAAATGTGGATCCGCTCACCATCCAGTGTCGCCGCCGGTTTATCCAACCCGGTTTCAACCACTGCTGCCAATTCCTGCTCTTCCTTCTGCAGGCGCAAGTATTCAGCCAGCACATGCCGGTTCGGGTTGACCAGCAGGTCGCCACGGTAGCCATCGACAATGACCAGGCTGTTGTGGATTTTCTCCGGCACAAAATCGACCCCCATCACCGCGGGGATCCCCAGAGCTCTGGAAAGAATCGCGGCATGGGAGTTGGCCGCACCTTCCTGGGATACGACGGCAGCCAGCTTATCGCGCGGCACGCTGGCCAGCATGGCGGCGGTCAGCTCGCGGGTCAACAGAACAACCGGCTCCTCCCAAGACAGTTCGGAAACCTCTTCATTGGCCAGAAAGAACAGCAACCGCTGGCCTAGCTCACGAATATCCTGCGCCCGCTCCTTGAGGTAGGCGTCCTCCATATTGGCGAAGCGGGCAGAGTAGGTTTCCACCACTTGGCGGATCGCCCACTCGGCCAAATCACCACCGGCAATTTTGTGGAACAGATCCTTTCTCAGCATGGGATCATTGAGCAGGTGGCTGAACAGGTCAAATATGGCCAGCGTTTCCTTGTGCAGCTCACTGTCGAAGCGCTTGCGCAGGCGGCGAAACTCAGCGCTTGCCATTTCGATAGCAATGGTCAAACGCTCTTGTTCCGCTTCGCGATCCAGGCAGGAGGCCGGGGCCACGTGTTCCAGCCGAGGCTGGTTGTCATCCCACCAGGCGCGAGCAACTGCCACCCCGGTGGAGGCTGCAGAGCCTACCAAGTGAAGGCCGTTGTGCTGATCCGGCCACATTCCCTGCGCCTTGGCATGGGCAAGCAACACGGCCAGCTGCGCGGCCAACGTCACCATGAAGGATTCTTCACTCTCGTCGAACTCGCGCTGCTCACGCTGCTGGATCACCAGTACACCAAGGACTTGGCGCTGATGAATAATCGGCGTACCAAAAAAGGAGCTGAAAGACTCTTCCCCGATCCCGGGGAGATGTTTGAAATGGGGATGATGCCGGGCATCGGCAACGTTAATTGGTTCCGCCCTGTCGGCCACCAAGCCAACCAACCCTTGGCCAAAAGGCAAGCCAACATAACGATGGGGCTTTCTCAACCCCTTGGTCGCCATCAAAGTAAAACGCTGGCGCTGCTGATCCGCAATGTAGACCGAACAACACTCGGTCTTCATGGCCTTGCAGGTGCTGATCACCAGTTGTTCGAGGGCATCAAGCAGACTCGGGGCCGCCGCCACCTTCTCAACAATTTCTCTTAGTTGCGTCAGCATAATCCGCCCCGCTCCCTACCAACTGACTTAGCCGCGCTTGCCCCGGCGCTTTTTTCGTTCTTTGCGCTCTTTAAAAGGCATGGCTATGGCAGCAAATTCTTTTAATGCTCTGCGATATACATCTCGCTTGAAAGACACAACCTGCCGCACGGGATACCAATAGCTGACCCAGCGCCAACCATCAAACTCCGGCGTACTGCCACGTTGCATATTCACCTTAGACTCATCGCATTCTAGACTGAGCAGAAACCACTTCTGCTTTTGCCCGATACAAACCGGCTTGGAATCCCAGCGAACCAGCCGCTTGGGTAATTTGTAACGTAGCCAATGGCGGCTAGACGCCACAATCCGTACATCCTTCTTGGTTAGCCCTACTTCCTCGTATAATTCCCGATACATGGCTTGCTCAGGGGTCTCCCCCTCATCAATCCCACCTTGCGGAAACTGCCAGGAATGTTGTCCATATCGTCGAGCCCAGAATACTTGGCCATGGCTATTACAGATCACAATACCCACATTTGGGCGGTACCCATCGCCATCAATCACTGGACGACCTCAATTAAATCTCTATTAATAGTGATTTTTTCACAGACAACCCTATGGGTAAACAAACATTGTTATTTATCCGTCTATTTTCCTAGCTGAGCCTCACAATATGGATAACTTTTCGCTGCTGGATACTTTATAAACATCACAATGAGACATAGACCACATTTATACACGATTTCTGTGGATAGAATTGTGAAGAAGCCGTCAATCCCGTGGGTTAGTGTATCAAACGCAACAACAAAAGGACGGGTCACCACTGCATAAAAACCCAATAAAAACCTTACTAAACATACACTAAAGCATAAAAATCGAGTTACAGCGCCACTTTATAACAAGATCATCCCTGCCACATTTTTAGATCGGTCAAAGATCAACCACCCAGCATTTTATCCACATCAAAAAGCACCAACCACTCAAAAAACCACCATCCAACTGGTCAAATTACCAACCAACCCCTGTATAAATGCACAGATGAGGTATAATAAAGTTTTTTGCCACCCAACCCTGTGGATAACTGGGGAATAGGATCCTCCACCGCGGCTATGGTAGGATCGCCTGCCATACAGAAGGTAAACACCATGCAACCGACCCCGAAGACTGAACAGGAACTTTTGATGCGTGCCAACGCACTGGCCGGGATGACCCTCGGTGAACTGGCGCAAATAGCCAATATCACTGTCCCGCCAGATCTGCGACGTGACAAAGGCTGGGTGGGTCAACTGCTGGAATGGCACCTCGGTGCCAGTGCTGGCAGCAAGCCGGTACCAGACTTCGCGGACCTCGGCATTGAGCTCAAGACCATTCCGGTCGGGTATCACGGCAGGCCATTGGAAACCACCTTCGTTTGTGTGGCTCCGCTGATAGGGCTGCACGGCCTGTGCTGGGAAAACAGTCATATTCGCCACAAGCTGGCCCGGGTGCTGTGGATCCCGGTAGAGGGTGAGCGCGATATTCCCTTGGCCGAACGCCATGTCGGCTCTCCGCTGCTGTGGAGCCCTTCGGCAGAAGAGGAGCAGCAACTAAGGCAAGACTGGGAAGAGCTGATGGATATGATCGTGCTCGGCCAGGTCGAGCAGATCACTGCCCGCCACGGCGAAGTGCTGCAACTGCGTCCGAAAGCCGCCAACAGCAAAGCGCTGACAGAAGCCTACGGTGCCAACGGCCAGCCGATAAAGACCCTGCCGCGAGGCTTTTACCTCAAGACCCACTTCACCGCCGGCTTGCTGGAAAAGTACTTTATTCTGTAAAGCGGCTTACAAGGCGATGGTCATATCTTCCCGGCATTGGCTGAGCTGGCCGTCAGGCGAGAACTCATCATAGGGATCAATCACCCGGAGCGTCACACTGGTGATCCCCAGCGGGCGTAATAACTCCCCTGCCTGTTCGATCGACTGGAACTTAACCATCTCCCCGCTATCGGTCTTGAGCGGCTCGAGGTGGTGCTTGTACTCCACCTCAAGCAGATAATCGGAACATCCAGCATAGCTGGTCAGGATGCATGCCGGAATCGACCCGGTGCCCGCTTTGGTCCAGTGCTTCAATTGTGACAGTTTCATGCCCCCTCCCCAACCTTACCCGACAAAGGTTAACTATTGGCCACAAAGCCGAACCCGGCAAGGTCAAGTGCGAGACAGCTCAATGTGTTGTGGGTCTTCTCACAGTATAGAACTCGCGTTATAGTCGAAGAGAGAACATCTGATGAGTCCAAGGAGGGCTAATGAAATACCACAAGATCCCCCACTCGAGTCTTGAGGTCAGCAAAATCTGCCTCGGGACCATGACCTTCGGTGAACAGAATAACGAGCAAGACGCGCACAGCCAGCTTGACTTGGCTTTTGAACGCGGGATCAACTTCATCGATACTGCCGAGATGTATCCTGTCCCACCAAATAGAGAAACCCAGGGGCTGACAGAAACTTTTATTGGCAACTGGTTGAAAAACAAAGGGGTGAGGGATAAGGTGGTTCTCGCCACTAAAGTCGCTGGCCCGCGTAACCTCCCCTACATCCGGCCGGAGATGGCCCTCGACCGACGCAATATCCACGATGCGGTTGAAGCCAGCCTCAACCGGCTGCAAACCGACTATATCGATCTCTACCAGTTACACTGGCCGCAGCGTGAAACCAACTGCTTCGGCCAACTCAACTACCAATACCAAGAAGATCACTCCGGTGTGACCCTGACCGACTCGCTCGACGCATTAGCCGAACTGGTCCGGGCCGGAAAAATCCGCTATATCGGCTTGTCCAACGAAACCCCATGGGGCGTGATGTCTTTTTTGCGCTTGGCCGAAAAGCACGACCTGCCAAGGGTTGTGACCATCCAGAACCCGTACAACCTACTCAACCGCAGCTTTGAAGTCGGCCTGTCCGAAATCAGCCACCATGAAGGCGTCGAGCTTCTGGCCTACTCACCGCTGGCATTTGGTACCCTGAGCGGCAAGTACCTCAATGGTGCACGCCCGCAAGGCGCTCGCTGTTCCCTGTTCGAGCGCTTCTCGCGTTACTTCAAACCACAAGGGATTGCCGCGACCGAGGCCTATGTCAACCTTGCCCATGAGCACGGATTAGATCCGGCCCAGATGGCACTGGCTTTCGTCAACCAGCGCCCCTTCGTCGCCAGCAATATCATTGGCGCGACGACACTTGAGCAGCTCAATGCCAATATCGATAGTCTGGATATTGAACTGAACACCGAGGTGATGGAGGCGCTGCAAGAGATCGGCATTCAGTATTCCAACCCTTGCCCATAACTCCCTCAAGCCCCTGCGGCAACTCGCAGGCAAAAAAAAGCCCCCGTAATACGGGGGCCGAAAAACATTAGCTCAACCAACTTAGGTAGACACCTTTGTTGATGCCCGGCTACTTTACCTAAGCCTCGCCAAAGGCTCTAGAGCGTATTCGTCGCAAAGCGTTGGTAAATGTTACAAGCCGTGACGGGCTACGGCGGTTGCTAACAGTTCGTCATACTTTCCCCCCGCCAACGCATCGCGGGGGAGGCATCACGTCACAAGTCTTGATTTATATTCCCGCCTCAGGTGTCGTACCTTACGAACCGCTGAAGGGCTCAGTTGATCTTGAGAAATACGGAACTCGTTATCAACCCCGATATCTTTGAGCATATGTGCTGAAAGGGGATAGGGCATGTGTACCTGAATACGGCGGTGTTCCCTTCGCCACTGAGCGTCCTCGCGTTTAACATCAAGCTGAACAAGAAAGACTGCAAGGCGTAAATAGACTGATTGGCGCATAATCGTGCTCTCCATATAAATGATAGATAGTAGGAGGGACACAGATCCTGCCGTTTAGGCTGACAACATAAGTCAATAACTTAACTAGCCGCGACAGAAATCCGCGGCCCATTGACACAGCGGATTGCCGTTAATGATTAGGTTTGATGCTGGTATCACCGCAAGAACAGGTGTGCGACATCATGACAGTAATTGGCATATCAGTTCCTCCGGCAATAAGTTATAAAGATGTGAAATATGGGGTTATTGTAACAAGCGCCGAATACAAAACAACCACTTAGGCAGTAAATGATGACAAAAACAACAATACTCTAACTCTGCCGATGAAAGGCCGACTTTGATGAATTATTCACCAGCATCCGGGCCGATTCCAGTCTATGACACCTTACCTATCCTGCCGAAGGTGTTTGGGTGGGGGGACCAGATCATGCTTGTTAAGTAGGCGGTACATCGTTGCCCTTGAAATACCGAGCTCTCTGGCCGCGGCGGAAATCTGTCCTTTGTTGTTTTCGAGTACCGCCAAGATTGCTCCACGCTCAGAATCAGAGCGGATTTCCTTGAGGCTTTGCTTGTCATCCATCGTTCTCGGCAGATCAAGATGCTCCACGTCGAGTATCTTGTCATCACTCAACAGAATCGCCCGCTTGATATGGCCTATCATCTCCCGAACATTGCCTGGCCACGAATAGTTCATCAGCAACTGGCCCGCTTCCGGTGATAGCTTTTTGACCGGGCTGTTATACTGCCGGGCAAATTTAAGCATGAAAAATTCGGCCAGCAACACGATATCTTCCCCCCGCTCGCGCAGCGTGGGTACCGTGATCCCAAACGCACTGAGCCGATAATACAACTCCTCGCAGAGCAAACCTGACGCCAGCAGTTCATCCTGGGTATAGCGAGTAGACACCATCAAACGGATATCGGCGCTCACTCTCCTACCGGTTTCAGTCGTCAAGCTTTCATCACGCAGGAAACGGACCAAATCCTGTTGCCGGGCTAGGTCAAGGTGGGTGATTTCATCGAGGAACAATACCCCGCCATCCGCCGCTTGCAGACTGCACTTAGGCTGGTTCTCCGCCCCCACATCCACCATCCAGCTTTCGGTCAGCGACTCGCAATTGACACAGACAAAAGCCTCTCTACCACGCGTCGACGCTTGGTGGATAGCCCGGGCAACCAATTCCTTACCCGTCCCTATTTCCCCCTGGACCAAGACTGGGAGCTCCGTCATGGCGATCCGCTTTACATGGTGGCGAAGACTTTTCATTGCAGCCTGCTCACCCTGCAAGCCCGACTGACCGAACACACCAAGTTGCGGCCAGACCCGCCGCTCAAGCTGCAGCATCCCGCGTTGGTGGCCAATCGTATCGAGCAGTTGGGACTCCGGGACGGGATCGGTAAAGTAGTCAATGCAGAAGTTGAGGATAAATTGGCATATCACATCATGGTCCAACTGACGCTCGTGGACCAGCGCCAGCCATCGGACTTGTTTATTACGGTTCACCAAGCCAGCCACCCCTTGTAGGCTGAACTCGTCCCGGGTGAGATCGACCACGCCGATGCAGGGACCCACCTCCAGCAACAGTGATTCGGCGGCACGGAGATCGTAACAGCGATGGCAAGCCCAACCCGCTTGCTCCAGCATTTTTATCCACGCTGGTGCACCGCCCCCCAAGATCACCAAAGTCCCCAATACAGTGCTGCTTCCATTTGCTCTTTTCATCCGCGATACCTCTCGGCCAGTGCATCCATGCAGACGAGGGACTTATACAGACATCGGCTCACCCATGCCCAAACCACGTTATCCCCAACCCACGAACACGATCCAATCAATGCGCAATTAATTTAATAATAAAATTGTAGCTAAATCTGGCGATTGGAAGAAATATTGGACGCAAATAAAAAAAAGCGCCCGGAGGCGCTTTCAATTTTCAACATGTCCAGCTATGTTTCTTAGCTCACAGTGACACGCTCGGACTGCGGTTCGGCATCAGCTTCAACGCTGCCTATTTCATTTTCTGATTTAGCCACAATAGTATTGACTGCAGTATCACCAACCACGTTCGAGCTGGTACAGAACATATCATTGATACGATCAACCGCTGCAACAATCGCAAGCCCTTCTGGCGGCAGACCCAGCTGGTGCAACAATACACCAACCATCACCACACCACCGCCCGGTACCCCACCGGCACCGATAGACAGCAACAGGATGGTCAGGCCGAGGGTAAAGATATCCGCGCTGTTGATTGGCTGGCCAAACGCATTGGCAACAAACAGGGTAGCTAAAGCAATATAGATAGACACACCGGACATATTCATGGTCGCACCAAGAGGCACACCGAAGCCTGCCACAGACTTAGACACACCAATCTTGTCAGTCAGGGTCCGCATGGTCACCGGAATCGTGGCGTTCGAGCTCGCGGTTGATAGCGAGAACAGGATCTGCTCGCGGGTATGGCGCAGGAAAGCACTCGGCTTAATGCCAGTAGTCAGGCCTACCATCATTGGATAGAAGAAGAAAATCCAGAACACCAGCATCGAGACAACCAAGGCAACATAACCGGCTACCGACATCAGGGTATTGGCATCCAAGGTGGCACCCAGTTGGATCATCAGTGCAAATACACCGAATGGTGCCAGGCTCATGACCAGCCCGACCAACTTCATCATGATTTCGTTGGCCATTTTGAACGTCTTGATTGCAGGGCCGCCACGGGTGTCAAGCGCCTGAATGGCCAGGCCAGTCAGGATCGCCATGAAGATGATCTGCAGCATGTCGCCATTGGCAAACGCCTGTACCGGATTGCTCGGTACGATGTTGACGATCAGGGAAAAGATATCCGGCGTTTCGGTCGTGGTCAGCTGCACAGCCTCAGTCACCGTACCGGCCAAGTTAGCCCCCGCACCCGGCTGGATAATCATGCCAATAGTCAGGGCTGCGGTGATCGCGATGATAGTATTAATAATGTAGAGGGCAAAGGTTTTACCACCAAGGCGACCAAATGCGGTAATGTCTTTCAGTTCAACGATGCCGCAAACTATCGACACATACACCAACGGCACGACCAACAATTTGATCAGCGAAACAAACATGCCGCCAGCCCCTTCAGCCAGGCCGAGCACATAAGTATCCATCAAGGTCACGCCGTTGAACAGGTACTGTATTGCCGTACCGATAATCAGGCCGGCAAACAGGCCTGCAAAAATCTTTCCTGATAGCGATTTCTTCATCGTCCATCTCCAGTCTGTTGTGCTTGTAAAAACTCTGTTTACTTGTTGTTCCCGCTGTCCATCGCGAGATTGAGCGTCATTTTACACAGCAACATCAAACTTAAAAGAACAATTTTTACAATTTAGCTACAGTTGAAATACAATGTTAATTACCGCCATTTCACGAAAAATACAAAATAAAACACCAAAACCCATACAAAACGGCAACTTATTTGCACCATCATTAGCAGAAAGTATGGCGGCATATTGGCCGATCTACAGTCTTGTCAATTACGGAAAACGTGTGCTCTGTCACATGCAAAAATTCACTATATGAACATTTTTCCACCGCCTTTATTATCGAAAACCATCAAAAATGGCTTTCCTGAGCCCACTCAGAAAAGCCATTTGGATACTGTTACGGATAGTTTGCCCACCCTAATATAACCGGTTAATCATTCAAGAAGAGAAAGACTGGCAAGTCTCGTCGGTCACAATATTGGAGACAAAACCACCACCACCGGAGAACCAATAACGCACCCCAAGCCCCTGATGAATCTCATGGCCCAATTGCTGGCAGATAAACGGAAACTCTTCCTGTTCAAATTCCTTCTGCCCTAAATTCCATGACCATCTTGGGTTCGGCAGGCGGTATATTATGGTGAGCAAAGAAGTGTCTGAGTCAAAGTGGTAGGTCTGCACGCCACCTCGAAAAGGTGTACTGGGCAGGGTATTGAGCTGATTCAACTCCTGCTTGTAGACATCGGGGAGGCTTCCCTGATAATGACTCTCCGGCGGTACCAACTGAAGCGATGTACACCCCACCAATACACTGCCAGTCATAACCAATGTAGCAATGCGAAATTTCATTACAATCCCTTGTATTTATTAGCTTTTCAATAGTGATTATAAAATGGCCGACCATCCTGTTTTGCAGCTCACTACACAAAAATGCCGCCCCGTCGTTCTCTGCTCAAAAAAAAAGCCACCCGAAGGTGGCTTAGTAGTGCAGTTCACGTCGCTTACGCGTTGTTGTTCTGCGGGCGCATTGCCGGGAACAGAAGTACGTCACGGATCGTGTGAGTATTGGTGAACAGCATCGCCAGGCGGTCGATACCGATACCCTGACCCGCTGTCGGTGGAAGACCGTGCTCCAGTGCGGTAATATAATCCGCATCGTAGAACATCGCCTCGTCGTCACCCGCATCTTTGGCTTCAACCTGAGCCTTGAAGCGCGCATCCTGATCTTCAGCATCGTTTAGCTCGGAGAAGCCGTTTGCGACTTCGCGACCGCCGATGAAGAACTCGAAACGGTCGGTGAAGAACGGGTTGTCGTCGCTACGGCGAGCCAATGGCGAGATATCTGCCGGGTAACCAGTGATGAAGGTTGGCTGGATCAGTTTAGGCTCAGCCGTTTCACCAAAGATCTCCTCAAGCAGCTGGCCGCATGTCCAGAAATCTTCCACTTCAACGTGAACAGACTTGGCAATCGCAACCATAAGCTCACGGTTCTGCAGATCTTCTTCTGTCAGCGCCTGAATTTGCTCGTGATCAGGGTTGTAGTGCTTGATCGCCTCGAACATGCTCATGCGTGCATACTTGCCACCAAACTCAACCATCTCGTCACCGTAAGGCATAGACGTTGAGCCCAGTACGTCCATCGCCACCGTGCTCAGCATCTCTTCGGTCAGATCCATCAGATCTTTGTAGTCCGCGTAAGCCTGGTAGAATTCCATCATGGTGAATTCAGGGTTGTGACGTGGCGATAGGCCTTCGTTACGGAAGTTACGGTTGATTTCGAACACACGATCGAAACCACCAACGACCAAACGCTTCAGGTATAGCTCAGGCGCAACACGCAGGTACATATCAATGTCCAGCGCGTTGTGGCGGGTAATGAACGGACGTGCCGTCGCACCACCAGGGATCACGTGCATCATTGGCGTTTCCACTTCAAGGTAGCCTTTCGACATCATGAAGTTGCGGATAGAAGCCACCAGCTTAGAGCGGATGATGAACGTCTTGCGCGACTCATCGTTGACGATCAGATCAACATAACGCTGGCGGTAGCGCATTTCCTGGTCTGTCAGACCGTGGAATTTCTCCGGCAGAGGACGCAGTGCCTTGGTTAGCAGCACGTACTCTTCCATGTTGACGTAAAGATCGCCTTTGCCTGACTTGTGCAGGGCACCTTTCACACCGATGATGTCACCGATGTCCAAGCCAGCGTATTTCTCTTTCAGCTCTTTCTGAACCGCCTTGTCAGCATAAGCCTGAATACGGCCAGATACATCCTGGATAGCAAGGAAAGGACCACGCTTAGCCATGATACGGCCAGCAATCGCCACAACGTTGCCCGCTTCTTCCAGTTCTTCTTTGCTCAGTTCGCCGTATTTAGCCTGCAGATCTGCCGCTAGGCTATCGCGACGGAAATCATTTGGGTGGCCGTTTGCCTTGCACTGCTCGCGGATTTTATCCAATTTCGCGCGACGTTCAGCAATCAGCTTATTCTCATCTTGTAATTGATCAGTCATGGGTTAACCCTTAAATGTTTTAACCGGAGTCGGTTACAGACCTGATTTCAGGCTGGCTTCAATAAAACGGTCTAAATCGCCGTCAAGTACGGCCTGGGTGTTACGGTTTTCCACCCCGGTACGCAAATCTTTGATTCGGGAGTCATCCAGCACGTAGGAGCGGATCTGACTGCCCCAGCCAATGTCTGACTTGGCATCTTCATTGGCCTGCTTCTCAGCATTTTGCTTCTGCATCTCAAGCTCGAACAGTTTTGCTTTCAACTGTTTCATGGCCTGATCTTTATTCTTGTGCTGAGAGCGGTCGTTCTGACACTGCACCACGGTGTTGGTCGGCACGTGGGTAATACGTACCGCCGATTCGGTGGTGTTAACGTGCTGACCACCGGCACCCGAGGCACGGTACACGTCAATACGCAGATCAGACGGGTTGATCTCGATATCGATATTGTCGTCCACTTCCGGGTAGATAAACGCAGAAGCAAACGACGTATGGCGACGGCCGCCAGAGTCAAACGGCGACTTACGCACCAGGCGGTGAACCCCGGTCTCAGTCCGCAGCCAGCCGTATGCGTATTCACCGCTGATACGGACTGTCGCCGACTTCAGGCCCGCCACATCGCCTTCAGACACTTCGATCACTTCGGTCTTGAAGCCTTTCGCTTCAGCCCAGCGAAGGTACATGCGGAGCATCATTGATGTCCAGTCCTGTGCCTCGGTACCACCCGAACCTGCCTGCAGGTCGATGTAGCAATCCGAACTATCGTGATCGCCAGAGAACATGCGACGGAACTCAAGCTTGGCCAGTTTGCTCTCTAGCTCGGCGAGTTCTGGTTCAATCTCGTCAAATGTCTCTTGGTCTTCTTCTTCTACCGCCAGCTCAAGCAGACCCTCGACGTCTTCTACGCCTTGATCCAGCTGGTCGATAGTGTCAACAACCGCTTCCAGGGATGCACGCTCTTTGCCCAGCGCCTGTGCACGCTCTGGCTCGTTCCATACATCTGGTTGCTCTAACTCTGCATTAACCTCTTCTAGACGCTCTTTCTTGGCATCATAGTCAAAGGTACCCCCTAAGGACATCAGTACGCGCTGATACATCCTCAAGTCGGTTTTTAATAGGATTAATCTCGAACATTGCCACTCTTCATTGCCGAAATGGACATAACCGGAGGATTCTATCGAATTGTAGATAGAATATACAGGGAAAAGGGAAGGGAATCGGTGAATTTATTTTATTAAGCTGATCACAAAAACACCCCCTACCGCTTACCCGCGTTATTGGACTCACCGCCCTGCCATGGGCACACTGGCAGGGCGCTAACGCCAGCCAGCCATCACCCAAGCGGCTGGAGAAACCCCGTCAAAGGGCAGCAATATGCTCCACCAGCAACTGGGCGCTGCGGTTGCCTCGGAACTCGTTAACATCCAGGCGGTAAGCCAATTCAACCTGCTGGACCGACGCATCGGGCCAGCGGCGGACATCGACATTGAACGCAATGGCATCAATCACGCTGCCGCCAGCCAATGGCTCAAGCATCATCTTGAGGTGCTTGCTGCCTACCAGCTTCTGATGCAGCAGACGGAAACGGCCATCAAACATCGGCTCGGGGAACTGTTGCCCCCACGGGCCACCGGCCCGCAGCACTTCTGCGGTCTGCAAGTTCAGCTCCTGCGGCGTCAGCTCGCCGTCGCTGAGCAGCACCCCGCGCAAGGCATCCTCGTCCAGTTCGGCACGCACCGCCTGGTCAAACGCCAGGCTAAAGGCCTCGAGCTTCGCCTCCGGGATAGTCAGCCCCGCCGCCATGGCGTGGCCACCGAACTTGAGGATCATACCCGGATTCTGGGTATCAATTCCGTCGAGTACATCACGCATATGCAGGCCCGGGATTGAACGGCATGACCCCTTGAGCTCGCCATTGCCGGCATCGGCAAAGGCGATCACCGGGCGGTGATACTGCTCTTTGATCCGCGAGGCGAGAATGCCAATAACGCCCTGATGCCAGTCACGCTGGAACAGCGCCAAGCCGTATGGCATATCCTGTTGGTTGAACTTTAGGCGCTCGCAGATCGCCACCGCCTCTTCTTTCATCCCCTGCTCAATTTCCTTGCGTGTCTGGTTGAGGGCATCCAACTCGGTCGCCATTCGGCGTGCCGCCTGGATATTGTCACACAGCAATAGCTCGACCCCGAATGACATGTCATCCAAGCGCCCCGCCGCATTGATCCTCGGTCCGAGGGCAAACCCCAAGTCAGTGGCGACCAGCCGGGCCGGATCACGGTTGGCTACTTCAATCAAGGCGCGGATCCCCGGCCGGCACTTGCCCGCCCGGATACGCTGCAAGCCCTGATGGACCAAAATCCGGTTGTTGCCATCGAGTGCCACCACATCAGCCACGGTACCCAATGCCACCAAATCGAGCAGCTCCGCCAAATTAGGCACAGGTAGCCCCTGTTCGGCAAACCAGTTTTCCTCACGTAGCGCCGCCCGAACGGCCAGCATCAGATAGAAGGCCACCCCCACACCACAAAGGGCCTTGGAGGGAAAATCACACTCATGCAAATTCGGGTTGACGATCGCATCCGCCTCCGGCAGCGTATCCCCCGGCAGGTGGTGATCGGTGACCAGCACCTGGATCCCCCGCTCTTTCGCCGACGCGACGCCCGCGATCGAAGACACCCCGTTATCCACCGTCATGATCAACTCGGCACCGCGCGCGGCGGCCTGCTCGACCACTTCCGGGCTCAAGCCATAACCATCGTCGAAGCGGTTGGGCACCAGGTAGTCAACATTGCGGCTGCCCAGCATCCGCAGGGCCAGTACCGACAGTGCCGAGCTGGTCGCCCCATCGGCATCAAAATCACCCACCACGATGATCCGGCGCTGCTCGGCCAGCGCCTGCTTGAGCAGGGCCACTGCCGGGGCAATACCATACAGCTGGTTATAACCCAGCAAACCGCGCACCCCGCGCTCCAATTGGGCTTCGCTGGTGATACCGCGGGCAGCATATATCCGCTGCAACAGCGGGGGAGTAACATCGGTAAACTGGCTGGTATCGGCTTCTGGACGGCGTTTAATTTCAATCATCGGAACTATCTATCGGCAGGGGGAGGTTAAGGTTACTTGGGTATACCACGCATCAAGCCATTATAGGCTCTGGGCATAAGTGGGCAACAGAAATTCGATACCCAAAAAAAAGCCCCGACCAAGGCCAGGGCTCTTTAGCGATTTAGCTGCGGTTATCCAGCATCTTGCGCAGCATCGGTGCCGGCTGGTAGCCAGGCAGCATGGTACCATCTTCCAAAATCATCGCCGGGGTACCGGAAACGCCCATCGCGACACCCAGTTGGTAATGTTTCTTCACCAATTCAGTTCGCTGCTCGACACCTTCCGGGTTGAAACTGCCTTCTTTGGCCTGATCCATCGCCTTGGCCGGATCTTTGGCTCCCCAGATAGCACTCATTTCGCTGAAGTTGCGCGAGCGCTCACCGCCTCGCGGGAAAGCCAGGTAACGAATCGTAATACCGGCATCGTTGTAAGCCTGCATCTCGTTATGGAGCTTACGACAGTAACCACAGCTGGTATCAGTAAACACAGTCACCACGTATTTTTCGTCCTTGGCCGGATAGACGATCATTTCGTCCTCCATGCCCTGCAGCTTGGCCTTGTTCATTTTGGCCATCTTCTGCTCAGTCAGGTTAACCGGCTCGGCATCCGTGGCCTGATACAAGCTGCCAAGAATAAAATGGCCGCCATCATCGGAGACATAAAAAATACCGCGGTCAGTCACGACCTCGTTAAGCCCTGGCAGCGGAGAAGCACTGATGGTAACCGGCACCAACCCCAGTTTGCTCAACTTACTGGTAATTGCCGCCTCATCGGGCTTAGCTGATGCCGTAAAGGCTGTCATTGCGACTGCGGTTGCAAGTAACGTACGACCCAAAAAGTGCATGTGACTCTTTCCTTTCAAATAATAAATGCGTGCCGGGCTGTAGCGCTCTCCGCCAGCCCCCATCACTACTGGTAGACTTTATACCTAGGTTACTCGGCTATATGACCCCGATAGTGCAAAAAAATTTCATATTCCGCAAAATATCTCAACCTCTTCTAGTATACACCCAAGCAGCACGCGGAGGCAGGATCGCTTTTGCGCTAAGGTGGGTGCCCACGCACTTAAGCGCGTGGATGGTGCGCTTGATGAAGCTGCTTGAGACGCTCAGTCGCAACATGGGTATAGATCTGGGTGGTCGACAAATCGCTGTGGCCAAGCAGCATCTGCACCACCCGCAAATCTGCCCCGTAGTTGAGCAAGTGGGTCGCAAAGGCATGGCGCATCACGTGCGGCGACAAGGTCTCGCCGTCAATGCCCGCCTTGACGGCATAATGCTTGATCCGGTGCCAAAACGTCTGACGAGTCATCTGCTTGGCCCTTTTGCTCGGGAACACCACATCCGAACTTTTCTCGCCCAGCAGCTGTGGACGGCCGCTTTGCAGGAACTGCTCAATCCAATCAATGGCATCTTCCCCCATAGGTACCAGGCGTTCCTTATTACCCTTACCTATAACGCGGACCACACCTTGGCGCAAGCTGACATTTTCCATGGTCAAGCTGACCAACTCGGTAACACGCAAGCCAGTGGCATAGAGCAACTCAAGCATGGCCTTATCCCGCAGCTCGATAGGGTCATTGGGATCAGGGGCCGACAGCAAAGCATCGACCTGCTCTTCGGTAATATCTTTGGGCAGGCGCTTGGGTAGCTTGGGACTCACCAGCATGGCACTGGGATCGTCATCGCGCACCTTTTCCCGGTTCAAATACTGGAACAACCGGCGGATCGCCGATGCCATCCGGGCCCGGGAGGTCTGCTTGTAATCGGCGTCAAACAACCACTGCTGGTAGCGCTGCAGATCGTCGCTCGATACCGTCTCAAGGGTCAGGCTTTGCTCTTCGAGCCAGTTCTCCATCTTTTTCAGATCATTACGGTATGACATCAGGGTGTTTTCAGACAGACCCCGCTCCATCCACATTGCATCGAGAAACCGCTCGATGATCACTTCATCGTTTTCCACTACAACCTCGGTGTCCGTTTCGGGCAATGACTCACTGCCCATAAAAACACATGGATAAATACACAGTAGTCAATGGTAGACGATTTCCCTGCAAATGTAACGACCCAGCCACTCTGGGGCTAGAATTTCTGACTCAATCACTCAGAAATAGTCAAGACCGCCCAAGGTAGGTAGAATCCCCTCATTATTCATTCGTAACTCATTGGACAAGCAGCATGAAGATTGGCTTATTCTACGGCTCAACCACCTGCTATACCGAAATGGCCTCGGAAAAAATCCGCGACTGCATTGGTACCGAACTGGTTGATTTACATAACATCAAAGAAGCAGAACTCACCGAGATGAACCAGTACGACATGCTGATCTTGGGGATCTCTACCTGGGATTTTGGCGAACTGCAAGAAGACTGGGAAGCCGTGTGGGAGCAGCTTGACGGACTGAGCCTGAAAGGCAAAACCGTGGCCCTGTTTGGCCTAGGCGATCAGGAAGGCTATACCGAGTGGTTCCTCGATGCGATGGGCATGCTGCACGACAAATTGCTGCTAACCGGTGCCCAGTTTGTCGGCTACTGGCCTAATGAAGGGTATGAGTTCGAGGCGTCAAAAGCATTGACCGATGACGGCAAACTGTTTGTCGGCCTGGCACTGGACGAAGACAGCCAGTACGAGCTGAGCGACGAACGAATCACCGCCTGGTGCGAGCAAATCCTCACCGAGTACAGTGAAACGCTATAACGCCAGCCGCTATCGCCAAACTCCAGGCGAACACCGAAACGAAAAAGGGATGCCGAGGCATCCCTTTTTGCTACGTACTGTAAAACACGTCCACAGTTAGGCTGTTTGGCCTTCTTGCTGGGCGGCTTTCTGCGCACCGACAAAGTAAGTCACTACCAATGCCGCGAAGGTTGGCATCAGCCACGCCATCCCGTAATCGAACAGTGGCAGTACGCGGAAAGCAGAAACATTGAAACCTGCTACCTTGGCCGCATCAATCATGCTGAACGACAAAGCTACCAGCATCACCACACGGTAGGACAGTGCAGGGTTTGGCAACCAGCGGCGGATAAAGGTCAGGATAACCAGTGCCATCGCAATTGGGTACAGGGCAAACAAAGCCGGTAGGGACAGGACAATCAGCTGGTTCAGACCAACATTGGCCACCACACAGCAAGTCACTGACAGTACCACGGCCCATTTTTCGTATGACCAGCTTGTCAGTGAAGAGAAGTACTCAGAACACGCACTGATCAGGCCAACCACTGTGGTCAAACACGCCAGCAACACAATCAGTGACAGCATCATCTGGCCTGCAGGGCCAAACAGAGCCGCAACGTAAATCGCCAGGATGTCACCACCGTTTGACGCATCGGCTGCGATATTCACACTGGTTGCGCCCAAGTAGAACAGGGAGATGTAAACAAACGCCAGACCCGCAGCGGCGATAAGGCCAGCCATGACCAAGTATTTGCGAGTTGCCTGCTCGTCGCTCACGCCCTTGCTGCGAACGGCATCAACTATCACCATACCAAACAGCAACGCCGCTACCGCATCCAGGGTGTTGTACCCTTCGACAAAACCTTTAAGGAAAGGCATTTCGATATAATCGCCACGCGCGGCCTCAATTGCATCCTGCGGGTTGGCGACAACGCTGACAGCCAGTGCCACCAGAGCAATGAACAAGATTGGAGTCAGGAACTTACCGACCATATCAACCAGATTACCGCGAGAGCGAGACAGGACCATCGCAATGCCAAAAAAGACAATTGAGAAAAGAGTAAGGCTAAGCTGTCCTGCATCGGCAATAAATGGCTTCACACCCATTTCATAGGCCACCAAACCGGCACGCGGAGCGGCGAACGCCGGACCGATGACGATAAAAATCAGCACTGCCAGCAAGGTGGCAACTTTTGACGGCAGATCTTGGGTCATCCCTTTCCAGCCGCCTGCGACAGCAACGGCAATGATGGCGACAAGCGGCAAGGTTACACCGGTTGAAAAGAACCCGAGCATTGCCGGAACGAGGTGATCACCGGCCTGCTGGCCAGCCTGTGGCGGGAATATGATATTACCTGCGCCCAGGAAAAAAGCGAAGGTCATAAAACCCAACGCCATGATATCGGTTAAACTGAGTGACTTTTTCAAACTGCACCTTCCACTCTGATGTTATGTTTGCTGTTTTCGTAACTTTTGTTATTTTTTTGGCCACAAAAAAGGATTACCTGAATGTGACCTTGCTCGCAGCATAATGACGAAAAAGCAGCCAACAAGCAACACCATAGTGAAAAACACCATAATCTTTGGCTGCGCAACTCAAAAACCAGCACGAACAACCAATCCGCCCCACCCAAACAACAGATAAAACCAATAAAAGCCACTTATAAGAAAGATAAAAAACAGAATTAATAACTATGCAACATCTATTCAACAGAAGGTTGCCATTCTGCAATTCGCCACTGGCGGGCTATAATGCCATGGTCAAAAACATAACAAGGTCCAGCAACACCATGGCAAAAGGGTTCACCTTCAAGCAATTCCACGTCAACGACCACGGCTGCGGCATGCCTGTCAGTACCGATGGCGTCATGCTCGGCGCCTGGGCAGCGCTACCCGTATCGGGCCAGATCCTCGATATCGGCACCGGCAGTGGCCTGCTCGCGCTCATAGTCGCGCAGCGCACGGCTGAGCACGGCAATGCCATCACCGCCATAGAAGTCGATGATGGGGCCGCGCAGGCTGCCCGGCGTAATTTTGCGGACTCCCTATGGGCACCGCGCATCGGGCTGGCCCATCAAACTATCCAGGGCTGGGCCAGCCAGCAGCCTGCCGGCAGCGTGGCAGCGATTGTGTGCAACCCTCCCTACTTCAATCACGGCGAGCAGGCCGACTGCCAGGCGCGGGCCACGGCGCGCCATACCGATACCCTGCCGCATCATGAATTACTGGCGGCTATCCGCCACCTGCTGAGTCCCTCGGGGGTTGCTAGCCTGATCCTGCCGGTTTATGAAGGCGAGCAGTTGATCGAATCCGCTCGCGCCCACCAGCTATTCTGCCAACGGGTTTGCGAAGTAAAAACCACGGAGCGTAAAGCCCCTGGCCGGCTGCTGATCGCTTTAACTGCCGGCCCATCAGCGCAACTCAACGAGCAGTTGGTGATCCACCAAAATGGCGAGTACAGCCAAGCATTTGTTGCCCTAACCAAGGCGTTTTACCTGAAAATGTAACGGAACACCTGCATTCGGTTTGGTGATTTGCGGAAGTTTTTGTACTTTTATCGGTGATCGTTGCGGCAATTATCTCTATAATGCCGCCCCTTATGTATTTTGCACGTGCTCTATAGCCTTCCCCGATAAGTGGAAGATACCCTGAGTTCCCAAGGAGAAATGACTGGTGAGAGACTTTTCCGAATTAGAATTAGATAGCGAGCTGCTGCAGGCCATTGAAGATATCGGCTATGATCGCCCAACCGTGATCCAGGCCGAGGCGATCCCGCACGCACTGGATGGCCGAGATGTACTGGCATCCGCTCCTACCGGTACCGGAAAAACCGCAGCATTTCTTCTGCCGATGATCCAGCACCTGCAGGATTTCCCGCGTAAGAAGCCGGGGCCGGCCCGTGTACTGGTACTGACACCAACCCGTGAACTGGCCATCCAGGTCGCCGATCAAGCGCGTGCGCTAGCCAAGCACACCCAGCTGAAAGTATTCACTATTACCGGCGGGATCTCCTACGATGAGCATGCCGAGCTATTGGGTAAAACCCAGGATATCGTGGTGGCTACGCCGGGCCGCTTGATGGAATACATCGAAAGCGAGCGCTTTGACTGCCGTGCCATCGAGTGCCTGATCCTCGATGAAGCTGACCGCATGCTGGACATGGGCTTCGGCAAAGCCGTCGAGCGAATTCACAACGAATGCCGCTGGCGCCGCCAGAGCTTACTGTTCTCAGCCACGCTGGAAGGCAAGGGGGTCCGTGACTTCTCGCGCACCATCCTCAACGAGCCGGTTGAAGTCAATGCCGAGCCGCCACGCCGTGAACGCAAGAAAATCCACCAGTACTACCACCGCTGTGATGACATGACCCACAAGCTGGCATTACTGGAAACTATTCTCAAGAGCGAAGCCGAGCGCACCATTGTTTTCGTCAAAACCCGTGAGCGCCTTGCCACCCTGCGTGATCAGCTGGCAGCGATGCAGATCCCATGCTGCTGGATCCAGGGCGAAATGGCCCAGGCGTCACGCAACAACACCATCCGTCGTTTCCGCGAGGGTGAAGTGAACATCATGCTGGCTACCGACGTCGCCGCCCGCGGTATCGACCTGCCAGACATCAGCCACGTGATCAACTTCGATATGCCACGCACCGCCGATGTCTATCTACACCGTATCGGCCGTACGGCCCGTGCCGGCAAGAAAGGCACCGCAGTGTCTTTGGTTGAAGCCCACGATCAGGCCATGATCGAGCGTGTGAGCCGTTACATGAAAGAAGAAGTGGCTGAGCGCTTCGTCGAAGGCATGCGCCCTAAACACAAAAAGCCGGCCACGGTGAAAAAGAAAAAGAAAAAAGATCCGAAAAAGAAGGCCGCTGCGAAAAAGAAAAAAGCCAAGAAGTAAGGCTTTTGCCGCAGAGAGCAAATAAAAAAACGGGCTGGTAGATACCAGCCCGTTTTTATTCCTAGGAGGAAGCAATAGTTAAACGTTACTGCTCTTCACGCTTGAACACCAGTTCTGTCGCCGTCGATTCAGCCGGGACAAAATAATAGCCCGCGGTATCGAACTGCTTGAGCTGTTCCACTGAATCCACTTGGTGGTCAATGATGTAGCGCGCCATCATGCCACGCGCCTTCTTGGCATAGAAGCTGATGACCTTGTAGGTGCCATTCTTGCAGTCTTTGAACACCGGGGTGATGATCTGCCCCGCGACCTGTTTCGGCTTGACGGCCTTGAAGTATTCGTTTGACGCCAGGTTGATCAGGATCTCATCACCCTGCTCGGCCAGTGCCTGGTTGATCTTGTCGGTAATAATATTCCCCCAAAACTGGTACAAATTGCTACCGCGCGGGTTGGCCAGCTTGGTTCCCATCTCGAGGCGGTAAGGCTGCATCAGATCCAGCGGGCGCAACAGGCCGTACAGGCCAGACAACATTCTCAAGTGCTGCTGGGCATAAGCAAATTGCCTGTCATCCATGGTTTCCGCTGCCAAGCCAGTATAGACATCCCCTTTGAAAGCCAAGATCGCCTGACGGGCGTTATCGGTGGTGAACTCAGGCTGCCACTCGGCAAAGCGGGCTGCATTTAGGCCGGCAATCTTATCGCTCACCTTCATCAGGCTGGCAATCTGCGCCGGTGTCAGCTCGCGGCAAACCTCTATCAGCTCGGCGGAATGATCTGTCAGCTCTGGCTGGGTGAACGACTCGGTCGCCAACGGCGAGTCGTAGTCGAGGGTTTTAGCCGGTGAAACCACAATTAACATGGGCTGCTTCCTTATAATCGTTGATATAGGAATGTTAACAGCCTGACAAAAAAAAACCACGCGCAGTACGCATGGTCTTTTCTATTGCATCTATCGCCAAAATCGATGGTCGACACCGATCAATCAGCGACTCAGTCCTTGTTCGGTTGGTCCCAAATCCCTTCCTCTAACTGGGCATGCAATTCCGGGTAATCCTTGCTGTCAAAAGTCGGCACTTTGCCCTGATCCAGCTGCCGGTTGTAGTCCTTGGCCAGTTTCACCACCGTACCGGACAGCAGCACGATGGCAATCAGGTTAATGATTGCCATCATTCCCATTGACACATCCGCCATGGCCCAGACTGTCGGCAAATCGGCGACCGCACCGAACATCACCATCCCCAGTACCACGATACGGAACACGGCCAGGCCGGCCTTGTGGTTATGCTCAAGGAAAATCAGATTGGTTTCAGCATAAGAATAGTTGGCCACCAGAGACGTAAAGGCAAAGAAGAAGATCGCCACGGCAATGAAAATCGCCCCCCAGCCACCGACCTGGGAGCTCAGTGCGCGCTGGGTCAGCTCGATACCGGTAATTTCGCTATGCGGGACATACTCGCCCGACATCAGAATAATCGCGACAGTCGCTGAACAGATCACTATGGTGTCCATGAACACCCCCAGCATCTGCACATAGCCCTGAGAAGCCGGGTGCGGCGGATACGGCGTCGCCGACGCAGCGGCATTAGGTGCCGATCCCATACCGGCCTCATTAGAGAACAAACCGCGCTTGAGGCCGTTGATCATGCCCTGGGCAATGGTATAGCCCAAGGCGCCTGATGCGGCTTCTTCCAGGCCGAACGCACTGCGGAAAATCAACCCCAGCACCTCAGGCAGCTTATCAATATTGGTGAACATGATGAACAGGGCCAACAGCAGATAGCACAGGGCCATCGCAGGCACCAAGATCTCTGCGGTACGGGCTATAGCACGCAGGCCACCGAAAATAATGGTTCCGGCCATCACCACCAGCACCACACCGACATAAGTAGGGTTCCAGCCAAACGCAACATTCATCGCCTGGGTAATTGAGTTAGCCTGTACCGAGTTGAACACCAAGCCAAAGGCGATGATTAGGAATATAGAGAACACCACGCCCATCCAGCGCATGCCGAGACCCTTCTCCATATAGTAAGCAGGGCCACCACGGTAGTTTCCGTCGTCATCACGGGTCTTGTAGAGCTGGGCCAAGGCACTTTCAGCAAATGCCGTCGCCATTCCCAGCATGGCTATCAACCACATCCAGAAAATCGCCCCCGGGCCACCTAGTGTCAGGGCAACAGCGACACCGGCCATATTACCGGTACCCACCCGGGCAGCCAGGCTGGTACACAACGCCTGGAATGATGAAATACCGGCTTTATCGGATTTGCGGCTGTTTTTCATTACACTGAACATGTGGCCAAAATGGCGAAACTGGATAAAACCCAACCGGTAGGTGAAGAACACGCCAACGCCAATCAGCAAATAAATGAGCACTGAGCCCCATAACAGATCGTTCAAAAAATTAATCTGACTTGACACGTCTACCCCTCTAGAAATCAAAAATTAGCCGAAGCCGACCAGCCAGGCCGCCAACAGAAAATATCGCTATAGCCCACCAGCCAAACTGACGAAAAGCTGTCATTTGGCAAAACAGATACTACAACCTTAGTTTTATTATGTGGCAAAAGACAGCGAAGGACCTTTCGGCTCGGGCCGGCCGCCGTCTGACGCAGTTATTATGTTGGCATGATGTTAACAGAAGGCGTAATAAGAGAGCCACCTACTAACGGGACCTTATAAGGTATAACTGCAGATGGCTGATGATCATGCAAAGATAACCAGCAAAAATCAATATTCTACTGATGAATATTGCTTATCTGGCTCTATGCTGGCGAAATTAAGGGCGATCTTCCACGCTCGCCTTGCCAATTCATTTTCTATTTCCCGCAGTGGCATGGTGCTTTTTTGTACAACCGAATGAATAATGAGATCGCACACACATCAAAAGTTCATGATTGAGTAACATTTGCGAAACACATCAATTTTATTTTGTGGCTGGCTATGATATTTAAATAAGACCGATTGTAAGGAAGAGGTGCTCTATGGACAGCTATGCATTCGATGACATTCTTGCAACTGAAACACCAAGACGTGGTTCCCGGAGCAAGCCTGTAAAACGCAAGTGGCGTGAGATTGAAGCACTGAAAGACAAGCAGAGACTGCGCCGTGAACTGGCTGATATAGACATGTTCAAGGATTTATCAGACGACGATCTTGATTTCTAACCCAACAAGCAATGATCTACTAAAGAGCCGGCATACGCCGGCTCTTTCTTTAATAAGCAATTAGCCCGTATCGCTCGCTAAGCTTGCAGCCGCTCCGCTAGGTGGCGGTACCGCTCATTGACCTGGTCACCAAATAATGGGTCACACTCGCACTCTTCATACTGTTTTGACACCGCCAACCAATCTTCTTGGGTGAAATGGTCACGGATAAGGGGGAGAATGTGCTTTTCTTCAAACTCCAAATGAGCATACTGACGCACGACAAACGCATTGAGCTTTTCAGCAAACACATCCAAAGGGATCACCGCATCCATCAGGATCATATCGACTGTATCGGCAAACTCCTGGGTCAACTTCGCCAGCTCTTCATGCTCTTTCGCCAGACTTTCGACCTCACCGACATGGTCGGCATAATGTGCCTGGTAATAATGATACAGTACATCCTCTTTCGGATGGTGGCAGCACTCGGCATGATTCTGCAGATAATCAACAATATCTTTGATCAAGCCATAGTTAACCTCCTGCCCATTACGTATTGCGGTAAGCTTCTGTTGAAGAATTTTCAACAGCCGGCAGATATAACCATGTTCAGTGTGAATATCATCAAGCATCATTGCATAAACCTCCCAGTCATCTCCATTACTGTAAGTGTATGCAAGGATAGAAAAAACACCTTGATCCTGGTTATCTTACGCGCAGATAGTTTACATTAACCGAACATTTTGACAAAAAAAGCTTAATCATCCAGCAACCAATTAATTTCCGGCTTATTCATCTGAGATAAAAGCCGGTTTGTTTGGGAGAAGTGCTGACAACCGAAGAAGCCTCTATAGGCTGACAACGGAGATGGGTGGGCAGCGCGCAGTACATGGTGACGCTCAGTATGGATTTTCTTTCCTTTCTTCTGGGCATGTGCGCCCCACAGCAAGAAGACGATCCCCTCGCTTTGCTGGTCAATAACCTCAATCAAGCGGTCGGTAAACGTCTCCCAGCCAATTTTTGCATGGGAGTGGGCATTGCCCTGTTCCACCGTCAATACCGTATTGAGCAGCAGTACCCCTTGTTCGGCCCAATGTTGCAGGTTGCCATGGGCAGGCGGAGAAAAGCCGTCAATGTCGGCCGCCAGCTCTTTATACATATTGGCCAGAGACGGCGGGATTTTCACACCATGGCGAACCGAAAAGCTCAGGCCATGTGCCTGATCCGGACCGTGATAAGGATCCTGCCCCAAAATCACCACCTTGACCTGCGAAAGCGGTGTGGCCTGCAAGGCATTAAATACATCTTCCTGCGGGGGATAAATCACTTTGCCAGCCGAGCGCTCGGCAGCAACATACTGTTCCACTTGCTGGAAATACGGTTTCTGGCGCTCCGCATCAATCACATCCTGCCAGCTCAATACCGGGCTCATTCTCTGCTCCTCAATCTTACTATTGGTGCCCATTGTATGGGTTTGGCAGAGAAAACAAAGCCCCCTCGCCGCTCATGCGGCAAGGGGGCCTATCAAAGAAGAAAAAAAGTGCGCAGTACTAGTCCACCTGATAACGAGCCTTAGGGTGCACCGGCGTGCGCCAGTGACCCCGGCCTTGATTATGGCGGTGAGCCTGCGGCAAACGTGAGATCCCATAACTCAACATCATCATTTCAGCATTCATTGTTTTCCCTACCCAGTTGCTAAACCACTGGATAGAGACATGAAAACTTGGTGCCAACATTGAGCCAAACAATAAAAAAACTACATTTCAATAGCTTAAATCAATCCAGCACGGTGCCGCTCCGTTTCCTCCGCCCAACCTTGGTGATGCCTGCCCCATTGTAGGACAACTCTCCCCCAAAACGGCAAAGCCTCGCAGCAGGGAGGCCTATACCGTCTCAGGGATAAACGAACGCAGGGTAGCAATTTCCTGCCGCCAGATATCGGGGTTAATGGTCTCCAGTACCAGTGGGATATTGTCAAAGCGGCTATCTTGCATCACATAACGGAAGCAATCCCAGCCGATTTCCCCTTCCCCTAAGCTGTGGTGGCGGTCGAGGTGGCTGCCCAGGCCGCCTTTCGAGTCATTGAGGTGCATCCCACGCAGGTACTGCATCCCGACAACGAGGTCAAACTCGGCAAAGGTCTTGTCTGTTGCCGTCTCGCTGCGCAAATCATAGCCGGCAGCGAACGCATGGCAGGTATCGATACAGACGCCAACCCGCGATTTGTCCTCGACCTGTTCGATAATACTGGCGAGCTGCTCGAAACGCCAACCAAGGTTGCTGCCCTGTCCGGCCGTATTCTCGATCACCGCCACCACATTCGGCACGGCGGCGTGGGCTAAATTGATTGACTCGGCAATCAGAGCCAGGCATTCGCTTTCGGAGATTTTCTTCAAATGGCTGCCCGGATGGAAGTTCAGCAGGTGCAATCCCAACTGCTCACAGCGAGCCATCTCGTCAATAAAGGCAGTACGCGACTTTTCCAGCTTCTCGCGCTCTGGCGCCCCGAGGTTTATCAGGTATGAATCATGGGGAAGAATCGCATCGGGGGTAAAGCCATACTGTTGGCAGCGGGCCTTGAATGCCTTGATCACATCTTGCTCTAGTGGCTTAGCCACCCATTGGCGCTGGTTCTTGGTGAACAAGGCAAAGGCATTAGCACCGATCTTGTTGGCATTGTCTGGCGAGTTGTGCACACCGCCAGCAGCGGATACGTGCGCACCGATTAATTTCATCTTATTCCTACTTCGATATTCAGCATTTAAAGCACGGATTGTACGTTATTTATCAACGTCAGCGCTTACAGGTTGATCTGGGCCAGTACACGCTTTCCGCGAGGTTAGGTGAACCCCACCCGTCATTTTGATGTAATTTTACTACAAATGATCAGTTCAAATATTTTTTAAATGATAAAATATTAGTTAAACACCAATAAATATGCGGCTTAGTTGACCTAGCTCAATAAAATAGCCCGGTTTAATTTAAGGTTTTTTGTTGTAATTTGATCTAAATCAATACACAATTGGCGCCGACGAGATATATAATACGCAACTCAACAAGAAAATCGAAAAAACCAACGACATTCCGCTAGTGGAGATTGCAAATTATAACTACTAAAAAATATGACTTGTGACGGTTGAAGCCTTTTTGCTCACAGTGCTTCACTTATTCATAAAACCGAAATTCGGTCGTATTTTTCAATAGTCATAATTTTGCAAAATCAGGCTTAAACCTCAGGGGTTAGGTCATAAAAGATAAGTCTTAGAACGGAGAAGAAAGTCATGATCCAAGGTATTCAAATCACTAAATCAGCTAACGATGACCTACTGAACTCAATCTGGCTGCTAGATACCGAAACTAACGAAGCGCGCTGTGTTGCTGCTTCTGCCGGTTTCGAGGCTGACCAGGTGATCCCTGCGGCTGACCTAGGTGAGTACGAGTCTCGCGAAGTTGCTATCGAAGCGCCAGCGAAAATCGAAGGCGGCCAGCACCTAAACGTTAACGTACTTAAGCGTGAAACACTGGAAGATGCAGCTAAGCACCCAGAAAAATACCCACAGCTAACTATCCGTGTATCTGGCTACGCGGTACGCTTCAACTCTCTAACGACAGAGCAGCAGCGCGACGTTATCGCACGTACTTTCACGAACAGCCTGTAATCACAGCGCCTGTTCGTCAAAAAGCGGCACCTTTAGGTGCCGTTTTTTTTTGCCTCACCCCCACCATCGCAGAGACCAGCAACAGATACTGGTTATATTATCATCTAAAATGTGATGGAAATTTAGGTATTAATGTTAACAAAGGTGTACATTCATAGCGTTGCCTACCACCCAGCTTTTCCACGGGCAATGCCACAAAAAATGGAGCAATATAAATAACACTATAATCGGAGCCAGTTCATGAAGTTAATCCTCAAGCTTATCGCGGGTATTTTGATCGGTATCCTCCTTGGTTTTTTTGCCCCCGACGCTATCATTCGCGTCCTGCTGACTATCAAACTCCTCGGTGGCCAGCTCATTGGTTTCACTATCCCTCTTATCATCCTGTTCTATATCACCAGCGGTATTGCCAGCCTGCCGAAAAATTCTGGCTCACTTCTGGGTAAAACCGTGGCCCTGTCCTACGGTTCAACCATTATTGCCGGTAGCCTAGCCTTCATCGTGGCCAGTACCGTCATTGGTACGATGGCCGAGCCTGCCGCCGCTGCAGCTGACAGCGCCGAGAAGCTCACCAGTTTCATAACTCTCGAGGTCCCACCGCTATTTGGCGTGATGACCGCCCTCGCCACGGCTTTCCTGTTTGGCCTCGGGATCAGCATTACCGATAGCAAGCCACTGAAAACCATTGCCGAAGACGGCCGCAGGATCATCGACCTATTGCTTTCCAACATTATTATCCCGCTCCTGCCGTTCTACATTGCTGGTGTCTTTGCCGAAATGGCTGCAGAAGGCACGGTCTTCTCGACCCTGAAAACATTCGGATTGGTATTGGCACTGGCTATCTTCATGCATTGGGTATGGATCACCATCCAGTACACCGTGACAGGGTTGGCACTGGGCCACTCGCCGCTGAAACTGATCAAAAACATGATGCCGGCATACTTCACTGCAATCGGCACCATGTCCTCGGCGGCCACCATTCCGGTGACCCTGCGCCAAACCAAGCAGAACAACGTTGACGAGGCGATTGCCAACTTCACCATCCCGCTGTGTGCCACAATCCACCTATCAGGCTCGACGATCACCCTTGTCACCTGCTCCACAGCGGTCATGGCACTCAGCCAGCATATCGCCATCCCTTCCCTGTTTGAGATGCTGCCGTTTATCATGATGCTCGGCGTCACCATGATTGCCGCCCCAGGGGCACCAGGAGGCGCGGTAATGGCCGCCCTGGGTCTAATGGCCACCATGCTTGGGTTCGGGGAGGCCGAGCTGGCCTTGATGATTGCCCTTTACATGGCCCAAGACAGCTTCGGCACCGCCTGTAATATCACCGGTGACGGGGCAATTTCCCTGTGGGTCAACAAGTTCGCCAAGCAGCCGCAGGCTCAGGCTATCGAGCAAACAGACTCCTAACACGACAGCCGTCGCATCTAAGGCAGGCCGGGGCCTGCCTTTTTTTATTTTACGAGTGGCATATGGACTAAAGGGGGAACGCCACGTCATTCGCTGCGCCTTAATATATGTCAAAAAAAGCATCGATATGCTTGGATTGCATCCAGACAATTAACAATTACACCCCATGTAACACATAAAACTCCTCTTTTTTGGCATCCTTGGCCAACTAGTGGTAAAAACGTCGCCGCTTTGTTACGGACTACTATCCATTTTCCTCAATAGGACTATTGGCGATGAAACTGATTTTAAAACTCATTGCTGGCATTCTGGCCGGTATTCTTTTTGGCCTGTTTGCCCCCGATGTGCTGGTTCAAATCCTTATCACCATGAAGGCTTTGATCAGCCAGCTGATTGGCTTCACCATTCCACTGCTTATTCTCTTTTTTGTGACCAGCGGGATCGCAAACCTACCGAAGAACTCCGGCAAACTGCTGGGGAAAACCGTCGGCCTCAGCTACCTGTCGACCATGGGCGCGGGAGCAATGGCTTATCTCGTCGCTGGACAAGTCCTGCCTTCTATGCTGCACAGCTCGGCAGAAGTCAGTGAAGCAGCGCGCACGCTTGCCCCGCTGATCGACCTCAAGATACCGCCGATTATGGGTGTGATGACCGCGTTGGCGGTAGCCTTTATCTTCGGTTTGGGGATCACGGCCACCAACAGCGAACACCTGCGCAAGTTGAGCGATGAAGGCCGCAACATCATTGAGCTGTTCCTTGCCAAAGTCATGGTGCCATCACTGCCGTTCTATATCGCCGGGGTGTTTGCCGATATGACGGTCAAGGGCACTGTCTTCTCGACACTCAAGACCTTCACCTTGGTACTGGTACTGATCGTTGTCCTGCATTGGTTATGGCTAACCTTCCAGTTCATCAGTACCGGTGCGCTACTTGGCCGCTCTCCGCTCAAGCTGCTGAAAACCATGCTACCCGCCTACGTTACCGCACTGGGTACCATGTCCTCGGCGGCCAGCCTGCCTGTCACCTTGCGCCAAACGCAGGAAAACGGCGTGAAAAAGCCAATCGCCAACTTCGTGGTGCCGCTCTGTGCCAATATCCATATGTCCGGCTCGGCGATCAGTATCACTTCGGTTTGCGTAGCCGTGATCTTGGTAACGGGCAACGCTACCGTCCCGAGCTTCCTCGAGGCCTTGCCGTTTATCGGCATGCTGGGGATCACCATGGTTGCCGCACCGGGCGCGCCTGGCGGGGCGGTCATGGCGGCCGTTGGCCTGCTCGGTTCAATGATGGGTTTTACCGAAGCGATGATCGGCTTGCAAATTGCCCTGCACCTGGCCCAAGATGGTTTCGGTACTGCTTGTAACATCACCGGAGATGGTGCGCTGGCATTGTGGGTTGACAAGTTCGCGGATGACGCCGTTTCGACCGAACCAGAAACCGCGACTGCCGCTGCCAGCAGCGAACAAACCGCCTAAGCCAGCACAGCAGTCACTGGATGCCAAACAAAAAGGGAGCCAACCGGCTCCCTTTTGCATTTGCTTGCAACGCAGACACGTTACTGAACACTACGCAGTACTGCTTTTAGCTGCTCAAAGTCGTTGTCACGCTCAAGCGACAGAAGATCCATCGCATTGTGCTTGGCCAGCGGTGCTGGCAGCTCGATGTCCTTGCCCAAAATCTCATCCACCACTTCTTTGAACTTGGCCGGATGAGCAGTACACAGGAACAGGCCGGTTTCGCCCTCAGCCAGTTGCTCATTCAAGATACGGTAGGCAATCGCGCCGTGCGGCTCGCACAGGTAACCTTCCTGCTCCATCTCACGCAAGGTCTCAGCCGTTTGCTCGTCATTGACCGCGCCGTAGCCCAGCTCACCCAGGCCCCAGCCTTTGAGGCGGCAAAGCTCCTCGATCCGCGGCCAGTTGTTTGGCTGACTGACATCCATCGCATTGGAGATAGTCGGTACCGTTGGCTCAGGAGCCCACTCGCCAGTTCGCAGGTAACGCGGCACGGTATCATTGACATTGGTTGCCGCGATGAAGCGCTTCACCGGCAGGCCGATGGCTTTGGCCAACAAACCGGCGGTCAAATTACCGAAGTTACCGCTCGGTACTGCAATCACCAGCTCCTCACGCTGCGCTTTCGGCAACTGGGCAACCGCTTCGAAGTAGTAACAGATCTGAGCCAGCAAACGGCTGATGTTAATCGAGTTGGCCGAGTTCAGCCCCACCTCCTGGCGCAGCTCTGCATCATCGAAGGCCTGCTTCACCAATGCCTGGCAATCATCAAAGGTGCCGTCTACGGCAACCGTAGAAATATTGCCGCCAAGGGTGCAGAACAGCTTTTCCTGTAGCGGACTGATCTTGCCCTTCGGATAGAGGATCACCACCTTGATGTTGTCCATACCGTAGAAGGCATGGGCTACAGCGGCACCGGTATCACCCGAGGTCGCGGTCAGGATCGTGATGTTGCCGTCACTGTCGGACACCGCCGCCAGTGACTGGGCCATGAAACGGCCGCCGAAGTCCTTGAAGGCCAGCGTTGGGCCATGGAACAGCTCAAGGGCATAGATCCCCTCTTTTACCGGCTTGATCGGTGCATTGAACTGGAAGGCATTGCCGACCATCTGGGAGACGGTTTCCGCGGCAAGCTCCTCGCCGATAAACGCCGACAGAATCGCCGTGCTACGGCTGACAAAGTCTTGCTCCAGCAGTTCATCGACATTGTCGAAAGCCGGAAGCTCGGCAGGGAAAAACAAGCCCTGGTTGCTTCCCAGCCCCTGGCGTACCGCCTGGCCAAACGAAACCTGCTCTTGGTGATCTTTAAGGTTATATAGCTTCATGGTTACAGCTCACTTCCAGTTACTCTTGAGCCCTGCCCGTCCAAACGACAGACATGGACGAATCCTTCTTCATTCTGAACATAATGATCTTGCAACCATCGTGCAATACGTTTTGCGACTTCAAGGTCATCACATACGGTAAACATCGTCGGTCCCGAGCCGGAGATCCCGCTAGCTAACGCCCCAGCTTCCAGCGCATACTGCCGTGCTTTGGCAAATCCTGGCAGCAAACGCTCGCGGTAAGGTTCGGCGACCACATCTTTGATCATTTTTGCCGCCAGCGCGGGTTGGCCCGAATGGCAAGCATGGATAAAGCCGCCCAGGTATCGCCCATGGGCAATCACATCCTGGCGACGGTACTGAGATGGCAGAATAGCGCGGGCTTCTGCGGTCGGGACTTTGATACCCGGATAGGCCATGACCCAATACCAATCATCAAAACATGGCACCGGCTGACTGATGATGCCAAGCTCCTCGACCATAAATTGCAGCCCGCCCAAATAGCACGGGGCCACATTGTCGTAATGCAAACTGCCGGAAATCTCGGCTTCCATCTCTCCCATCAGGGCCAGCAGTTCATTCTCGTCGAGCGGTTGGCCATGAAAGCGGTTCAGCGCATCGAGCGCCGCCACAATCGAGCAGGCACTGGATCCCAGGCCCGATCCTATCGGCATGTTTTTTTCCAGGGTCAGGGCAACCGGTTTTAGCACCGCGCCTTTTTTATCCAGCTCACGGGCAAACACCTGCCAACAGCGGTAGACAATATTCTCTTCCGCCAGCTTCGGCAGTTTATCGACAAACGCCCCGACACAGCTCAGCGAAAACGGCTGTGTCCCTTGCTCGGCCAGTACCCGGTCGCCCAGCAGGGTGCCATCAAGAGGGGACACTGCTGCCCCCAGGACATCAAAACCGACACTGACATTACCAATCGACGCCGGCGCATAAACCACTACACTCATCTTAAACTCCTAATTTCCAGCCCAGCGTACGCATCAGATCTGCAAAGACCCCTGCCGCGGTGACTTCCGTACCTGCACCGTAACCTCGCAGCACCAGTGGAATAGGCTGGTAGTAGCGGCTGTAGAAAGCCAGTGCATTCTCTCCATCCTTGATTTTGAACATAGGGTCATCCGGATTGACCGCTGCTATTTTCACGGCACATTGTCCGTCTTTGATTTCACCAACATAGCGCAAGACCTTGCCCTCGCTGGCCGCGTCTGCAATCAACGTGGCAAAGTAGGCATCCGCCTCAGGTAGGCGAGCCATGAAATCATCAACTGAGCCTTCGGCATCGAAGCCCGGTGGCAGAGCCTGCTCGACCACGACATCTTCCAGCTCAAGTGCCATACCGGCTTCGCGTGCCAGGATCAGCAGTTTGCGGGCAACATCCATCCCCGACAGATCATCACGCGGGTCTGGCTCGGTGAAGCCATTGTTACGGGCAACGGTCGTCGCTTCGCTAAAGCTCATCCCCTCATCCAATTTGCCGAAGATAAAGGACAGCGAACCCGACAGGATGCCCGAGAAACGCTCCAGTTCATCACCGGCCGCCATCAGGTTCTGCAAGTTTTCGATAACCGGCAGGCCAGCACCGACTGTCGTGTCGTACATGAACTTACGGCGCATTGAGCGCGCAGCCTGACGCAGCTGCTGGTAGTAAGCCATGCTGGCAGTATTGGCTTTCTTGTTCGGGGTGATCACGTGGAAGCCTGAAGACAGGAAGTCAACATACTGCTCGGCAATGCCTTGGTCTGACGTACAATCAATGACAATTGGGTTGATCACGTGATTGCGCTTCACCAGCTGGATCATACGTGCAAGGCTCAGAGGCTCTGTAACCTGGCCCATCGCGTCACGCCAGTTCTCCAGCGGCAGGCCATTGCTGTCGAGCAACAGGCCCTTGCTGTTGGCCAAGCCGCATACCCGGATCACGATGCCGTTTTCGGCCAGCTTAGCCTGCTGGCGCTGGATCTGATCGACCAGCTCGCCGCCGACCCCACCGACCCCAATCACGAAGACATCGAGGAAGTGCTGGCTGTTGAACAGGTTCTCGTGACATGCCTTGACCGACTCCGAAATCTTGTCATCCGGGATCACCGCAGAGATCGCCCGCTCTGAAGAGCCCTGGGCGATGGCCACGATATTGACATCCACCTCGGCCAGCGAGGTAAAGAAACGCGAAGCCACCCCGCGGGAAGTGCGCATACCGTCGCCAACCAAGGTCACGATCGCGACGTTATCCATAAATTCAACCGGCTCGAGCAGGCCTTCTTTCAGCTCCAGCTCAAAGTGTTCCCTGAGTGCACGCTGGGCTGCCAGCTTGTCTTCGCTCTCGATACAAAAACTGATGCTGTATTCCGACGAAGACTGGGTGATCAGAACAATCGAGACACCTGCCGATGACATCGCCCCGAAGACACGGGCGGCCATGCCGACCATACCTTTCATTCCCGGACCGGACACATTGACCATGGTCAGATCTTTCAGCGTGGTGATCCCCTTGATATCAAGCTTGTCTTCACCGGTATCCAAACCGATCAGGGAGCCGGCCCCCTGCGGGTTGAAGCTGTTTTTGATCAAGCAAGGAATATGGAACTGGGCGATAGGAGCAATGGTTTTCGGGTGCAGAACCGATGCACCGAAGTAGGACAGCTCCATCGCTTCCTGGTAGCTCAGTGATTTGAGCAGACGGGCATCCGGTACCAAACGAGGGTCACAGCTGTAAACGCCATCAACATCGGTCCAAATCTCACAGCATTCGGCACGCAGACAAGCAGCCAGTACCGCCGCCGAGTAGTCGGAACCATTACGGCCCAATGTTACCAGCTCGCCCTTATCGTTACCGGCAGTGAACCCCGGCATGATATTGACATGATCCTGTGGCAACGGATTCTGGCGGAAATTCTGGGTAGAGGCCTCAATATCCACATGGGCTTCCAGGTAATCACCGTTTGCCAGCAGGTAAGCCACCGGATCGATCAGGCTCGCCTGATGGCCCTTGGCCTGGAGCAGCGACTGCATCATAACGATAGACAGCCTTTCACCCTTGCTGATGATCTTGGCGTAGACATTGTCAGGGCACAAACCCAACAATTTGATACCGTGAACGTATTGCTTCAACTGGCCCAGCGAGCTCGCTAGCTTGGCATCCAAGGCCTCCTGGTCAAAACCCGGCTCCAGCGCTTTTAATCCAGCCAGCAGTTCTTTGAACACCGCTTCCAGATCGGCCAGCTGAACGTCCGCCTCGCCAAACTGGATACTATTTTCGATCACCGAGACCAACTTGTTCGTCACCTTGCCCGGCGCCGACAGCACGACCGAAACCGGCCCTTGTTGGGCATTGTTGGCAATAATATCCGCCGCCCGAGAAAACCTATCCGCATCGGCCAGCGATGAGCCACCAAACTTTAATACTCGCATTCCCTACTCCCACAACTTCCTAAAACGTGCCCCTGGGGACTCTTGGCCACTCCAGGATGAAATATCAGGTTAAAAAAAAGCCCACATCTTTTTGGGATGTGGGCTCTTCTTTGCAATTCTTTCGCGCATCAGCCCACCCCAGCAATCATGGTGCCGGTAATAATAATGGTGGTGGTATTCATGCTGAATGCGTTAAACATAGGTGTCCTAAAGAGATAACCAATATATGTATGCATTTACGTTTACCGTAATCATTTTCCCGAGTCAACTTTATTTTCACCCCCAACTGTCTATTTGACTAGCAAAATGCAGGTAAAACTAGCGATATAGCTATACCATTGAAGCATGACTGGCATCATTTTATTGCAGTTATCTTAAACACCATGCATAGTAAAAGTGATGAATAAATAATCAATGCAGGGTGGTACGCCTGACGGGGTTGCCAAACACCGTGACGTGTAGACAAACAAGAATTAAGAGGGAGTTGTAATGACAGCAGCAATGGAACAACTTGTCGCCCATACGATTCTGCAGGGTTTCGATGCCATGTATGGCCGATTTTTGGATGTCACCGCCGGAGCGCAGGAACGCTTTGAAAGCCAGAACTGGCCAGCGGTCCAGCAAGCACTCAAGACCCGCATCAAGTTCTACGATCACCATGTCGGCCTGGTTACCAGCCAAATTACCATTATGCTGGGCAAGCGCTATGCCAACCATACCTTCCTGATGGCGGTAAAAAATGCCTACAAGGATTTGCTGCTTGATTACCCCCGCTATGATATTGCCGAGAGCTTTTTCAATTCCGTCTACTGCCGGATTTTCGAACACCGCAATATCAAGCGTGACAAATTATTCGTCCATAGTTCTCAAGAAGGCCGGATCCCCATCTACCCGACTAACCTCAGCCGCCTTTACAATACCGGGGCAGGCCTCGACCCCCTGCTGGGCCGGATCCTAGACGATACGCCTTTCAGCCTGGAATGGCAGGATAAACAGCGTGATATCCAACTGCTCAGCGAGCGCATCAGCCACCACCTGAACCAATTTGGCAACCCGCCGCCAGTGATCGAAATGATCCGCGAGCCGTTTTTCCGTAACAAGGCAGCTTATCTGGTCGGGCGCCTGCGTTTTGATGACGACCACCACTTGCCGATCGTACTACCTATTCTGACCACCAGCGAAAACAAGCTGTATGTCGATGCCTGCCTGGTGGATGTCGATGCGGTCAGCATCCTGTTTGGATTCGCCCGCTCCTATTTCATGGTATACGCCCCCGCCCCTGCGGCGCTGGTCCACTTTCTTAGTGAGCTAATGCCGAACAAAACCAAAGCCGAGCTCTACACGGCGATCGGCTGCCAGAAGCATGGTAAAACCGAGCTTTACCGCGAGTTCCTGCACCATATCGAGCATTCTGACGACCAGTTCGTCTTGGCGCCGGGGATAAAAGGCATGGTGATGTCGGTCTTCACCCTGCCGTCCTACGGCTTTGTATTTAAGATCATCAAGGATAAATTTGCTCCCCAAAAAGAGATAAGCCATGCCGTGGTCAAGGAAAAGTACCGGCTGGTAAAAGAGCATGACCGGGTCGGCCGCATGGCCGATACCCAGGAGTACCGCAACTTCAGCTTCGACCGCCACCGCTTCAGTGATGAGCTACTGGAAGAGTTGCTCAAGGTCGCGCCGTCCATCGTCAAGGTCACCGAGAAGCAGATCTTGATCAAGCACCTCTATATCGAGCGGCGGATGATCCCATTCAACCTGTATATTGAGCAGGCCAACGATGAGGATCTACGCCACGCGGTCGACGAATACGGCAAAGCCATCAAACAACTGGCGGCTGCCAATATCTTCCCCGGCGACATGCTGTTCAAGAACTTCGGGGTGACCCGCCACAAGCGAGTCGTGTTCTATGACTACGATGAAATCAGCTACATGACGGAAATGAACTTCCGCCAGATCCCGCCTCCCCGCTACCCAGAAGACGAAATGGCGGCAGAGCCTTGGTACAGCGTCGGGATCAACGATGTCTTTCCCGAAGAGTTCAGAACCTTCCTGCTGATCAACCCAAAAGTACGGCAGCTGTTCAATGAGCTGCACAGTGACCTGTTCGATCCCCACTACTGGCAGCAATTACAGCGGAATATCGAAGAAGGTCAATTCGAGGATGTCTTCCCATACAGCAGTCACCAGCGGTTCACTGTCGGTCAGAGAGTGGGATAGAACGGACAAAATGTCTCAACAATGCAAAAGCTTTGTGTCAATTTTATACTATCTGTCCTAGTATTGTTTTGTTAAGGATACAAACAAAACACAACAAGAAAACAGGGAAGGTGATGAATGCGTACATGGCTAATCACAATTGCCCTGCTGGTAGTGGCGTTACCAACAACTGCAGCAGAAAGCAGACTATTTAGTATACTCGACGATAACTCGTCCTCTGGGTGGTTTATGTCATCCCAGTCCAAGGGGGCCGAACAGTTCGATCTCTGGCAAATCGACAGCGGCTATGCTTACTCAATCTCAGACAACACCGAGCTCTACCTCAGTACTCGCTTGAAAACCGGCAACGAAAAACAATCCGCCAGCCGCGGGCTGTTATCAGGGGTAAAATACAACTTCACGTCGAAACTGAGCTTGCAGAGTGCCGTGACATCAGAAACCCAAAACCAAGACACCGTGATGGGTGTCGAGGTCTCGAGCCAATATGAAGTCACGGAAAGGCTGAATTTGCACGCCACCCTCGACTACGAGGCGCTGGAGCAGATTTACCAGTTCGGGATCGGCTTTCGCTTCTAGCGGCGAATACCCGCAACGGCAAGTGACACCCAAACAACGCCTGGCCATGCCAGGCGTTTTACTGTCTCACTTCCGGAAGCACGGCTAGGCGCTGACCACAGACAAATCGAGGGGGCGCTTACTAAACACGATGCCATTGAGATCGGCGTACAGCATATCGCCGGGATAGACCAGGGTGTGGGCTACCGTGAGCGTAACATTTTCTTCCCCGGTCTGCCGCTTGACCGTCTTCACCGGGCAGGTCGCCAGGGCTTTGACGCCAATATCCAATGTGGCAATGGTGCCGACATCACGCGCCGCACCGTTAATAATGATCCCCTCCCAACCATTTTGAACGGCCAACAGAGCCAACTGATCCCCCAGCAAGGCTTTGCTGCAAGACGCATGGCCGTCGATAAACAGTACCTTACCTTTACCGTCGCGAGCGAGGATGTCACGGACCAAGCTATTATCTTCAAAGCATCGCAAGGTGACCACCTCGCCATAAAATACACTCCGGCCACCATAGTTTTGCATGGTCAGCGGTAACCAACGCACATCCTGTTCAAAGTTATCGCATAAATCTGGGGTCAAATCTTTCATCGCAGGCTCCTTTATTCTCTTTGTGGCCTTTTTTGTCCCGGGCCATTTCCCCCAGCTCCGAGGGGTTAAGTTAAGTGTAGAGAAAGCTCGGCCAATCACCCAATCTTTGTGCTTCGAACCCCTTGAGCAAAACCGGCACTAAAAACAAATTGTTACCCTCCACCCAATAAATCGCATTCTGCTCCCATCGGGCCGCCTCCCGGCATGCGCAGGCCAAAGGCATGGGTACCACAAACCCCAGCTCTTGCCATTGCCCATCCGAAGCACTGCAGCTTATCGGTAACACCCCTTGATATTGTGACTTGAGCACCAACTCCAGCTGATGGTGACGAGATAAGTTCTCTTTATTGCTAAGAACGATGCTTCTGGGATTAAATGCTGTTAGAATTGCAAAGCAAGGGTAAACAGGGTGTTGCTGAAGATTAAAGACAACCGATTGGTAGCTACACCATAGCGATTTTTTTTCACACATAAAAAAGGACACCCTTGGGACGATGCATTTTTTTGTAGCGAATGTTAAACAAAGTGAAGAGTCGTAATACACTTCATACTGTTTGATGTAAATCAATAAAGTGCCCGAAAGCAGCCCGGAAACAATGCACTTATATTGTTAGCGAGCTGTTAAGTGAATACAATCGTCGCCATCCCACGGAAATTGTAGCCAATGCCCCTGAATTTGGGCTTTTTCAGCGAAAATTATCATGACCTGGTGAGCTGAATAAATGGATGGCGTACCAACAGGAAAATGAGCAAATACGACCAAGCACGTATTTCTCCCAAGATTTTGCCTGTATGTGAATTTTTTATATAGAATTTTACTATTCTGTTTTTGACCAGATTCCGTTTTTAGAAATTAGGTACTGCCAATGCAAACCCCTCACATTCTAATTGTAGAAGACGAGCACGTAACACGTAACACCCTGAAAAGCATCTTTGAGGCAGAGGGTTACACGGTTTTTGAAGCCAATGACGGCGCTGAAATGCACCAGATGCTTTCTGAGCACCCTGTTCACCTGGTGATCATGGATATCAACCTGCCAGGTAAAAATGGCCTGCTGCTTGCGCGCGAGCTTCGCGAGCAAGGTGACATGGCACTGATGTTCCTGACTGGCCGCGACAACGAAGTGGATAAGATCCTGGGCTTGGAAATCGGCGCGGATGACTACATCACCAAGCCATTCAACCCTCGTGAGCTGACTATCCGTGCCCGCAACCTGCTTACCCGTGCCATGAACCAAGGCTTGCCAACCGAAGACAAGCGCATGGTCGAGCGTTACGAGTTCAACGGCTGGTCGCTGGAAATCAACAGCCGCTCATTGGTTAGCCCAAGTGGCGATCAGTTCAAGCTGCCGCGCTCTGAGTTCCGTGCCCTGCTTCACTTCTGTGAAAACCCAGGCAAAATTCAAACTCGTGCTGAGCTACTGAAGAAAATGACTGGTCGTGAGCTTAAACCGCATGACCGTACTGTTGACGTAACCATCCGCCGTATCCGCAAGCACTTCGAATCAGTGGCTGATACCCCGGAAATCATCGCGACGATTCACGGTGAAGGTTACCGTTTCTGCGGCGATCTGGAAGAAGAATAATCCTTCTGGAAATCCCCAAAGCAAAAAGGCTCCTCGCGGAGCCTTTTTTGTTTTTAGTGCAATGCACGTGGCGATAGCAACAACCGGTCAGAACACCTGGCTGATCAGCACGTCACGCTGTACCACTATCAGCTCCTGGCCTTGATAAAGCACCGTTACCGCAATATCCGCCTTGCTGCCCGCTGGCCATTCCGGCCCACCGCGCAGGCTGACTTCGAGGCTCATCTCCCCTTCCGAGCGGACGTCGAGATTCTCCTGTCCCAACCATTGCTGATCACCCTGTGCCACCATTACCTGCAAGATTTCGACACCTTGCGGCAGTGGCTTCATATCCCGTGTCAGTAAGCGGATGGAAGCATGCAGTTTGTCGGCCGGCTGGCTACCGTCATCGCCGATCACCGGCATGCTGTTGAGCCACAGCTCACTACCGAGATACACGGCCACATCGGACAGTACCAGCTCCTGCGGCGACTGCCAGATATCTATCTCGGCAGGCAAAGTCACCGGCACGTCTTCGACCGGGGCGGCTTCCTGGACCGCCAGCTCTTCAGCAACCGCCGGATCTTGAGAGGGCGCCTCTTGGTCTTGCGCCCTTTCACCGCAGCCAGCAACCAATACCATTCCGGCTGCTAGCAGCAACGCTTTTGCATCAGTTCCCATCATGCTTTCTCCTGCTGGGCTAGCCAGTCTTTGAGCACCTGTAGATCATTGTGGTAGCCATCTTTAATTTCATCGACCCAATCGTTGATGTTCTCCCACCAGGCCGGCAGTTCCGGTGATTGTGCTTTCTGGGCAACCTGCTGGATATGCTTGAGGCCGATCGAGCCTGCCGCCCCTTTAATTTTATGCGCTTCAAACTTGATACCGTCCTGATCCTTGGCAGTCATGTTGGAATCGAGGATCGCGATGTACTCAGGCATCTTGGCCTCGAACATCGCAATGCTGTCATATACCGGCTTGGTACCCACTATCTCCACATAGGAGGACAGCATTTCCAAGTCCAACAACGTGTTAAACATCTCATCACTCATCCCATTCGGGCGTTCACTCTCAACCACCAGCTCCTCCCCTTCGTCATCCTCCAGCGGGCAAGTCAGCACCAGGCGCTGGATCACTTCCGTGATGGCCTTGACGCTCAGCGGCTTGCTGATGGCGTCATCCATCCCCTTGGCCAAATACTCACTCTTGTCCTTGATGACATTGGCAGTCAGTGCCACCAAGGCCGGTAGGTAGTCAAACCGCTCTCGAAGTTTAGCCGCTACATCGAAGCCGGTCATGTCCGGCAGCTGGATATCCAGCAGGACCAAGTCATAAGCTTCGGGATCAAACATCGCCAAGGCCTCTTCGCCGCGCATCGCCACCGTGACCTCATGGCCCAGGCCCTCCAGCAACGCTTTGGCCACGGTAATGTTGAGCTCGATATCTTCGACCATAAAGATATTGAGGCTGATCTGCGGCAAGGCCGGGAGGGCTTCTTCCTCCTCTACCCGCTCCACCAGCGGTGCCGTAATGGTCACGGTAAACGTACTGCCCTCACCCACTTCCGAACTGACGGTAATATCGCCGCCCATCATCTGGACCAGCTGACGAGAAACCGAGAGGCCAATCCCGGTACCGACCGCATGCAAGTTGTCATCCTCATCCTTAACCTGGTAGTACATGGCAAAAATCTTATCGAGCTCTGTTGCCGGGATCCCTATCCCGCTATCCTCGACTTCGAAAGTAATATGGGCCAGCTGATCATCCACGTCGCTGCTGACCGACATCACCACACCGCCATCCTTGGTAAACTTGGTCGCGTTGCTGATCAGATTCCACAATACCTGGCGCAATCGGGTACCATCGACCTCGATACATTCAGGTAGCTCTGTCAGCCGCTCAAGGTCAAAGCGCAAGCCTTTCTGGCTCGCCATCAAGCCGGAGATATTTTCCATTTCGGAGACAAAGTCATGGAAGTCGAGCGGCTTGGGCATCAATTCCAGGCGACGGCGATCAGATTTGTCCATATCAATAATATCGTTGAAGATGTTGCCCAAAGTAATAGCACTGACATAGATAGTGCGCATGTAGTCGCGCTGCTCTTGATCGAGCTTGGTCTCAAGCAGCATCCGGCTAAGGCCAACGATACCGTTGAGCGGCGTACGCAGCTCGTGGCTGATGGTCGAGATGAAGGCCGTCTTATCGCGGCTGGCCTTTTCCTGGGCATCCTGGTATTGCTTGCGCTCGGTAATATCGCGGCCAAAGCCCATCAGCCCCAGACGGCGACCTTCACGGCTGTAAAAAGGCACCTTGCGCAGCTCGAAGATCGCCTTGCGCCCGTCGGGATACTCCAACCACTGCTCATAGGTCAGCGAGACATTTTTCTGGAACACCTGCTGGTCGGTTTCGGCGATTTTGCTCGCCACCTCCTCGCTATAGACATCCCAAGGCGTCAGGCCAACCAACTGCTTCTCGGTACGGTTGGTCAGCTCTTCCATTGCCCGGTTACAACCAGAAAACTGGCCTTTTTCATTGCGGTAGTAAATCAGATCCGGCGAGGCATCGAGGAAAGACTTGAGCAAAGCGCTTTGCTCGGCCAACTCCAGCTGGGCATTTTCACGCTGATAGACTTCGTTTTCCAAATCCCGCATCGCTTCCTGGCGAGCTTCTTCGGCCTTTTCCCGCTCTTCGATCTCCTGGTTGAGCTGGTTGATGTTCTCATGCAGCTGTTTATTGAGCAGCATGTCGCGCGAACGCATCTCTTCAAGCTTGGTCACCAGTTTCGACAGGCGCTGGCGGGATTCTTCGAGTTGATCCACCACCACGGATAGGAAGTAAACAGCCCAGGGGGTGATCAGCAGGCCAAAGAAGACGGAGCGGACAATATCAATATCTAGCACTTCTCCCTGCAATACCAAGGTGACGCCTATTTGCACCACAACCGCAAGGGCGACCAAAGCCAATGCCAGTAACAAACTAAACTTAACCAGTCCGAGCTTGACCAGCAGATCGACGTAATACTGTGCCAGTACTTTGATTTGTTTCATTCTTGCTTCCTATTCACTACCGCTCCCCCCATCATAAAGGCGAGCAGCCGAGAACCCAAGCAGGCTTTTTCCATTCGCCTGCCATCCTTCACACTTTGCTTGTCCCGGCCTTACCGCCCCACGTTGCCGGGCTACCCGGCCTTTCTTTCTGACATTGTCATGGTACAGTTCCGGCCTGCCGCCTTGGCCCGGTAGAGTGCCACATCGGCCAGCTCCACCAGCTTACCGTAGTCCTGACTAGGCTTGGGGATCAATGTGGCGACCCCCAAGCTCACGGTCAGGGTCGAGGCAATGTCCGAATAACGGTGGGTCAGCCCCTTATCGGCCAAGGCTCGGTGAATTTCCGCGGCGACCACCTGCCCGCCCTCGAGGTCGGTATTGGGCAACAGGAAGGCGAATTCCTCGCCGCCATAGCGGGCGACCTCGTCGGTCTCGCGCTTGACCACGCTGCGTAGCACCTTGGCCACTTCGCGCAAGGCAAGGTCACCCTGCTGGTGGCCATAGTTATCGTTGAACGCCTTGAAGTAGTCGATATCACACAAAATCAGTGTCAGCGGGTGCTGCTCGCGAATATGGCTATACCACATCTTACGCAATTGCTCGTCGAAGCTACGGCGGTTGGCGACCTTGGTCAGGCTGTCGACGAAGCTGAGCTCCTGCAGCTCCATGATGGCATCGGCCAGTTGCTGCTCGGCCATCTTGCGCTCGGTCACGTCACGGGCCATCATCAGCACCCCGGTGGTATCATCGGTCGGATCCCGGTAGGGGGATTTGAGCACCTCGTACCAAATCGGCGTGCCGTCCTCTAAGATGACATAGTCATCGAGCTTTACGCTGATCCCTTGCTGGATAACCTGCTGGTCTGTCTGCCTAAAGAGCTCTAGCTTGTCCGGATCAAGTACATCGGCAGAAGATTTCCCCAACAAGGCTTGCTGGGTATAACCGAGCGAGCGGGCAAACGGCTCGTTACACCCCACATACACCCCGTGTTCATTATATAGGGCAATCGGATCCCGGCTGGCACTGAGAATGGTATCGAGCAGCGTATTACGCTGAGCCAGCTCCTGCTCGGTCACTTCCCGCTTTTCTATTTCGCTTTTGAGCACTTCCTGCATTTCGTGCCAGTCGGTTACGTCATGGCTGATGCTCAGCGTACCGATCGCCTCACCGGTATCGCCGATCAACAAGTTGCAATTGGTCTCCATCAAACGGCTCGAACCGTCAGGCGCCGTGGTCCAGGTATGGGCCGCGCTGTTGCCCAGAGACCCAATATCCTGCTCTCCGGCAATGCCCTCTTCAATCCGGCCTCGCCAGAAGCGGTCAAACGCCTTGTTGGTCCCGATCAACTTACCGGACTTGTCCTGGAAATACACCAGCTCGGACAGGGAGTTGAGTACCTGCTGGAAAATCCGTTGCTCTTTCTCCAACTTTACCTGTTCGCCATGGCTGGCACGCGGCGGGTCCATAAACAGCAGCCAGCACGATTGCCACTGACAACGTATCGATAACCCCGAGACCACCAACGGGATCACCTTGCCGTTATTTTGGGGCAAGGCCTCATCGACATCTTTGAACGTTTTCAGGCCGGCAAATGGCCGCAAAAAATCACACAGCATCTTGCTGCTGAGCCCGTCGGGATAGAGGTAGCGCTCATTGAGCTTGCGCACGCCAAGTAGCTGGCGGCAGGCTTTGTTGCCATATACCAGGTGGCCATCCTTCTTGCGAACAATTGCCACGGCAATAGGCATGACGGTGAGCTGATGATGGAGACGGCGAAAGGAGCCAACGTCGAGATGATGAAGCAGAACACTCAGCAGCCCCCCGCCAATTGCAAGCAGGAGGATCAGGAGCGAAAGCAGCAGTGCCGGGGTGCCAACGTGGAACCACTGGGAGGCCGTCGAAGCCAAGGTGGCCGGGGCGAAGAGCACGGCTCCCAAGAAGACCAAACAACGAGCCCCTCCCCGCAGCAGGAGCTCCCCGTAACGGGCCAGTAAGGTGAGCAATGTAAGCAATAATGGACTACAAAAGCGTTCCTGACAGGAAGTATGCATTGATATTAGTAATTGACGTCATTTTACTCGTAATCTAACACACTTACCGACGCATCTGCTAATGCCCGTCCGGTTGTTCGACTGCAAGTTTTAACTCTATCTAGGCACCGGCGGGGTATATTCAAACGGCGTGCCCAGTGCCGCGCCCTGACCACCGTATTGATCCAGGTTACGACCAATTTCGGTCATCGCCAACCAGCGGTTTTCACACCACTCAGGGGCTAGCAGGGTCGGCTTGCGGGCACTGGCCGATACCCTGTGGAAGACGACCTCAGGTGGCGTCAGGCGGATCACCTCCGCCGCAATGCCGGTGTAATCCTCAAGGCTAAGCTCAGCCAGGCGGCCCGCTTTCCACGACAGGCCCATGATACTGCCCTCAACAATATGCAGCGGGTGCAGCTTGATGCCATCGACACCGGCCTCCACCACCTGGCGCACAGTCTCGAGATTGTCCTCACGGGTATCGCCCGGCAGGCCGACGATCAGGTGGGCGCACACTTTCAGGCCAAGTGCCCTCGCCCGCTTGGCAATCGCCGCATAACAGGCAAAATCATGACCGCGGTTAATGCGCTTGAGGGTTTTGTCATTGGCGGTCTGCAGGCCGAGCTCCAACCAAATTTCATAGCCTTGCTCACGGTAGCCCGCGAGAAGCTCTAACACCTCGTCCGGCACACAGTCAGGCCGGGTACCGACACAAAGACCGACGATATCGGCCGCCTCCAAAGCCTCCTCATACATCGCTTTGAGGGTCTGCACTTCGGCATAGGTACTGGTATAGGCCTGGAAATAGGCAAGATAACGCTTAGCACGGTTAACCTCCCCGGCACGCTGCGCCAACTGCTCGGTAATCGGCTTGTGCTGGGCCTGCTCATCGGCAAAAGAGGCAACATTGCAAAATGTGCAGCCGCCACGGCCAATGGTACCGTCACGATTCGGGCAGCTAAAGCCACCATGCAACGTCAGTTTGTGCACTTTCTCTCCGTAGCGGCGCTGTAGGTCCTGGCCAAATGTATTCACGAGCTCATGCAGCTGCATCTTGTCACCTAGTCATTCAAGGGGTCGAAAAAAGCGGCACAGGTTAGCACCCTTGGCACCGTCAAAAGTTGTGCGAAAACAAAAAAGGCGTTTTTTTCACCATTTATAGGCCGATAAGAGGAATGAAAATTAGCAACAACATCATTTTGTAATACTTTGGTCTAATCCCCTGCCACTTCCCGCCCCCAAAACCAGGTCTAAGCGCCCTGCTATGCACCCAGACCGTTATTATCGAATAGATAAGCACACAGATAAGCAATTAATTCATTGTTGTGCGGGGATGTTATTAGGATGGGATATTTTTTGTTGGTAATTAATCAATCAAAATTGTAGGATAGTTACAGCTGTGTGCAATTTATGAACAACAAAAGTAACTAAACCTAGCAAATATTTAGTGGTTTATGTTGCTACCCCTCAAAACTGCAGCGCTTTTGCATACCAGAGCACAGGTGCTACAGAATGAAGTTTGCTATTGATTGACTACATCATCCCACAGCAAACCCATCCGAAAAGGCCGGACAGGAGTCCCTCCAAGGCCCGGCAGGATGTATAACCAAAATTAGGGATAACTCAGGTGCCAGGATTGGTACCTGTTGAAACTGGAAGGAAGTATCTATGACAGATCAAGAGCTGAATGCTCAGGGACTTTATGTGCCTGAAATGGAGCACGATGCCTGTGGTATCGGCTTTGTGGCCCACCTGAAGAACCGTAAATCCCACGAAATTGTCACCCAAGCCCTTGATATGCTAGCTCGGATGGAACACCGTGGCGGCCAGGGCTGTGACCCGTGCAGTGGTGACGGTGCCGGTATCTTGCTGCAGAAACCCCATGAGTTCCTGCTGGAGGAGACCGTCAAGCAAGGCATCCGCCTGCCGTCTTTCGACCAATACGGTGTGGGTGTGGTGCTTTTCCCCAAAGACGAGTACAAACGCCAGCAGTGCCGTGACATTCTCGAGCGCAATGCCAAGCGACTTGACCTAGAAGTCATTGGCTACCGGGTGCTGCCGGTCGACAACTCAATGATTGGCGATGATCCGCTAAGTACCGAGCCCCAGTTCGAGCACGTCTTTATTACCGGCGGTACCAGCATGGAACCGGCTGAACTCGAGCGTAAGCTCTATGTTCTGCGTAACTACACGGTCCGAGTCTGCCTGGAAAGCATCTCCAACATCGGTGATGACTTCTATATTAACTCTCTGTCATACAAGACATTGGTGTACAAGGGTCAGCTAACCACTGAACAGGTACCTCAATACTTCCTTGATCTACAGAACCCATCAATGGTGACGGCACTGGCGCTGGTTCACTCCCGCTTCTCGACCAACACCTTCCCGAAATGGCGCTTGGCCCAGCCTTTCCGTTACATCGCCCACAACGGTGAAATCAACACCGTGCGCGGTAACCTTAACTGGATGAAGGCCCGTGAAGCGATTCTTGAGTCTGAACTGTTCAGCCAACAAGAAATCGATATGCTGCTGCCTATCTGCCAAGAAGGCAGCTCGGATTCATCCAACTTCGATATGGCGTTGGAGCTACTGGTGCTGTCAGGCCGAAGCCTGCCGCATGCACTGATGATGCTGATCCCTGAAGCTTGGCAAGAAAACAAGAACATGGATCCAAAGCGCCGTGCGTTCTACCAGTACCACGCCAACGTCATGGAGCCGTGGGACGGCCCGGCCTCCGTCTGTTTCACCGACGGTGTCCAGGTTGGTGCGACGCTTGACCGTAACGGCCTGCGCCCATCGCGCTACACCGTGACCAAGGATGACTTCCTGGTCATGGCTTCGGAATCCGGTGTGGTTGAAATCGAACCGGAGAACGTCCAGTTCCGTGGCCGCCTGCAGCCTGGCCGTATCTTTGTTGCCGACCTTGAACAAGGCCGCATTATCTCTGACGAAGAAGTCAAAGACACGATTGCCTCAGCCCAGCCTTATGAGCAGTGGGTCAAGGACAACCTGCTGACATTGAAGAGCCTGCCTGAAGCGGACAACATGCACCACCAGCCAACGCCTGAGCGTCTGCTGCACCATCAGCAAGCCTTCGGCATGAGCTCGGAAGAAGTCAACGACATCATTGTGCCGCTGGCGAAAACAGGTTACGAGCCGCTCAGCGCCATGGGTGCCGACTGGCCGCTGGCTGTGCTGTCGCACCAGTCACAGCACCTGTCGAACTACTTCAAGCAGCTGTTTGCCCAGGTCACCAACCCGCCGATCGACCCGATCCGCGAGCGTATGGTTATGTCACTCAATACCTACCTGGGTAAAGACCACAACCTGCTGACCGAAACCCCTGAGCACTGCCGGAAGGTTGAAATCGAATCTCCGGTGCTGAGCAACGCCGAGCTGGAAAAACTGCGGGCCATCGATAACGAACACCTGCAGGCCAAGACGCTGGATATCGTGTTCCGCGCCAGCGGCGAAGACGGCAAGCTAGAACGAGCGCTGAAGCGTATCTGCCAGTACTCAGAAGATGCGGTTATCGACGGCTACTCGATCATTATCCTTACCGACCGTGCGGTAAACTCCAACCATGCCGCTATCCCAGCAATGCTGGCCGTCGGTGCGGTTCACCACCACCTGATCCGCAAAGGTCTGCGTGCCAAGTGTGACATCGTGGTAGAAACCGGTGATGCTCGTGAAACCCACCACTTTGCAACGCTGGTTGGCTACGGTGCCAATGCGGTTAACCCATACCTAGTGACCGAAACCATTGTTGACCTGCAGCGTAAGCGCAAGCTGGATCCGGAAGTGCCGACCGAAGAGTTGTTCAACAACTACCGCAAGGGTGTGAACGGCGGCCTGCTGAAGATCTTCTCCAAGATGGGGATCTCAACCCTGCAGTCTTACCACGGCGCCCAGATCTTCGAAGCCCTTGGTATCAGCAAGTCAGTGGTCGATAAGTACTTCACCGGTACGGTTTCCCGTATCCAGGGCCTAACTATCGATGACATTGCCAAGGAAGTATTGATCCGTCACCGCCTGGGTTACCCAACCCGCGAAGTACCAATTCAGATGCTGGATGTCGGTGGTGTCTACCAGTGGAAACAGCGTGGTGAGAAGCACCTGTTCAACCCGGAAACGATTTCACTGCTGCAGCAATCCACCCGCAACAAGGATTTTGCCCAGTTTAAAGAGTATGCCAACGCCGTTGATGCCCAGGGCGATAACGCAGCAACCCTGCGTAGCCAGCTAGAGTTCATAAAGAACCCTGCAGGCTCTATCCCACTGGCAGAAGTTGAGCCAATCGAGAGCATCCTCAAGCGCTTTGCGACCGGTGCAATGAGTTTTGGCTCTATCTCGTACGAAGCTCACTCGACGCTTGCTGTAGCCATGAACCGCATCGGCGCTAAATCCAACTCCGGTGAAGGTGGTGAAGACCCGGCCCGATTCGAAAAGAAAGACAACGGCGACTGGGAACGCTCTGCGATCAAGCAGGTGGCCTCTGGCCGCTTCGGTGTGACCTCTTACTACCTGACCAACTCTGATGAAATTCAGATCAAGATGGCACAGGGTGCTAAGCCGGGTGAAGGTGGTCAGCTACCGGGTGATAAGGTCGATGACTGGATCGGTGCAACCCGTCACTCAACGCCGGGCGTCGGTTTGATTTCACCACCGCCACACCACGATATTTACTCTATCGAGGATTTGGCACAGCTGATCTACGATCTGAAGAACGCCAACCGCGCCGGCCGCGTCAACGTCAAACTGGTCTCGGAAGCCGGTGTCGGTACGATTGCCTCGGGCGTAGCCAAGGCAAAAGCGGATGTTGTGCTTATCGCGGGCTTCGATGGCGGTACCGGTGCATCACCAATGTCATCTATCCGTCACACCGGTCTACCGTGGGAACTTGGCCTGGCCGAAACCCACCAGACCCTGCTGAAAAACGGCCTGCGTAACCGTATCGTGGTCCAGACTGACGGTCAGATGAAGACCCCGCGCGACCTTGCCGTGGCAACCCTGCTGGGTGCTGAAGAGTGGGGCGTAGCAACCGCAGCCTTGGTGGTTGAAGGGTGTATCATGATGCGTAAGTGTCACAAGAACACCTGCCCGGTGGGTATCGCCACCCAGAACAAGACCCTGCGTGAGCGTTTCGACGGCCGCGTAGAAGATGTTGTGACCTTCTTCCAGTACATGGCTGAAGGCCTGCGTGAAATCATGGCCGAGCTTGGCTTCCGCAGTGTCGACGAGATGGTTGGCCAGTCACACAAACTGAAAATCCGTGACAACATCGGCCACTGGAAGTACAAGAACTTGGATCTAAGCCCGGTGCTGTTCATCGAGCCTGCCCGTGATGAGGACGGCGTCTACAACCAGCGTGAACAGAACCACAACCTCGAAGAGGTGCTGGATCGCAAGCTGATTGAAGCGGCTGCCCCGGCCCTGTACGAAGGCAAGCAGGTGGATGCTGAGTTTGACATCATCAACACCGACCGCAGTGCCGGTACCATGCTGTCGAACGAAATCTCCAAGATTTACAAGGACAAGGGCTTGCCTCAGCCTATGAACGTCAAGTTCAAGGGTTCTGCCGGACAGAGTTTCGGTGCCTTCCTGGCCAAGAACGTCAAGTTCGAAGTCGAAGGCGATGCCAACGACTACTGGGGCAAGGGCCTGTCTGGCGGTACCTTGGTGCTCTACCCGGACGCCAAGTCTGACATCGTCCCGGAAGACAACATCGTCGTGGGTAACGTCTGTTTCTACGGTGCGACGTCGGGTGAGTCATACATCCGTGGTATGGCGGGCGAGCGCTTCTGTGTCCGTAACTCAGGTGCCAAGGTGGTCGTTGAAGGTGTTGGTGACCACGGTTGTGAATACATGACTGGCGGTGTAGCGGTCATTCTTGGTCAAACAGGCCGTAACTTCGCAGCCGGTATGAGTGGCGGTGTAGCATATGTCTGGGATCAGTTCGAAGACTTTGACACCAAGCTCAACCCTGAGCTGGTCGACCTCGACCCAATCGAGCAGGAAGACAAAGATCTGCTGCACGATATGCTGACCAAGCACGTAGAGCTTACTGGCAGTACGGTTGCAGAAACCTTCCTGTCTAACTTCGAGGCCAACCTCGAGAAGATGGTGAAAGTGATGCCAAGGGATTACAAGGCAGTACTAGAGAAGCGCAAGGCAGAAGCACAAAACAAGGAAGAGTTGGAGGCCGTCAATGGGTAAGCCTACTGGATTTTTAGAGTTTGGCCGTGAGCTGCCAAAGAAGCTGGATCCGAGCGTCCGTATCCAGGACAACAAGGAGTTTGTTCTCAACGAGGAGTTCGGTGACAAAATCAACACGCAGGCTTCGCGCTGCATGGACTGTGGCGTACCGTTTTGCCACAACTCCTGCCCGATCGGCAACATCATCCCGGAATTCAATGACGCGGTGTACCGCGACAGCTGGGAAGAAGCGTGGAATATCCTGAGTTCGACCAACAACTTCCCGGAATTTACCGGGCGTGTCTGCCCGGCCCCTTGTGAAAGTGGCTGTGTCCTGGGGATCAACCAAGACCCAATCACGATTTGTAATATCGAGAAGACCATTGTCGAAACGGCATACCGTGAAGGGTACGCCAAACCGAAGACCCCGCGTTCGCGAACCGGCAAAACGGTCGCTATCATCGGCTCGGGCCCTGCGGGCCTGGCAGCAGCCGAGCAACTCAACAGTGCCGGCCACTGTGTGACGGTGTTCGAGCGTGATGAGAAAGTCGGAGGCCTACTGCGTTTCGGGATCCCAGATTTCAAACTGGGCATGGACATTATCGATCGCAAGATCAACCTGATGGCCGATGCCGGGATCAAATTCGAGGTGAACGCCCATGTCGGTGTCAACGTCAACGCCCAGCAGCTACGCCAGGACTTTGATGTGGTCTTGCTGACCGGGGGGTCCACAGTACCGCGCGATCTGCCGATCCCGGGCCGTGAGCTCAAGGGCGTGCATTTCGCCATGGAATTCCTGGCCCAGAACAACCGCCGAGCCAACGACATGGATCTGAAAACCGAAGAAATCCATGCCAAAGGCAAGCATGTGGTGGTGATCGGTGGTGGTGATACCGGCTCTGACTGTGTCGGCACCTCCAACCGCCACGGCGCTGAAAGTATTACCCAAGTTGAGATCATGCCGATCCCGCCAGAGAGGCGCCCGGCCAACCAGCCATGGCCTTCTTACCCGATGATCATGAAGACCTCGACCTCCCATGAGGAAGGGTGCGAGCGTCACTGGAATATCCTGACCAAGGAGTTCATCGGTGATGAAGCGGGTAACGTCAAAGCGCTGCGTATTGCCGATATCCAGTGGGAAGAAGCAAAAGCCGGTGAGCGCCCAGGCTTTACTGAAGTGGCAGGCTCGGAGCGGATCATCCCGTGTGATATGGCGTTCCTCGCAATGGGCTTCCTCCACCCAGAGCCAACTGGCGTGCTGGCCCAGCTAGATATCAAGCTCGACGAACGTGGCAACGTGGCAACCCAAGGGTTTGCCACTAACCAGCAAGGCGTGTTTGCTGCTGGCGATATGCGTACCGGCCAGTCACTGGTGGTGCGCTGTATCAACGAAGGCCGTGAATGTGCCCGAGAGATTGATGCCTACCTGATGGGTAACAGCAACCTTGAAGCCAAAGCAGATTCACTGATGCTATCAAATAGCTAAGCGAGCCTCCCGTCTAACACGGTAAACTGAATCCAAACCGGCCATAACGGCCGGTTTTTTCTGCCCTCTACATCCTGAACACCATAATTATTCACTGCTACCCATCCCGATATCATCGCATTATTCGTGCCCGCCGCTAATGTTAATTTATTGTTTATAGTTTGACCTTTCTGTAAATAGCCGTTAACTTGAAAGGTCGCTGGAAGCAAATAGGTACCTTTGACGACCCACCCGACAATCAAAAAGCAACAACCTGGGGGGCACAGAGGTTGTCACCGATGGTCAGGAAGACCGTCAAGAAATGCAGTATTTCTGCTTAGTTAGGCAGAAACTAGGGAGAGTTGTAATGACACTGTATAACCCCATGCTGGATAAAGATAACTGTGGTTTCGGGTTGATTGCCCATATCGAAGGAGAAACCAGCCACAAACTTGTCCGGACCGCCATATCCGCCCTCGACCGCATGACTCACCGCGGCGGTATCGCCGCCGATGGCAAAACCGGCGATGGCTGCGGACTGTTGATGAAAAAGCCCGACAGCTTCTACCGCATTGTGGCCGAGGACAACGGCTGGAAACTGTCGCGCGAGTTTGCTCTCGGTATGCTATTCCTCAGCCAGGATCCGGTGCTTGCCGAGCAAGCCCGCACGATCATCAGCGAAGAGCTGGCCAAGGAAACCCTGTCACTGGTCGGCTGGCGCCCTGTGCCTATCAACCCACAGGTGCTAGGCCCAATAGCCAGCGAGACTCTCCCCAATATCGAGCAGGTCTTTATCAACGCGCCAGCCGGCTGGAAGCCAAGAGATATCGACCGCCGGCTCTATGTCGCTAGACGCAGAATCGAAAAACGTATCACAGCAGACCCCGACTTTTATATCTGCAGCCTCTCGACGCAGGTGGCTGTCTACAAAGGGCTGTGCATGCCGGCCGATCTACCCCGCTTTTACCTAGATCTGGGCGACATCCGGCTGGAGTCTTCCATTTGCCTGTTTCACCAGCGCTTCTCGACCAACACCCAGCCCCGCTGGCCACTGGCCCAGCCATTCCGCTATCTCGCCCACAACGGTGAAATCAATACCATTGCCGGCAACCGTCAGTGGGCAAGGGCTCGGGCCTACAAGTTTGCTTCGCCGCTATTGCCGGATCTGCAGACGGCGGCTCCTTTTGTCAACGAGACTGGCTCCGACTCCTCCAGCCTCGATAACATGCTCGAGCTGTTCCTTTCCGGCGGCATGGATCTGTTCCGCGCCATGCGGCTGCTGGTCCCGCCCGCCTGGCAGAACCACCCCGACATGGATCCTGAGCTGCGGGCTTTTTATGATTTCAACTCCATGCACATGGAGCCGTGGGATGGACCGGCCGGTATCGTCATGTCCGATGGCCGCTACGCCGCCTGTAACCTCGACCGCAATGGCCTGCGCCCGGCCCGGTATATCATCACCAAGGACAAGCTGATCACCCTGGCTTCCGAAGTCGGGATCTGGGACTACGCACCCGATGAGGTGGCCGAAAAAGGCCGGGTCGGGCCGGGCGAATTACTGGTGATCGACACCAAGTTTGGCAAGATTTGGCACTCCGCCGATATCGATAACGACCTGATGGGACGCCACCCCTACAAAGAGTGGATGGCCAGCCACGTCAAGCGCCTGGTGCCGTTTGAAGAGCTCGGGGACGAGCTGGTAGGGTTCCGCTCGTTCGACGATACCGAACTCGGCACCTGCCAGAAGCAGTTCGCCATGAACCGCGAAGAGATCGATCAGGTACTACGGGTGATCGGCGAGAACGGGCAGGAGGCCACCGGCTCGATGGGAGATGACGCGCCGATGGCCGTGCTGTCCTCGCGCGAGCGCGCCGTTACCGACTACTTCCGCCAGATGTTCGCCCAGGTTACCAACCCGCCGATTGACCCGCTGCGAGAAAAGCATGTGATGTCGCTGGCCACCTGTATCGGCCGTGAAATCAACGTCTTCTGTGAAACCGACAGCCATGCCCACCGGGTCGCCTTTGCCTCGCCGGTGCTGCTCTATTCCGACTTGGTACAGCTGCTCGAGCTCGACAACCAGTACTACCGCAACAGTATTATCGATATCAACTTTGCCCCTAACGAGAAAGATCTCAAGCAGGCCATTATCGATATTTGCGATCAGGCCGAGCGCCTAGTGCGCAGCGGTACCGTCCTCATTGTCCTGTCAGACCGCGGCATCAATGCCGGCAAGCTGCCGATCCCGGCCGCGATGGCAGTAGGAGCGGTACAGAACCGGCTGGTCAGTGAGCAGCTGCGCTGCGATGCCAATATCATCATCGAAACCGCCACCGCCCGTGATCCACACCAGTTTGCGGTGCTGCTCGGCTTCGGGGCCACCGCGGTGTATCCGTACCTGGCCTATGAGACCCTCGGCCAACTGGTCGATAGCGGTGCCATCGCCAAGCCCTACCGCGATGTGATGCTCAACTTCCGCAACGGGATCAACAAGGGCCTGTACAAGATCATGTCCAAGATGGGGATCTCCACCATTGCCTCCTACCGCTGCGCCATGCTGTTCGAGGCTGTCGGCCTTGATGACGAGGTGGTCGAACTGTGCTTCCGCGGTGTATCGAGCCGGATCCAGGGGGCGGGGTTTGCCGACTTCCAGCAAGACTTGTTCAACCTTTCCCGCCGGGCCTGGCTCAAGCGCAAACCGATCGAACATGGCGGGTTGCTCAAATACGTCCACGGCGGCGAGTTCCATGCCTACAACCCCGATGTTGTCGGTACCTTGCAGCGGGCGGTCAAATCCGGTGACTACGCCGACTACCAGGCCTTCGCCAAGCAGGTCAACGAACGTCCCGTAGCGGCTCTCCGTGACTTGCTCAAACTGAAACCGGCTCAAACACCTATCGCCATCGACAAGGTCGAGCCAGCGTCAGCGCTCTACCAGCGCTTTGACTCTGCCGCAATGTCCATCGGCGCCCTGAGCCCCGAGGCCCACGAAGCACTGGCGGTTGCCATGAACCGGTTGGGCGGCTTTTCCAACTCGGGCGAGGGCGGCGAAGATCCGCGCCGCTTCAATAGCGAGCGAAACTCCCGCATCAAGCAGGTGGCCTCCGGCCGCTTCGGTGTTACCCCGCACTACCTGGTCAACGCCGATGTTATCCAGATCAAGGTAGCGCAAGGTGCCAAGCCCGGTGAGGGCGGCCAGCTTCCCGGCCACAAGGTCACTACCGAGATTGCCAAACTGCGCTACGCAGTACCGGGGGTCACCCTGATCTCGCCACCGCCCCACCATGACATCTACTCGATAGAAGATCTCGCCCAACTGATCTTCGATCTCAAGCAGGTCAATCCGACCGCCTTGGTGTCAGTCAAGTTGGTGTCCGAGCCAGGGGTCGGCACCATTGCCACCGGGGTCGCCAAGGCTTACGCCGATCTGATTACCATTTCCGGCTACGACGGCGGTACCGGGGCCAGCCCTCTCACCTCGGTGAAATATGCCGGTAGCCCGTGGGAGTTGGGCCTGGCCGAAACCCAGCAGGCACTGGTTGCCAATGGCCTGCGCCACAAGATCCGGCTTCAGGTCGACGGCGGCCTCAAAACCGGTCTCGATGTGGTCAAGGCTGCGATCCTCGGTGCCGAAAGTTTCGGCTTCGGCACCGCACCGATGGTAGCATTGGGCTGTAAATACTTGCGCATCTGCCACCTCAACAACTGCGCCACCGGAGTGGCAACCCAGGACGAAACCCTGCGCCGCGACTTCTTCAAAGGCCTGCCCGAGCAGGTCATGAATTACTTTATCGGCCTTGGTGAGGAAGTCCGTGAACACCTTGCTGAACTCGGGGTCGAAAAGCTCACCGACCTAATTGGCCGGACTGAGCTTCTCGAGGTCATCGAAGGCTACACCGCCAAGCAAAGCAAGCTCGACCTCTCTCCAGTACTCGCGACCAGCGAGCCGTTAGAGGGCAAGACCCTGTACTGCAGCGAAACCAATACCCCATTTGACAATGCCCCGCTCAATGCCGCCCTGCTCGAGCAGGCCTTGCCCGCGATCAAAGCGCGCAGCGGTGCCGACATCTTCGAAGATATCCGCAACACCGACCGCTCGGTGGGGGCGCGGCTATCAGGAGAAATCGCCAAACGCTGGGGTAACCAGGGCATGGCGTCGTCACCGATCAACCTCCACCTGACCGGCACCGCCGGCCAGTCGTTCGGGGTATGGAATGCCGGGGGGCTCAACCTTTTCCTCACCGGCGATGCCAATGACTATGTCGGCAAGGGGATGACCGGCGGGAAAATCGTCATTCGCCCACCGGTCGGCTCGGCATTCAAATCCAACCAGTCGACCATTATCGGCAATACCTGTCTGTACGGCGCAACGGGCGGCAAGCTGTTTGCTGCCGGTAAAGCCGGGGAGCGATTTGCGGTGCGGAATTCGGGCACCATCGCGGTTATCGAAGGAGCCGGCGACAATGCCTGCGAATACATGACCGGGGGCATCGTCGCCATTCTCGGCAAGACCGGGGTTAACTTCGGCGCCGGGATGACTGGGGGCTTTGCCTATATCCTCGACGAGGACAGCGACTTTGCCGGACGGGTTAACCCCGAGCTAGTCGAAGCCTTGCCATTGGCTGAGTTGAAAATCCACCAAGAACACCTGCGAGGTCTGATTGACCAGCACCTTGAGCTGACCGGCTCGGATAGAGCGCAAGAGATCCTGGCCGAATTCGACCAGTGGATCCCACGCTTTTACCTAGCCAAGCCAAAGACTGCCGATGTCAATACCTTACTCGGCCACCAGAGCCGCTCAACTGCCGAGCTGCGCGTACAAGCCCAATAGGGAGGGAGCCCGATGAGCCAGAACATTTACCAGTTTATCGATGTGGCGCGTATCGATCCGCCCAAGAAGCCACTGAATGTGCGCAAGATTGAGTTTGTCGAAATCTACGAACCGTTTACCCACCAACAGGCCAGCGCCCAGGCCGATCGCTGCCTCGATTGTGGCAACCCGTATTGCGAATGGAAGTGCCCGGTCCACAACTATATCCCCCAATGGCTCAAGCTCGCCAACGAGGGACGGATCATAGAAGCGGTTGAGCTCTCGCACCAAACCAACACCCTGCCCGAAGTCTGCGGCCGGGTCTGCCCGCAGGACCGCCTGTGCGAAGGGGCCTGCACCCTCAACGATGACTTCGGTGCCGTCACCATCGGCAATGTCGAGAAATACATTACCGACAAAGCATTTGAGATGGGCTGGAAACCGGACATGTCCCATGTCGAATGGACTGACAAGAAGGTGGCCATCATCGGCGCCGGACCGGCCGGCCTATCCTGTGCCGATATCTTGGTACGCAATGGGGTCAAACCTGTGGTGTTTGACCGCTACCCGGAGATCGGCGGCCTGCTGACGTTCGGTATCCCGTCGTTCAAGCTGGAAAAGGAGGTAATGATCAACCGCCGCCGGATCTTCAACGATATGGGCGTCGAGTTCCGCCTCAATACCGAAGTAGGTAAGGATATCCAACTGGCCGAGCTGGTAGCTGAGTTTGATGCCGTCTTCCTCGGCGTCGGGACCTACAAGAACATGCGGGCCGGCTTGGCGAACGAAGACGCCCCCGGGGTATTCGATGCCCTGCCTTTCCTCGTTTCCAACACCTACCGGGTCATGGGGCTCAAAGGCGAACAACCATTTATCGATATGGCCGACAAGAATGTGGTAGTGCTCGGCGGCGGTGATACCGCAATGGATTGTGTCCGAACCTCGGTGCGCCAGGGGGCCAGCAACGTGATCTGTGCCTACCGCCGCGACGAAGCCAATATGCCCGGCTCAAAACGCGAAGTGAAAAATGCCCGCGAGGAAGGTGTGATGTTTCAGTTCAACCTCCAGCCTACCGGCTTGGAAGTCGATGGCAACGGCCAGATCTGCGGGGTGAAGATGGTCAGGACCGCACTCGGCAAGCCCGATGAGGCTGGCCGCCGTCGCCCCGAGCCCGTGCCGGGCAGCGATCATGTTTTGCCTGCCGACGCGGTGATCATGGCCTTCGGCTTCCAACCCCATGCCATGCCTTGGCTGGCCGAATTCGGGGTCGAGCTGGACCAATGGGGGCGCATCCAGGCGCCTGAAAGCGGCCGCTTTGCATTCCAGACCTCCAACGCGAAAATCTTTGCCGGCGGCGATGCTGTCCGCGGCTCAGATCTGGTGGTGACCGCCATCGACGAGGGCCGCCGAGCCGCAGAGGGTATCCTCGACTACCTCAATGTGTAACTAACCACTCGGCAGCTTGGCATTGTCCTGCTCCCGCATGTTACAATCGAGCCATTCCCAACGCCCCCTCACTGGGGGCTTGTTACCTAACAAGAGACTGTATTGATGAAAATCGGCATTATCGGCGCGATGGAGCAAGAAGTTGCCATCCTTAAAGATCAACTGACGAACCGCGAAACGTACAACAAAGCGGGCTGTACGTTCTACACCGGTACACTCAACGGCGCCGACGTGGTATTGCTGCAGTCTGGCATCGGCAAAGTGGCTGCAGCTGTGGGCACTGCGGTTCTGCTTGAAATCTTCCAGCCGGATGTCGTGCTCAATACGGGGTCGGCCGGTGGCTTCGACAGCAGCCTGAATGTGGGTGATGTGGTGATCTCGACCGAGGTCCGTTACCACGATGCCGATGTTACAGCCTTCGGTTACGAGATCGGCCAGATGGCCCAGCAGCCAGCAGCATTTACTTCTGATGCCAAGCTGATGAACACGGCCGAACAGGCGCTGGCGACCATGGCTGAAACCCACGCGGTACGCGGTCTGATTTGTACTGGCGACGCCTTCGTGTGCTCGGCTGAAAAACAAGCCTTCATCCGTGACAACTTCCCGTCGGTCATTGCCGTTGAAATGGAAGCAGCGGCGATTGCCCAGGCCTGTCACCAGTTCCAGGTACCTTTCGTTGTTGTCCGTGCGATCTCGGATGTGGCAGACAAAGAGTCGCCAATGAGCTTTGAAGAATTCCTGCCGGTTGCGGCCCAGAGCTCTTCAGTAATGGTCGCCAAGATGGTTGAGCTACTCAACCAGTAACGATGACCGACGCCATTGCACTCATCGTCGAAAACAGCACTCTGCTTGCCTTGTGGGGTGCTCTGGCTGTGCAATGGCTGTTGCCTATCCCCGCCCAGTTACATCCTCTGCAAATCTGGCGCCAGCTTGCCCTGGCTCTCGCCGGTCGGGTCAACAAACCCAGCGACGCCCCGCAGCAAAGACGTCTATCAGGGTTGCTTTCTTGGTCACTGCTATGGCTAACCGTATTGGTTGTTCTGATCTGCCTGTACCAGCTGGTGTGGATCGATACCGCTTTCCACCTTCTGCTGCTGTGGTTCGCCCTTGACTGGCGCAACATGCACAAGTTTAGCCAGCAGTTTGTCCGCGCCTACAGCCGGGAAGATAAATTGCAGTGCCGAACACTGCTCGCCAGCAAACTCAACCGCCATACCGACAGCCTCTCTTTGCTGGGGCTGGGCAAGGCCGGTGCCGAAACCCTGCTGGTCGGCTACGGCCGGTTAGCTGCCGGCGTCTTGTTCTGGTACGCCCTTGCTGGCGGGATCGGTGCCATCTTGTATCGCCTGGCCGTCGAGCTCAGCCGCTGCTGGTCACCGAGCAGACAACAATTCCGCCACTTCGGCCAGCCCGCAACCACGGTACTGGCCATCCTCGATATCGTACCGCTGCGCCTGTTTGCCCTGCTGCTGACACTTGGCAAAAACGGAAAAGTGGCACTGCGGGGTCTCAAGCAACAGGGGGAAAACTGGCTCCTTCCAGGGCCAGGATGGCTGCTAGCCGCTGCCGGGCACAAACTGTCGCTGTCGCTGGGCGGCCCGGCGATTTATGACCAAACCAAAATGGAACGGCCAAAACTTGGTGGCCGGATCGCCCCGGCCGCCTTTCACCTGAGCCAAATCGATCGCCTCGCCAACCAGCGTCTATGGACATGGGTGATTGCCCAAAGCTTGCTGTTAATCATGCTACAAGGAGCCGTGTAAGTGCGTGTCGCCGCTTTATGCCTACTGCTACTCCCCGTTTTCTCTGTCGCTGCCGAACCCGTAAAAACGATCATCAGCCTCTCGCCACATACGACCGAGATGGCCTATGCCGCAGGGCTCGGTGACAAGCTGATCGCCGCCAGTGACTACAGTGACTACCCGGAAGCGGCTAAGACCCTCGAGCGGGTCGCCAACTACCGCGGCATAAAAATGGAGCGTATCGTCGCCCTGCAGCCGGATCTGATCTTGGCCTGGAAAGGAGGCAACCCCAGCCGCGAAATGACCCGGTTGGAGCAGCTGGGCTTCAAGGTGTTCTACTCCAATCCCGGTTCACTGGAAGATATCGCCAGCACCCTGGAACTACTTGGCCAGTTTGCCGACTCGCCAATCCAGGCCCAGCGCAGCGCTAGTGATTTTCGCCAGCGGCTGGATGTCCTGCGCCGCACCCATCAGGACAAGCAGCCTGTCAGCTACTTCTATCAGCTCAGCAGCAGCCCGATGATCACGGTGGCTGGCAGCAATTGGCCCAGCCAAGTCTTTGCTGTGTGCGGCGGGGTAAACATCTTTGCCGACAGCCGCGCGGCCTACCCGCAAATTTCGCAAGAGCAGGTGATAATCCGCCAGCCTGAAGTTATCTTTGGTACCTCACATGCCGCAGCCGATCCTTCGGTGTGGGATAATTGGCGCCAGCAGTTACCCGCAGTGGAAAGGAAGCACCTTTTTACTGTAACCTCAGACTGGTTAAACCGGCCGACACCACGCACTATTCTGGCTGCCGAGGAGATCTGCCAGTACCTTGATCAGGTACGTCAGTCTGCGTTGTAACACGCCATCAACAATCACTGTGAGTCATCTCACAAAGCGATTGCAGCGAGTTGTCAGCCGGTTTATTCGTCGTACAATCTGCGCGATCTCCCTATATTCTCTGACTCAGCAGGTTTCATGATGCTCATTTATATTCTCGATATGTTCGGGACGGCCGTGTTTGCCGCCTCGGGCGTATTACTGGCAGGCAGGCTCCGGATGGATCCGTTCGGGGTGGTGGTGCTGGCCAGCGTCACCGCAATCGGCGGGGGAACTATCCGCGATATGGCCCTTGGTGCCACGCCGGTTTTCTGGATCACCGATACCAATTACCTGTGGGTGATTTTCATTACCTGTTTGGTCAGCATGCTGGCGATCCGCCGGCCACGTCAGATGCCTTGGTGGATATTGCCTGTATCCGATGCCATCGGCCTTGCGGTTTTCGTGGCGATTGGTGTTGAGAAGGCGTTACGTTTCGGTGCCACGCCTATGGTAGCCGTCATTATGGGTGTGATGACCGGTTGTGGCGGTGGGGTGATCCGTGATGTCTTGGCACGGGAAATCCCGATGGTACTGCGCACCGAAGTGTATGCCACCGCCTGTATCCTCGGCGGTATTGTCCACACCATGGCCCTGTCAGCCAATGTTGATACCTCGATCGCAACTCTGGCCGGGATCATCACGACCCTAACTATCCGCCTCGCGGCGATACGCTGGCACCTTTCCCTGCCAACCTTCGCCCTGAGACACTGATAGGTCTCAAGCTTTCAGTGTCATCGCTGGTGCCATTTCACAATAACCGCCTCTCTGGCGGTTTTTTTGTCGCTTACACCAGGTAAATAAATACACACCAGGTAAATAAATAAAAAACTTTACTTAATCATTGCACCACCTACACTTTAATAAACAAAAAAGATTATTTAATAAATAAAGAGGTGCCTATGACCCCCTACGTAGAACACGCCAACCTTACCGTCGCCAATATCGACCATACTATCAAGTTCATCCAAACCGCCCTGCCCACCTTTGCCGTCCGCCATTGCGGCCAAGGAGATGGCTACCGCTGGTGCCATGTCGGAACAGCACAAAGCTATCTTGCCCTGCAGGAAGTCGTCGAGCGGGAAGCTGTCGACCGCACCCCATATGTGGACAGCGGTATCAACCATATCGGCTTAGTGAGTGACGATGTGGAGGGGGTCCGCGCCCGCCTGCTGGCAGCCGGCTATCAGGAAAATGAGATGGAGACATCACACCCTTGGCGTAAACGGATTTATTTCTGGGATCCCAACGGCATCGAGTGGGAATTTATCGAATACCTGAGCCAGGATAACGACCGACGCAATGACTATAGCGAATAGGCTATTGGCTATTGGCTATTGGCTATTGGCTATTGGCTATTGGCTATTGGCTATTGGCAGTAGGATCAAAAAAGGCGCCCAAGGCGCCTTTTAATCAATGACAACAGGAGTAGGATTACTTCAGAGTCACACGGGCAAACTTGCGCTTGCCAACCTGGTAAACCGCTGTACCGGCTGCTGGGATCAGCTTGGTATCTTCGATTTTGTTACCATCGATTTTCGCCGCGCCCTGGCGGATCATACGCATCGCATCAGAGGTTGAGTTAACCAAGCCAGCCTCTTTGAGCAGGTTACCAATCGCAATACCGGCTTCGAATTCGAATTCAGGCATTTCATCTGGCATCGCACCTTTCTGGAAGCGGTTGATGAATTCCTGCTCGGCTGCATCGGCATCAGCTTCGCTGTGGAAGCGGGCAATGATTTCTTTCGCCAGCAAGATTTTCACATCACGAGGGTTACGACCACCAGCAATATCATCCTTGAACTGGTCAATCTCTTCTAGCGGACGGAAAGACAGACATTCGAAGTAGTTCCACATCAGATCATCAGAGATAGACATGATTTTACCGAACATCTCGCTTGGTACGTCAGTCACACCAATGTAGTTGTTGGCAGACTTCGACATCTTCTTCACACCATCCAGGCCAACAAGCAATGGCATAGTCAGAACCACCTGTGGCTTCTGGCCATTGGCTTTCTGCAACTCACGGCCCATCAGTAGGTTGAACTTCTGGTCGGTACCACCGAGCTCAACATCTGTCTCCATTGCGACAGAGTCATAGCCCTGAAGCAGCGGGTACATGAATTCGTGAATCGCAATTGGACGACCTTCGTTGTAACGCTTTTTGAAATCGTCACGCTCAAGCATACGGGCAACAGTCTGGTTGGCAGCCAGGCGGATCATGCCTTCTGCGCCCAGCTCTGACAGCCAGCTCGAGTTGAACTCAATCTTGGTCTTGGCAGGGTCGAGGATCTTGAAAACCTGCTCTTTGTAGGTTTCTGCATTACGCAGCACGTCTTCGCGTGTTAGCGGTGGACGGGTAGTATTTTTTCCTGTTGGGTCACCCACCATACCGGTGAAGTCACCGATCAGGAACGTGACGTCATGGCCTAGCTCCTGGAACGTACGCAGTTTGTTCAGGATCACGGTGTGACCCAGGTGAATATCCGGTGCAGTTGGATCGGCACCCAGTTTGATTCGCAGAGGACGGTTCTCTTTCAGCTTGGCAATCAGCTCCTCTTCCGGAATCAGCTCATCCACACCACGCTTAATTTCAGCTAAAGCTTGTTCAATGCTGGCCATTCTTGTTCGCTCCCACAGAATTGGCAAAAAAGTAATAATCCTCAATCTTACTTGAATAGCGATGTTTTTTGAAACCAGTTAGACTAAGGGTTGTCTTATTTTTTATGAAATCGCAAAAAAACACCACATGCAAGTACCGATACTCCGCCGGTTGCCAAGGATGCACCAGACCCTCATCACCGTGATCAGCTCGCTGCTCGTGGTGTTACTATTATGGCCGAGTTCGGAAAACAGCGGGCACCCTGAGCGAAAATTTGAAATTGGTAAGCTCTATCCGCTGAAACTTTCCCTCGATAGTGCGCAATTGCGCCCAATGGCAGCTGACGAAAAACCGGCGATCCCGGTACTCAAGTGGAAAGAGCACGAGGTACAATCCGGCGAGAGCCTCGCGGTAGTCTTCGACAAGGTCGGCTTATCGCCGGCTACACTCTACCGTTTAGTCAATGCTGATGAAGGCACCCAATCTCTCACCAACCTGCGTCCAGGCGACAAGTTACGCTTCGGCTTTGACGAGGACAACCAGCTGATCCAGCTGATCCAGCCGCAAAATGCAACCGACAGCCTGGTGGTCACCCGCACCGCCGACACCTTCTATTCCAACAAAGAAAGCAAGGACGTCGATCTCCAGCTCAATTTTGCCCAAGCCGTGATCACCTCGAGCTTCTGGAATGCCGCCGACAAAGCCGGGCTCACCGCCAACCAGATCATGGAAATTGCGGGGATCTTTGGTTGGGATATCGATTTTGCTTTGGATATCCGCGCCGGTGACAGTTTCTCTGTCCTGTTCGAAGAGCGCTTGGTCGAAGGCGAACCTATCGGCCGTGGCAATATTCTCGCGGCAACCTTCAGCAATTTGGGCCAGACCTTCACCGCGATCCGCAGCGAGGACGGTAAGTACTATGACGAAAAAGGCCAGGCGATGCGCAAAGCCTTCCTGCGCTCGCCAATCAACTTCCGTTACGTCAGCTCGAACTTCAACCCGCGTCGCTTGCACCCGGTGACCGGCCAGGTCCGCCCCCACCGCGGTACCGATTACGTCGCCCCGGTCGGTACACCGATTTGGGCTGCCGGTGACGGTGTGGTCATGCAGTCGAGCTACAACAAGTTCAACGGTAACTATGTGTTCATTCGCCATAGTTCGACTTACATAACCAAGTACCTCCACCTGACCAAGCGCAGCGTCAAAACCGGCCAGCGGGTCAAGCAGGGGCAAACCATTGGTACTCTGGGCGGTACCGGGCGTGTAACCGGCCCGCACCTGCACTATGAGTTCCTGGTCAACGGCGTCCACAAGAACCCGAGAACGGTCAAGCTGCCTCAGGCCCGCTCGCTGAGCGGCAAAGAGAAGGCCCAGTTCCAGCAATATGCGAAGGAGCGGATGGCCCAGCTGAACCACTTCAGCCAGTTTATCGCCGACAACAGCCCACTGCTTGGCGACCGAACCTAACAGACAAACAGAATAAAAAAGCCGCCCCCATTGGAGCGGCTTTTTATTTGCCTGCCAAAAACAACCTCCTTGGGCTGCCGATGGCTCAATTAGACGCTGAACGATGCACCGCAACCACAAGTGGTCGTCGCGTTCGGGTTATCAACGAAGAAGCGAGAACCTTCCAGCCCTTCGGTATAGTCAACCGTACCACCAATCAGGTACTGCAGACTCATCGGGTCAACAACCAGTGTGACTCCGCTCTTTTCAATTGTGGTATCGCCTTCGTTGACTTTCTCGTCAAAGGTAAAGCCGTACTGGAAACCACTGCAACCACCGCCGGTAATGTAAACACGCAGCTTAAGCTCCGGGTTCTCTTCCTCGGCAATAAGCGCTTTCACTTTGTTCGCTGCAACATCGGAAAAATTCAGCGGCAGATTGGCATCGCTCATTAAAAACCTCTCAAATACTATCGGTCATACCGGTGATTATCTAATACCTGACTATCTCGTTCAAGTATTGACCACCGAAGACTGCTCCCGTTGAGCCATTTTTTCCTTTTCTATGGTGCGATGCAAGAGCTGGGAGTAAATTGGCTGGCCGCCCAGTACCTGGGCCAGCATGGTTGCCCCCAGCGTGGTAATGATCAGCGGCAAGATCAAATCGTAGTTGTTGGTCATCTCAATCACCAACAGGATACCGGTGATTGGGGCTCGCACCGTGGCCGCAAACAGCGCCCCCATACCGGCAATGGCAAACATCCCCGGCTCCAGACCCAGCTCAGGAAACAGCTGCTGGGCCAGGGTGCCGAAGAAGGTACCGAATAGGGTACCCAGCGCCAGCATCGGGGCAAAAATCCCCCCCGGCGCCCCCGATCCGAAGCACAGCAGGGTCGTCGCCACTCGGGCCAAGAACAGGATCAACAGCACACTGATGCCATACTCGCCGTTGGTCGCACTCGGGATCAGGCTGATCCCCCCGCCGGTCAACTCTGGCAGATACAGCAGGATAAGACCGAAGCTCCCCCCCAGCAGGGTGCCCGTCAGCAAGTAGCGCCGGCGGTTGTTGCGGTGGATACGGGCAAACATGTCTTGGCTACGGGTGATCAGCTGATTGAAGATCACCCCGAATATTCCGAAGGCCATCCCGAGCAACAGGAACAGCCACAGCGAGCGCAGTAACGGCGCATCGTATTGCGGCATGGTGATCACCGCCTGCTGGCCGGAAATGCTGCGAAAAACAATATTGGCGACAATGGCCGAGATCATTACGCACTTAATCGAGATAAGGCTGTAACGAAACTGCGGCCGCATTTCCTCGACCACAAACATAATAGCCGCCAGCGGGGCATTGAAAGCTGCAGCCAGCCCTCCCGCCGCACCAGAAGCAAGCAAAGCATGGCGACCTTCTTTGTCCTTGAGCCGGAAGAGATCCGACACCATCCGGCCGATATTGCCGCCCATCTGTACCGACGGCCCCTCTCGGCCCAGCACCATTCCCGAACCTAGCGCCCCCAGACCACCGATGAATTTTACCGGCAGTACCCGCCACCAGCGAACCGGGCGGATATCATCCATCGCCCCTTCAATTTCCGGGATCCCAGAGCCCGCGGCTTCAGGGGCAAAACGGTGGACCGGGTAATAGCCAACCAGGGCCAACAGTGCACTGATCAAAAAGGCCGATAGCCACAATGGCAACACATTGCTGATTTCATGGCGCAGCCACTCCGTGCGCTGCTCCGACACCCAATGCACCGCAATTTCAAACAAGGTTGATAACAAGCCAGCGCCCAGCCCCACCAGCGCGGAGAGGAAAAGGACGGAAACTGGGGTTTTGTCGCGCGATAGGAAGCGCCGGACCAGCCCGCTCGGCTGCAATCTCTCAGGCGCAGGGGTGCCTTGGTTATTATTTGTCATCAAAGTTGCCGTAATCGTGAAGTCATCCCGGAGCCGGGAAATAAAAGAAAGGGGCGCTGTTCCCAACCTAATGGGGCCTGTACACCTTGAGAAAGCATAGCTGAGCGACTGTTTTTTTTACATATTCAATGTTGAAAACTAGCTTTTCAGTGATGCATAGCACTTTAGTGCCTTCTCGTTTTGCGCTAGCGCAGAGTTCCCTCACCAGCAATTGAAAGCCCCACATAGCCTAGGTACAATGCCGGCAGTTCAAATCGGACAATCTTCAATAACAGGACATCACAATGAGCAAGTCAGCTGATTTATTTGCCAAAGCGCAACAGACGATCCCTGGTGGCGTTAACTCACCAGTCCGTGCCTTTGCCGGCGTTGGCGGCAGCCCGCTATTTATCGAGCGCGCAGATGGCGCCTATATCTTTGATGCCGATGGCAAAGCCTATATTGACTATGTTGGCTCGTGGGGTCCGATGATCCTTGGTCACAACCATGTCGCGATTCGCGATGCGGTGATCAACGCGGCTCAGCAGGGCCTGAGTTTCGGTGCGCCGACCGAGATGGAGATCACCATGGCTGAAATGGTGTCCCAACTGGTACCGTCAATGGAAATGGTCCGCATGGTAAGCTCGGGCACCGAAGCAACCATGAGTGCGATCCGCCTGGCCCGTGGTTTTACAAACCGCGATAAGATCATTAAGTTTGAAGGCTGCTACCACGGCCACGCCGATTGCCTATTGGTCAAAGCAGGCTCTGGTGCCCTGACCCTGGGCCAACCAAGCTCTCCGGGTGTACCGGCTGATTTTGCCAAGCACACCCTAACTTGCACTTTCAACAACCTAGACTCAGTTCGCGAAGCCTTTGCCGAACACCCTGAGCAGATCGCTTGTATTATCGTCGAACCAGTAGCGGGCAACATGAACTGTATTCCGCCGGTACCGGGCTTCTTGGAAGGCCTGCGTGAGATCTGTGATGAGTTTGGCGCGCTGCTGATCCTCGATGAAGTCATGACCGGCTTCCGTGTATCTCATGGTGGCGCACAGGGTTACTACAACATCAAACCGGATCTGACCACGCTGGGTAAGGTTATCGGCGGTGGTATGCCTGTTGGTGCTTTCGGCGGCCGCCGCGAAGTGATGGAATATGTTGCCCCAACCGGCCCGGTTTACCAGGCCGGTACGTTGTCGGGCAACCCTGTTGCCATGGCCGCTGGCCACGCTTGCCTGAGCGTACTGACCAAAGAAGGTCACGAGCAACAACTTGCCAACACAACCCAGCGTCTTGCTGATGGCTTCCAGGCTTTGGCTGACAAGTATGGTATCCCACTGAAAACCAACCAGGTTGGCGCCATGTTCGGTTTCTTCTTTACCGATCAGGACACTGTTACCTGCTACGACGACGTGGCCAAGTGCGACATTGAACGTTTCAAACGTTTCTTCAACCTGATGCTGGAAAAAGGTGTCTACCTGGCCCCTTCAGCCTTTGAAGCCTGCTTTACCTCCCTTGCCCATAGCGACAAGGAAATTGAAGCAACACTGGCAGCGGCAGAGTACGCCTTCAAGACCCTGGCCGAAGAAGCGACTGCGTAATCCGCGTTCGAGTCAAACGGGCCACCATAAAGACACAAGCCGCTCTGTGAGCGGCTTGTTGCTTTCTTGCCTACCCGTCTAGGTTACTGCCAGAACCAAACCGCCAACAGCACCAGTGACAGCAGCACCCAGGCCGCCATCGGGACCCGCCGCTTTTTTTTGGTCTCGCAACCACAATCACAGCACCCCATCTTCGTACCTCCTCTCTTGGAAAATCAGGCAGATATTATCGATTGCCTCGCAAGCAATGTGGTGCAATCATAATACCAAACTGCAACTATCGCCTCATCAATACTATCGAGAAGGGATGCATCGTGCCCAAACCATTCAAAGTTGAATCACGCCACTGGATGCTTATTGCCGCTTTGGCGCTGGCGGCCTACGCCAGCTACACCTTGATTGAGCCCTACATCGGCCCTATCGTGATGGCCTTCATCATATCGCTGCTCTACTACCCGCTGCATGTCAAGCTGGACAGGTTGATGCCTCGCTCGCCCAACCTGTCATCGGTACTGTCTTGTACCTTACTGACCTTCATCATCGTGATCCCGATGCTGGTGGTCTTCAGCTCGATCATCCACCAGGGGACGACCTTTTCCAAAGAGAGCTATACCTGGCTAACCTCCGGCGGTGTTCAGGAAGTATTGGCCCACCCATCCGTAGTCAAGCTTCTGGCCCTTATCGAGAAATACTCCCCGTTCGAGCCACTCGATACCCAAGCGGTGATCCAGAAAGTGGCGACGGCATCGTCAAAGTTCGGCGCCCAGCTGCTCAACGTCAGTGCCCGGTTATTGGGTGATGCCACCAACTTCCTGATCAATTTCATGCTAATGCTGTTCGTGTTGTTCTTCCTGCTCCGCGACCACGACAAGATCGTCCAAACCATCAGGCATGTACTGCCGCTCTCGCGCAGCCAGGAAGATGCGGTACTCAATGAAGTCGAGCAGGTCGCCAAGTCTGCTGTCCTAGGCTCATTCCTTACCGCTCTCGCCCAAGGCTTTGCCGGTGGTTTTGCCATGTGGCTGGCTGGCTTTCAGGGGCTGTTCTGGGGCTCGATGATGGCCTTTGCCTCGCTGATCCCCGTGGTCGGCACCGCGCTGATCTGGCTACCGGCCAGTATCTACCTACTGCTGATTGGTAAATGGGAATGGGCCCTGTTCCTGGTTGGCTGGGGCGCCATTGTCGTCGGCTCGATAGACAACTTCCTGCGACCGCTGCTGATGCAGGGCAGCTCTGGCATGAGTACGCTACTGATCTTCTTCTCCATTATCGGTGGTCTGCATGTCTTTGGCCTGATTGGCCTGCTCTACGGCCCCATCATCTTCGCCGTCACCCTGGTACTGTTCAAGCTCTACGAAACCGAATTCCAGGACTTCCTGCAACACCAGGACCATCACTGATGAGATTGGCCGGGGGCCCTTCCCCGGCCCGACTTTTCTTATCGACGAATTTGTGGAACAATTCGCGCCCCAATACAGCTTTCATCCATTCTTGAGGTCGTTATGTCATACAGTGCTGCTAGCCAGGTTGCCGCCCGCCAGCTGGAATTTTTTGAAAACCGCAAGGTCCTAGTGGCCGGCGAACTTGATGACACCTTTCCAACTGAGCTCTCGCAGACCGCCTCGTCGGTAACGATCTTTACCACCAACTTTGGCTATGCCCGCCGCATGTCTTCCCACGACAGCGTTCACACCGTGTTTGGTGCCGAATTCAGCGAAGAAGCCGATATCGATATGATCTTGCTGTATTGGCCGAAAGCCAAAGCCGAGGCGGAATATCTGCTGGCCATGTTACTGGCTAAGTTTGGCCCGGAAACCGAAATCTGCGTGGTCGGCGAAAACCGCAGCGGTGTCCGCAGCGCAGAAAAAATGTTTGCCCCTTACGGCAAGCTGACCAAGTACGACTCGGCCCGACGCTGCAGCTTCTTCTGGGGACGCTGTGACAAGCCGGCACCGGCCTTCGACATCAACGACTGGTTCCGCAGCTACCCGCTGAATATCGCGGGTGCCGAGCTGACTATCCGCTCACTGCCGGGCGTATTTAGTCACGGTGAATTCGACCAAGGCTCCAAGCTGTTGCTTGATACCCTGCCCGCCCTGACAGGCCGCGTACTGGACTTCGGTTGCGGTGCCGGTGTGATTGGTGCCGTGATGAAGACCAACAACCCGTCTATCGAGCTGGAGCTTTGTGATATCAGTGCCTTGGCGATTGCCTCAGCCGAAGAGACATTCCGGGTCAACCAACTTGAGGGGACCTTTACGGCAACCGACGTCTATGCCGCGCTGCAAGGCCCGTACGATTACCTGATCAGCAACCCTCCGTTCCATGCCGGGCTGAAAACCTTCTATGCGGCGACCGAAGATTTTATCGCTCAAGCACCGCAATACCTGCGCAGCGAAGGACAGTTGATCATCGTAGCCAATAGTTTTCTGCGCTATCCACCACTGATTGAGGATAGCCTCGGCAGCTGCGAAACCATCGCCAAGAACAACAAGTTCAGCATTTACGCCGCGAAAAAATAACGGCTAACCAAACAACCACAAGGCCGGCCTCCCCGGCCTTTGCCCACATTCCAAGACAAAACGGCGAAATATGGGCAATAACCTTGTCATTCACAACCTCACCAGCGCCAAATCTGTGTGTCGGCACACGCTTCCGCATCCACTTTCTTGCTTCAGCGAAAAAACACAGTATAACTGAACGTTATGGTGAATATTCCGTACCAGTAACCGTTGACTCCGTCAATTTACCGGTCACCACCAGCAATCATTTCATTATAAATCAAGGCTATAGATGAGCCTTGTTCACAGCTTGTCTCACAGGTAATTTCAGGCACTGGCATGCAGCAGACTACCCGTTTAAAGCGTCTCCAGCACACCTTAATGCTGGCTTTTTTAGTTTTGAGTATTACCCCGTTAATACTGTCGGCCCTCTTCTTCCTGAACTCACATACCAAGGATCTGTCTGAGCAGAGCACGAATCACCTTGCCTCCCTGCTCGACAACAAGAAGAAACAACTCAACAACTTCTTTGCCAGCCGGGAATCAGAGGTACAAAGTTTTGCCCGCTCCGAACTGGCCAATGCCAGCGGAGGGCGTTTTTATGGCCTGGTCGGTGCTTACCACCAGCTCGGCGATATCTCCGAGGTGCTCCGCAATACCGGCAGGAGCCGCTACTACACCGAAACCTTGATCAACAAGTCAGCCGGCGAACAGGATACCGGCAACTATATAGGTCACGAGCGCTACCGGCTGATGTACAAACGCTACAACTGGGCCTACGAAGAGTACCTCAAGCGCTCAAGCTTCAGTGACATTCTACTGGTTGATATCAGCGGGAATATTGTCTATGCCGCCAATAGCCCTGACATCTTCGGCATTAACCTTCCGCAATCAGCCCAGACATACCCGGCACTAAGCCAAACGTTCTCAGCAATCCAGAAAAAAACCGAACGTTCAGAAGGGGAAACCGATCAAGTACCGGTTACCTTTACCGACTTTAGCCAATCACAAGGCGAAGCGGATCTTGCCGCGTGGTTTGCCGCCCCAATCATCCAGCAAGGCTATTTGCACAGCTACGTGTTCTTCAAGCTGAGCAACCAATCAATCCGCGACTTCCTTAGTGATACCGGCAATAACTCCTATTCGGTCCAAACTCTGCTGGTAGGCCAAGACCACCGCTCCAGACTGCCGACCTCCAGTAATGATCCTGCCTCTTTTTCCAGTAGCAGTATCAACCGTGCCCTTGAGGGAGACAGCGGCGTCGGCAGCTTCGCCAACTTCAACGGTGTTCCCGTGCTCAGTGCCTTTGCCCCGCTCACCATTATGGATAGCCCCTGGGCGCTGGTGGTCGAGCTGCCAGAAGAAGAAGCCTTCGCCCGTATCCGCCAGCTAGAGGTGATCTTCTTTGTTGCCATGCTGACGGCCATTGTGCTGGTCATTATCGCCTCGCACTGGCTGTCGAACTCCATCACCGCCCCCCTGCTGCGTCTCACCTGGGCTGCGGAACAAGTCTCGGCCGGTGACATGGACCAAAAGATCGAGGGCATCGAGCGCTGTGATGAAATTGGTCGTCTGGCGATCAGCTTTGCCCGGATGCAGTCCTCGGTGAGGGAAAAAATGACCCTGATCCGCGAGCAAAACAACGAGCTGGAGCAGAGTATCCAGATCATCCAGCAGAAAAACAAAGAGCTGCAGACCGCCGATAAACTCAAGGATGAATTCCTGGCGACCACATCCCATGAACTGCGTACCCCGCTCCATGGCATGGTTGGGATTGCCGAGTCGCTGCTGGCCGGCGCCAACGGCCCAGTCCAGCATTCGCAACGCCGCCAGCTTGAAGTGATGATCAACAGCGGCCAGCGACTGACCAACCTGGTAGATGATCTGCTCGACTACCACAAGATGCGTTACGGCGATCTCGATATCCAGAAACAAGCGGTGGATGTTGCCTCTGCCGCTAGGTTAGTGCTGGAGCTCTCCGGCCACCTACTTGGCAGCAAACCGGTACGTATCATCAACCAGATCCCCAATGACTTGCCACTGGTCCAGGGCGATGAGCAGCGACTGGAGCAGGTTCTCTACAATTTGGTCGGCAACGCCATTAAGTATACCTCGGAAGGAAAAATCATTCTTTCCGCCACCATCCTGGAGTCCCAGCTGCGCATTCAGGTGGTCGATACCGGCCAGGGGATCCCGGCCGAACAGCTGGAATATATCTTCGAGCCACTGATCCAGGCCAACACCCAGTCGGCCAACTACCGCCAAGGCTCCGGCCTAGGCCTGTCAATCAGCCGCCAGCTCATCGAGCTGATGGGAGGCCGGCTGTATGTCAGCAGCCAGCCGATGATCGGCACCACTTTCAGCTTTACCCTCAACCTCGCTTCCGATGCCGATATTGCCAGCAGCGAGCTATCCAACCGCAGCAACCACTTCCAGATCCCCTCCGTGGAAGCCCAGGCCTACGAGCTGGAGCATATCGAGGAAAACCCCGATGGCGAACTGCTGCTCATTGTTGACGATGAACCGGTGAACCTGCAGGTGCTTCACAACTTCCTCCGACTCGAGGGATACCGGGTGATCACCGCGGAAAGCGGCCTGCAGGCGCTGAAACTAGTCGAGAGCCACCAGCCGGCACTGATGTTGCTGGATATTATGATGCCGGAAATGTCAGGGTATGAAGTGTGCGAACAATTACGCCAGCGCTACAATATGCTGGATCTCCCGATCATCATGCTGTCGGCTCTCGGGCAGGTACAGGATAGGATCCGGGGCTTCGAGTCCGGAGCCAATGATTACCTCACCAAGCCGTTCAACAAAGAGGAGCTGACAGCAAGGATCGGTGCCCACCTCAAAGCCGGGCAAACCGAGCGCCAGCTCAAGGAAAACCAGCGCCTCGCCGAAGAAATCGAGCGCCGGGAGCAAGTGGAAAACAGCCTGCTGGAAACCCAAAACCGCCTACTTGGCTTGCTGGAGTCCTCCAACGAGGCGATTCTCTGCGTTCAGGGCGGAGGGCGGATACGCTATGCCAATGCCGCGGCTGGCAAGCTCTTCAACCGCTCGCCGGAGCAGGTTGAGCGTCACCATATCGAAGATATCCTGGCGACTCACCTTCCCCAGGATATCAGCCAAAGTCACCACTTCCACGGCAGCTTGATGTTCCGGATCGGCGATAGCCTCCAGTCCCTCGATACCGATGTCATCAACCTCCCCGAAGAGTCGGGGCTACAGAGGATGTTTATCTTCGATAACCAAGGCCAAACCAGCAGCCACCGTATAGAGGTGCTCGAAAATGCCGTCGAAGTGCTGTCAGGATTCGCCTTCAACCGTAATAAGGAGAGTTTGCAAAAGCTACGCCACCTAGGTGACGAGTTCTGCTCCCTGGCAGACAAGCTCGAGGGCAACAGTAAAAGCAAAAGCGATACCCTGCGGGAGCTGCTGGTCGACATCATGAAAGCCACCCTCAAGCACTGGGAAGAGTCGACCCAAAAAACCAAGTTCGAACTGGCAGAGGAAAGTGGCCTATGGCGGGTCTATCTCGACCGTAGCACCCTGCAGACCCGCACGCTGGATAAATATCTGCATTTGGAAACCCTGCCGAAAACGCCCCGCTGGCGTACCGTGCTCAGTACTATCGATTTTGTCCTTGAACGCAGTCCTTGCAGCACCTCGGCCCATAGCGAGCTGCTGGCAATGAAGGAGCAGCTACAGCACATTATCAATCAGTAGCGCGGAACTATCCTCGAAAAAGCCTGCCTAGTGCAGGCTTTTTTTTGACTCAAATTATCCCTTTAAAAGTGCCAAAACAGCCGGGCAACGGACCGAAACAGTGGCCAAAAACTCCGCAACTCTAGCCATATGATGCGTCAAACCCAGCTGTTCCGATGAAAACTTTCAGTTTATGAGAAGGTAATCACAACAAAGTCTCCGCATAAATTTTCCGCAAGGAATTAAGCTATTTTTTTCCGCCGTTACATTCCCACCGAAACCACCCGAACGTAAATTATTGTTTTATAGTAACTTAACTAGACATGGTGATTATTGACTAATGAAACAGAAAAATAAAAAACGCGACCTCCCGCACACCTCCGTCGAGGGCGGGCGCTGGATCACAGTCCGTTATTAACGTTTTTTACGGAGGGAAGCGTGAATTTAACGTTTTTGACGGGCAGCCTGATTGACCGTTTTGTTAATCCGGAGTTTCCTTAAGGCACACAGAGCCTACAAGGCCATTTGTTCAGGTGCGTTACTCAACTTGAACAAAGTAGGTTCTTCCTCCCCGTGCATACGGGGCTTTTTCCATAAGTGAAACTAAGAGCAAAGAGTAAGGAACAGCTATGCTTGCCAATATAAAGAAAACCCAGTTAGCGCTAGCCGTTGTCGCAGCCGCTTCAACTATGTTAACCGCCCCAGTGGCGTCAGCTGCAGAGCGCAGCGAGCTAACCATGGTGCCTAAGTTCTACCCAACCTTTGTACGTAACTTTAACCCTTACCTACAGACTCAGCTGGATACCACCTATGACTTCATCTTCGAACCATTGGTTGTTTTCAATGAGCTGAAGGGCAACGAGCCGGTCATGCGTTTGGCAAAAGACTACTACATGTCTGATGACCTGATGCAAGTAACCTTCGAAATCCGTGATGGCGTAAAATGGTCTGACGGCAAAACCTTTACCGCCAAAGATGTTGCCTTCACCTTCGAACTACTGAAAAAACACCCAGAGCTTGACCGCACTGGTATCAATGCCCGCCTGAAAGGTGTCCAAGCGAAAGGCGACAAAGTGACCTTCAGCTTAAATGAAGCGAACTCGAATGTTCCTTACCTGATCTCCAAAGTTGCAGTGGTTCCAGAGCACATCTGGAGCAAGGTGGACGATCCTACACGCTTTACCAATGAAAACCCTGTCGGTACCGGTCCGTTTACAGAAATCGATACCTTTACCCCTCAGCTATACACCCAGTGCCGTAACCCGAACTACTGGGACAACGCCAACCTAGACGTGGACTGTCTGCGCCTGCCGCAGGTGGGTGGCAACGACCAATTCCTTGGCCAGGTACTGAGCGGCCAGTTTGACTGGACATACGCGTTCATTCCGGATGTAGACAGCACCTACGCCGCCGCTAGCCCGAACAACAAGTACTGGTACCCTGCCGGTGGTACTCAGGCATTCATGCTGAACTACAATACGCCGAACAAGGGCAACCACGAAGCCATCAACAACATTGACTTCCGCCGTGCCTTCTCAATGGCGATCGACCGCGAAACGATCATCGATATCGCCTTCTACGGCGGCGGTGTGGTGAATGACTACGCATCAGGCCTGGGCCAGGCATTTGCTTCATGGTCCGACAATGCGGTCTACGAGCAATACAAGCCATACATGACCTACAACGTTGCTAACGCCAAGGCCCTTTTGAAGAAAGCAGGCTTCAAAGACACCAATGGTGATGGCTATGTTGAAACCCCGACCGGCAAGAACATTGAGCTGACTATCCAGTCGCCTAACGGTTGGACCGACTTCAACAATACCGTACAGCTCAGCGTTGAAATGCTTCAGGAAGTGGGCATCAAGGCCAAGGCCAGCACCCCGGACTTCTCGGTATACAACCAGGCGATGCTAGATGCGACGTATGATGTGGCGTACACCAACTACTTCCACGGTGCGGATCCTTACACCTACTGGGATAGTGCTTACCACTCTCGCTTCCAGGCCAACGAAGGCATGCCTCGCTTCGCGCTGCACTACTGGCAGAGCAAGGAGCTAGATAGCTTACTGGCTGGTTTCTACAAGACGGCAGATCGCGATGAGCAGGTGAAAATGGCTCACGCTATCCAGAAGATCATTGCAGAGAACCAGGTAACCATCCCAGTCATGTCTGGTGCCTACACCTCGCAGTACAACACTTCACGCTTTACCGGTTGGTGGAACGAGAACAACCCGAAAGGGCGTCCAATGCCAATCACCAACACCCAAGAGCGTCTACTGCAAGTACTTGACCTAAAACCTAAATCGTAATTTTCGCAATTTGCGGTGCGCACCTTGCGCACCGCCCCTTCAACCTTCCCCCTTAGAAATAACTATGGCCAGTGGTCAGGGAAGAGTGTGTCTGAAATCTGGTTAGAGAAGCTGGATATTTTAAGGTGTGAGTTATGGGATTTTTTATACGCAGACTTAGCTTTTATTTTATTGCGCTCCTGTTCGCAATAACCCTCAATTTTATTATTCCCCGGGCCATGCCCGGTGATCCGGTCACCATGATGTTTGCCAATGCCGCCGTGCAGGTGACCCCTGAACGTATTGCCGCGATGAAAGAGCTGCTGGGCTTTGTCGACGGCCCTATCTACCAGCAATACCTAATCTACCTAAAAGGAATCCTGTCGTGGGATTTGGGGATTTCCATCCAGACCTACCCGCAAACCGTTAACGACGTCTTGGGCAATGCCGTTGGCTGGTCACTGTTCCTGGCAGGGACCGCGGTTATCTTGGCATTCTGCCTCGGTTCGACCCTCGGCATCTTTGCGGCATGGAAGCGCGGCAGCAAGTACGACGCCTTCATTTCTCCGGGCATGATGGTGGTGCAAGCCGTGCCACCTGTGGTCGTGGCCATGCTGGTACTCTACACCTTCGCGATTGGCACCAAGTGGTTCCCGTCGACCTATGCCTACACCCCAGGGACAACGCCTGACTGGACCAGCTTGGATTTCTACCTGGATGTGGGCTACCACGCCGTATTGCCGCTGTTCTGCGCCACGATCATCCAGATCGGTGGCTTCCTGATCAACATGCGCAACAACATGATCAACCTGCTCAACGAAGACTACATCACGATGGCAAAAGGCAAGGGCCTGAGCGAAAACCGCGTGGTCTTCAAGTACGCCGCCCGAAATGCCATGCTGCCGAGTGTCACCGCCCTGTCCATGGCTATCGGTATGGCCATCGGTGGCCAACTGATCATCGAGATGATTTTCAACTACCCGGGGCTTGGCACTGTACTGCTCAATGCCATTAACACCCGTGACTACCAAGTGCTGCAGGGCCAGCTACTGATCATGACGATGTTCATGCTGTTCTTCAACTTCTTGGCCGACATTCTTATCGTTGCTCTGGATCCTCGCCTACGTAAGGGAGGCAAATAATCATGAAAGGACTAATTAAACTACTCTCTGGCAATGCCAAAGCTATGCTGGGCCTTATCATCATCGCGACCTTCGTTTTTGGTGCGCTGTTTGCCCCAATGATCACCAAGCACGCACCTGATAAGCGTACCGGTAACCCGCATGAATACCCGGCCTTTGTCGTGAAGGCTGCGCAGAATAACCCTGACGGTTGGGTAGCAACCAACTTGGCCGATAGTAAGCGTACCTTACGGATGTCCAAGGATGCTGACCACGTTCTAGGCACCACCCGCATGGGCCGGGATGTCTGGTCTCAAGTGGTTTACGGTGCCCGTACGTCACTGGCTGTCGGTTTCGGTGCCGGGATCATGGTGTGCTTCTTGGCAACGGTTATCGGTGTCTCCGCCGGTTACTTTGGTGGCCGTGTCGACGACATCCTGTCAGCCGCTATGAACATCATGCTGGTGATCCCCCAGCTGCCGCTGTTGTTCGTGATTGCCGCCTTCATTGGTCAGGCGGGCCCTCTCACTATCGCTATCGTCATCGGGATGACTTCCTGGGCATGGGGTGCCCGTGTAGTCAGGGCCCAGACTCTGTCCCTGCGTGAGAAAGAATTCGTCAAGGCGGCAGAGGTCTTGGGCGAATCACCTGTGCGCATCATCTTTGTCGAGATCTTGCCTAACCTGATTTCCATTGTCGGCGCCAGCTTCATCGGCTCGGTCATGCTCGCCATTATGACCGAAGCAACCCTGTCCTTCCTGGGCTTGGGTAACCCGAACTCGATTAGCTGGGGCATCATGCTCTACAACGTACAGACCTCCTCCTCGATGCTGGTCGGTGCCTGGTGGGAACTGTTGGCTCCATGTCTGGCCCTGACATTCATTGCCGTTGGTCTGGCGATGCTTAACTTTGCAGTCGATGAAATCGCCAACCCGCAGCTGCGCTCGCACAAAGGCATGCGCCGCTGGAAGAACATGGCTAAAGAAAACCAGAAACACGCTCAGGCCACTATCAAGCCTCAGCCAGCCCTTGAAGGGGGAGAGAAATAATGACCAATCCACAAATTTCTATCCGCAACCTGTGCGTTGACTACATTACCGATGCCGGTGATGTGCGTGCGGTAAACAACGTCAGCTTCGATATCGGCAAAGGCGAAATCTTTGGGCTGGCTGGTGAGTCCGGCTGTGGTAAATCCACCGTGGCCTTTTCCCTGATGCGCCTGCACAAGCCGCCTGCATTTATCACCGGCGGTGAGGTTATCTTCGACGGCCACGGTGACATCCTGAAGTTCAATGACATGCAGATGTCTGCCTTTCGCTGGAGCGAGATCTCGATGGTCTTCCAAAGTGCGATGAACGCCCTCAACCCGGTGCTGACACTGGAGGAGCAGTTCTGCGATGTGATCATGCGCCATACCGCCATGACCCGCCAGCAGGCAGTGCGCCGTGCAGAAGGCCTGCTGGAAATCGTTGATATCCACCCTAGCCGGCTGCGTGACTACCCGCACCAGTTCTCTGGCGGTATGCGCCAGCGTCTGGTGATCGCCATTGCCCTGGCTCTCAATCCAAAGATGATCATCATGGACGAACCAACAACCGCCCTGGATGTGGTGGTACAGCGCGAGATCCTGCAAAAGATCTACGCCCTGAAGGAAGAATTCGGTTTCTCTATCCTGTTCATTACCCATGATCTGTCTTTGATGGTCGAGTTCTCCGATCGTATCGGCATCATGTATTCCGGCGAGCTGGTTGAAGTCGCACCGTCGAAGCAAATTCTGGAAACCCCGTTCCATCCTTATACCGAAGGGCTGGGCAGTTCATTCCCACCGCTGACCGGACCGAAAACCCGCCTGACAGGGATCCCGGGCAACCCGCTCAACTTGCTGGAAGTACCGACCGGGTGCCGGTTCCAGGCCCGCTGCGGCAAAGCCCATGACGCCTGCTTTAGCCAAGCAACCCAGCTTCGCCAGTTGGAACACGGCCGTTTTAGTAACTGCCACCTATTCCACAAGAGCAGTTAAGGATTAAGTAATAGGAAGCATTATGAGCAAGCCAACCGGACAACCAATTATTGAAGGGAAGAACCTAGTCAAGGACTTCCCGGTCAACAGCAACTCGCTGAAGAAATCCATGATGCGCGCTATCAACGACGTGTCATTCAAGATGTACAAAAGCCGCGGCCTCTCCGTCGTCGGCGAATCCGGCTCGGGCAAATCGACCACGGCCAAAATGATAGCCAAAATGTATGCCCCGACAGCCGGCAAGATTGAATACTACGGGCGCGATATTGCCACCATTGAGAAAAAAGCCGATCTGATGCAATACCGCCAGGGAATCCAGATGGTATGGCAAGACCCGTTCGGCTCGTTGAACCCGACCCATACCATTTTCCACCATGTTGCCCGCCCGCTGCTGATCCACAACAAGGTGAGCAAGGGCAACAAGAAGGAGCTGGAAGAGAAGGTCTACGATTTGCTCGAACAGGTTGGTCTGATCCCGCCGAAAGAAACTGCGGCCAAGTACCCACACCAGCTTTCTGGCGGCCAGCGCCAGCGCGTGAACCTGGCCAGAAACATTGCCGTCGGTGCCGAGGTGGTCCTGGCCGACGAGCCCACGTCGATGCTTGATGTGTCGATCCGGGCCGGGGTCCTCAACCTGATGGAAGAGATGAAGTTCGAGCGCGAGATGGCGCTGCTTTACATCACCCACGATATCGCAACTGCGCGCTACATTGCTGAAGATCTGGCGGTGATGTACGTCGGCCACATGGTCGAATGGGGGGACACCGAGGAGATCATCCACGATCCCCAGCACCCATATACCCAGCTGCTGGTATCGGCGGTGCCGGATCCGAAGAAGTCGATCCACGAGAAGCTCAAGGGGAACAAAGGGGAGATCCCGCTCTGGACACCAGAGAGCCTGGGCTGTCCATTTGCCGGTCGCTGTACCCACGCCACTGACAGGTGCCGCCAGCAACTGCCGGGAGTTACCCAGCTCTCCGACAACCATTTCGTGCGTTGTTACCTGTACGAGAATTAACGGAGGGATCATGCAGCTGTTAATCAATCACTTAGGCTATGAGCAATTTGGCCACAAGCAAGCAGTCGTCCAAACGGCCTCGGTCATTGACACTCAATATGCCGAGCTACTGTGCGCCAACAGCCACCAGCCAATTATGCAGCTGCCTCTTGTGGCCTGTGGTCCGGTCGATCAATGGCATACAGGACTCACCTACACGATCGACTTTTCCGCACTCAGCAAGTGCGGGGACTACCTGATGCGTGTTGGTGAAATCCTGTCGGAGCCATTTGCCATCGCCGAGGGGCTATTGATGACGCGCACTTTCAGCGATGTCCTGCACTATTTTAAATCCCAGCGCTGCGGCGGTAAGTTTGACCTTGCGGATCAAGCTATACCGCTACTTGGCACCGATACCCGAGTTGATGTCCGCGGTGGCTGGTACGACGCATCCGGCGACGTCAGCAAGTACCTGAGTCACCTTTCTTTCAGCAACTATTTCAATCCCCAACAGACTCCGATGGTGGTATGGAATATGCTGACAGCATTCGAAAAGCTGGCCGACGAACAGTCTTTCGCGGCTTTCAGCCGGGTCCGGCTGCTGGAAGAAGCCCTCTATGGAGCTGACTTCCTGCTGAATATGCAATCACCGCAGGGCTTCTTCTACACCACCGTGTTCGACAAGTGGAGCAAGCAAACCGATCAGCGTGAGATCTGCAGCTACGCCCACCAGAGTGGCGACAAGTCTGACGATTTCCAAGCGGGCTTCCGTCAGGGCGGGGGCGTAACTATTGCCGCCTTGGCTGCGGCTAGCCGGGTCTTGCGTAGTTCTTCGGCACGACACATAGGCTACCCGGCAATAAACAGCGATGCCTATCTGAAGGCTGCCGTACAAGGCTACTGGCACCTGATCGAGCACAACACCCAATACCTCAATGACGGTACCGAGAACATTATCGATGAATACTGTGCGCTGCTGGCTGGCGTAGAATTATTCCGTGCCATCGGCGATGATGACTTCTTAATCCAGGCCCGTCACTGGGCCGACAGGCTGGCCAAGCGGCAATGTTGTGACGAGCAGCAACAACATTTTTGGTCTGCTAACCACGATGGCAGCCGGCCTTACTTTCATGCAGCCGAAGCCGGCTTGCCGGTGATCAGCCTGCTCCAGTACCTCGCCATCGAACCCGACTCAGAGCGCAGGCAACGACTGGGACAGGTTATCGCCAATGCTGTCGCGTTCGAACTCGATATTACCCATGGCGTGGCCAACCCGTTTGGCTACCCGCGCCAGTACACCAAACCTCTGAACGGCCAGAAAGCAGCCACATTTTTCATTCCCCACCAGAACGAAACCGGCTACTGGTGGCAGGGAGAAAATGCCCGCTTGGCCTCGCTTGCCAGTATGGCATTCCTTGCCGCGGGTATACCAAGCTGCCAGCCCCTGCGCCCCCAGCTCAAAGCCTATGGCCAACGCTTGCTCGATTGGCAGCTGGGACTGAACCCATTTGATATCTCGATGCTTGATGGCCACGGCCACAATAATCCGGACTACCTGCCAGAGCTCGGTTTTTTCAATGCGAGAGGCGGTATCTGCAACGGTATTACCTCTGGGGTCGACAACGAGCATGACATAGCCTTTAACCCGCCCCCTCACCATCAGGATATGTTGCAGAACTGGCGCTGGGGGGAGCAATGGATCCCCCATGCCGCATGGTATTTATTGGCTGTAACGCTGCAATTCAAGGAGCGACACGATGACTGATCCTATTCGCTATTACGTCGGGGTCGACGGGGGCGGCACATCCTGCCGCGCCCGGATCACCGACCATAACGGGCACTGCCTGGGGGAAGCCAAAACCGGCAGCGCCAATATCTTGCTGGGCGCTGATGTTGCCATGGCATCGATCATCGATGCCATTGCGACCGCAGCCGCCGCCGCGGGCCTTACCGAGGACTGCTACCCGGCAATGTCTGTTGGCCTGGCCTTGGCGGGCGCCGAGCAGCGCTCGGCATGGTATGAGTTTATGGCCCAGCCACACCCGTTTGGGGCTGTCACCCTAAACACCGATGCCTACGGGGCTTGCCTTGGTGCCTGGGGCGGTAACGACGGGGCAATTTTGATCGCAGGTACGGGATCGTGCGGGATCTTGATCAAAGACGCCAAGCAGCACGTGGTTGGCGGACGCGAGTTCCCGATCTCCGATCAGGGCGGTGGTGCCGTCATGGGACTTCGCCTCATCCAGCAAACCCTGCTGGCCCATGATGGGATCCGTCCCATGACAGCATTGGCTGAACATGTCCTTGACCACTTCAACCGGGATATTGATGCCATCGTGAGCTGGTCTAAAACTGCCCGCCCCTGTGATTACGGCCAGTTCTCTCCTGCTATTTTTGCAGCAGCCTACCGGGGTGATGCACTGGGGATCGAGCTGCTCAACCAGACGGCAGCGGACATAGAAATGTGGATGAAAGCCCTAATCCATCGTGGAGCCGACAAAATCTGCTTGATGGGTAGTATTGCCGAGCGGATTAAGCCCTGGCTGATCCCGCCTTTACAACAGCGCGTCGCCACGCCATTGGGTGACGCGATGGATGGTGCGCTGGCTATGGCCCGCGGTTGCCACAACCTTTACCCTTTGTGAGGTAGCTATGAGCTTTCGTCTCGATTTTGTCGTCATCGACCAGCAGCCGGATCAATCCCGGCTCGCGCTGACGCTTCACAACTTATCAGACCGGCCGCTATGTCTGTGGTCACTGCATTTCACACTGGGGCGTTGGATCAACCATACCAGCTTGACCCACGGCAAGCTTGAACAAGTAGGAAGTTACTGCACGTTAACCCCGAGCCACCATGAAGAACTAAAACCCAATGGCCACTTCTACACCGAGTTCACCATCGGGACCAAGCCGTTTACGCTACTGGATGATGGGATCATTGATGCATTCATTTGCAGCAACGAGGGCCACGCGCCTTTAATCACCCCTCAGCCAGTAGAGATCACCGCCTTCGGCTTGCAGCAGCCTCATCGCGACCGCCACAGTACGCCGCTTGAACCGGCGGCGGCAATCTGCCTTGTCCCAGCGCCCCAACAGCTCACCCCCCTGGCAGGCGAGTTTACACTCACTCCCCTCTCGGCCATCTCACTGGGTACCCCGCTGGCTGAAGGTTGCTGCCGCTGGTTGCAGGTAGAGCTCAAGCACCAACTTAACGAACCGATAAACGTTCATCCGCAGGGCAATATTCACTACCAATACCGGGAGCAGTTGGCTGAGGGCGCCTACCAACTACTGGTGGAGCAAGATGATATCTGGTTGCTGGCCAGCTCTAAGGCCGGCTTCTGCCATGCCACCTCATCCTTGCTGCAGCTATTACCCCCGCAGCCCAATCACCGGGCAGAGACGGCTCGCCGCCTACCCATGGTTGAGATCAGCGATGCACCGCACTTTGGCCACCGCGGCATGATGCTGGACTGTGCCCGCCACTTCCATCCAGTGGCGCGGATCAAGTTCTTGCTCAACCAGCTGGCACGGTACAAATTCAACGTTTTCCACTGGCACCTTACCGATGACGAAGGCTGGCGCGTAGAGATAGATGCCTACCCGGAGCTGACACGCATTGGTGCCTGGCGCGGCCCCAACGAGCCAATCCAACCACAATTTACCTCCATCAGCCACCGTTACGGCGGCTATTACACCAAGCAGGATATCCGCGACATCATCGACTATGCCGCGGATCGCGGGATCATGGTGATCCCGGAGATTGATATCCCGGGACATTGCCGAGCGGCGATAAAATCACTGCCCGAGTTGCTTGTGGATCCACAGGACAGTTCGGTTTATCGCAGTATTCAAGGGTACAACGACAACATCTTGTCACCCGCATTACAGGGAACTTATACCTTCCTCACCAAGGTGCTCGATGAAATCTGCGCGCTTTTCCCCGCGCCTTATGTCCATATCGGAGCCGATGAAGTACCCACAGGAGTCTGGACCGATAGTCCTGCCTGCCGGGCTTTGATGGACGAACATGGCTATGCCGATCCCATGGAGCTTCAGGGCCACCTCTTGCGCTTTGCCGAGCATCATCTCAACAGCAAAGGCAAGCGCATGATGGGCTGGGAAGAAGCGACCCACGGCGACAAGGTCAGCAAGGACACCATTATTTTCTCCTGGTTGAACGAGCAAGCCGGACTCTCCGCAGCCCAAGCGGGGTATGACGTTGTGATGCAACCCGGCCAAAGTACTTACCTCGATATGGCCCAAGGCGACTCTGCCGACGAGGCGGGGGTCGACTGGGCAGGCAAGCTTGTCCTGGAGCAGGTATACCAATACCAGCCCTTTGCCGATTTGCCGACCTCAGATCCCGCCCACCAACGTATCAGAGGCATCCAGTGCGCCCTCTGGTGCGAGCTGATCAATAGCCAGAGTCGATTCGAGTACATGATCTACCCACGCTTGCTGGCCATCGCCGAGATCGGCTGGACAGCCCCGGAAAAACGCAGCTGGCCAGATTTCACCGCCCGCCTAGCCGGCCAGTTCGCTTATTTAGACAAAGTAGGCATCAATTACCGTCGCTGCGAGTAAGGCGCAGGACAACGATTACAATAAAAGGATTGAAACACCATGAAATACGGTTTTTTTGATAACGACAATAGAGAGTATGTGATCACTCGTCCTGACGTCCCCGCGCCTTGGACCAACTACTTGGGAACAGAAAAATTTTGTACCGTTATCTCGCACAACGCGGGAGGGTACTCTTTCTATAACTCACCAGAGTACAATCGGGTGACCAAATTCCGCCCGAACGCAACCTTCGACCGCCCTGGCCACTATGTCTACCTGCGCGACGACGAAACAGGCGACTACTGGTCTATATCATGGCAGCCAGTGGCCAAAAACCTGGATGAAGCCAACTACGAAATCCGCCATGGTCTGTCTTACTCCAAGTTCAAGTGTGAATACGGCGGTATCACCGCAACCAAAACCCTCTTTGTTCCCAAAGGTGAAGATGCCGAGGTATGGGATGTGGTTATCAAAAACACCACTGATAAACCACGCACCATCAGTGCCTTCTCATTTGTTGAGTTCTCGTTCAGCCATATCCAGTCTGATAACCAAAACCACCAGATGTCACTGTACTCTGCCGGTACGGAATACAATGATGGCGTGATCGAATACGATCTCTACTACAACACTAATAACTTTGAAGGCTTCTACTTTCTGGCCTCAACGTTCTCGCCTGACAGTTACGATGGCCAGCGTGACAGCTTCCTCGGCCTGTACCGTGACGAAGCCAACCCGATTGCCGTTGAAAAAGGCCAGTGTTCAAACTCAGCCCAGACCTGTTACAACCATTGTGGCTCTCTGCACAAGCAGTTCACCATTCAACCGGGTGAAGAAGTCCGCTTTGCTTACATCCTCGGTATCGGCAAGGGCAATGGCGAACGCTTGAGGGCCAAATACCAGAACCCTGAGGAAATCGATGCAGCTTTCGCAGGGATCAAAGCCCACTGGGATGAGCGTTGCGCCAAATTCCAAGTCAAGTCTCCCAATGAAGGGCTCGACACCATGATCAATGCCTGGACCCTGTATCAGGCCGAAACGTGTGTGGTCTGGTCGCGCTTCGCCTCCTTCATTGAGGTCGGCGGTCGCACCGGGCTGGGCTACCGCGATACCGCCCAGGACGCCATTTCCGTGCCGCACTCCAACGCCGCCATGACCCGTAAGCGCCTGGTCGACCTGCTACGTGGCCAGGTAAAAGCCGGTTATGGATTGCACTTGTTCGATCCTGATTGGTTCGATCCGGAAAAAGCCGATGTTAAACCCTCCAAGTCGCCAACGGTTGTTCCTACCCCGAGTGACGAAGATAAGATCCACGGTATCGAAGACACCTGCTCGGACGATCACCTCTGGCTGATCCCGACTATCTGTAAGTACGTGATGGAAACCGGTGAAGAGCACTTCTTTGATGAAGTGATCCCCTATGCCGACGGCGGCGACGCAACCGTATACGAGCACATGAAAGCGGCGCTGGACTTCTCTGCTGAATATGTGGGGCAGACGGGGATCTGTAAGGGCTTGCGTGCCGACTGGAATGACTGCTTGAACCTGGGCGGCGGCGAGTCTGCCATGGTGTCCTTCCTTCACTTCTGGGCGCTACAGGAATTCATCGAACTGGCCAAGTATCTTGGCAATAATGAGGATGTGGCCAAATACACAGAAATGGCAGCCAATGTCCGAGAAGCCTGTGAGAAACACCTATGGGACGAGGAAGGCGGCTGGTATATCCGCGGCCTAACCAAAAACGGCGACAAGATCGGTACCGCCCAGCAAACGGAGGGGCGCATCCACCTTGAATCCAACACCCTTGCGGTTCTGTCAGGCCTGGCATCCCAAGAGCGCGGCGAGCAAGCCATGGATGCCGTCGACGAAAACCTATTCTCGGAATACGGCTTGCACCTGAATGCCCCATCGTTTGCCACACCAAATGATGACATCGGCTTTGTTACCCGCGTTTACCAGGGAGTAAAAGAGAATGGTGCCATCTTCTCCCACCCCAATCCTTGGGCCTGGGTAGCGGAAGCCAAGCTCGGCCGAGGCGATCAGGCAATGAAGTTCTACGATGCCCTGAACCCTTACAACCAAAATGACATCATCGAAAAGCGCATTGCCGAACCTTATTCGTACGTTCAGTTCATCATGGGACGCGACCATCAAGACCATGGCCGGGCTAACCACCCATGGCTGACAGGTACCTCTGGCTGGGCCTATTTTGCTGTCACCAACTTCATTTTGGGCGTACAGACTGGTTTTGCGGGTCTGACGGTAAACCCTTGTATTCCGACCCATTGGCCGGGCTTTGAGGTCACTCGTCAGTGGCGCGGTGCAACATATCAGATCAAAGTGGAAAACCCGAACGGCGTCAGCAAAGGCATTCGTTCAATTAGCCTCAATGGCGAATTGATTGAAGGGGCCATTCCGGTGCAGCCAGCTGGCAGCACCAATACCGTGACCGTTGTTATGGGCTAACACATCTTGGGGCGCCAGTTGCGCCCCATCTATCTACGAGAGAATAGGAGTTCCACTATGATCCAATTTGGAACCGGAGGCTGGCGAGCACTTATCGGTGAAGAGTTCACCAAAGACAATGTGCGCTTGGCTGCCCAGGGGTTAGCAAATATCATGATCGCCGAGCAGGTTACTGATAACGGGTTTGTTATCGGGTATGACCGCCGTTTTCTGTCAGACAAAGCAGCGGCCTGGTTTGCCGAAGTACTGGCCGCAAACGGGATCAAAGTCAGCTTTATCAATAAGTTTGTTCCCACTCCGATTGTTATGTTCCAGGCCAAGGAAACCGGGGCTACATACTCGGCCTGTATCACCGCCTCGCATAACCCTGCCGACTACAACGGTATCAAAGTCTTCATCGAAGGGGGCCGAGATGCTGATGAAGTGATTACGGCTAAAATTGAACAGCAGGTCGCGACACTCACAGCCAAAGACGTCAAGTCGGTCGACTTCGAGCAAGCGCTTGAGGACAAGCTCATCACCCTGATCAACCCAATGAATGAATTTGTCGATTCCATTATTAACTTTATCGATATTGACGCAATCAAAAAAGCCAACTTGCGAGTACTGATTGATCCGATGTTCGGGGTCGCCAAGAACGCCCTGCAAACCGTGCTGATCACGGGACGGTGTGATGTTGATGTGATCAACGATGGCCAAAACCCAGCTTTTGGCGGCTTGATGCCTTCACCAAATGCAGCAACACTGTACCGCCTGAAACACCTTGTCGCCCACGAGGGTTACGACATCGGTATTGGCACCGACGGTGATGCCGATCGCCTCGGGATCATCGATGAGAAAGGCCACTTCATTCACCCCAATGAAGTCTTGATGCTGCTCTATTACTACCTGCTTGAGTATAAGGGCTGGAAAGGTTCGGTCGTGCGCAACATTGCCACGACGCACTTACTCGACAAGATTGCAGCAGACCACGGTGAAAAGAGCTTCGAAGTTCCTGTCGGCTTCAAGCACATCAGCTCACAAATGGAGGCCGATGACTCCCTCATTGGCGGTGAAAGCTCGGGCGGCCTGACCATCCGCGGCCACATCAAAGGTAAAGATGGGGTGTTCGCCTCCAGCTTGCTGGTCGAAATGATCAGCGTTACCGGCAAGAAACTGTCGGAAATGCTCAATGAAATCTACAGCAAATATGGCTATGCCTATACCGCCGAGGGTGACTGCACCTTCCGCCCAGCCGACCGCCAGCGCCTCTACGATCGAATATACATCAACAAAGAGTTGCCTGAGTTTGACAGGGAGGTCGAGCGAGTCAGCTATGCCGACGGTGCCAAGGTCTACTTCAAAAACGGAGGCTGGGCACTGGCCCGCTTCTCGGGCACTGAACCACTATTACGACTGTTTGCTGAAATGGAGGACCAAGAGCAGGCTGAAAAAGTTGTCAGTCGGCTCAAAGCGTTCTTGAACCTTTGAGTTCCCCCCTTTCTCAGCACTAGCCTTACCACTGCCTTGGCTGGTACTGGGGATACACGTTGAGTCCTATCGTAACACGCGCATAGCTGTTACATTTCGCGGGCTTTAAGCCTTGGCGGCAAGGGTAGCTTCGCTACCCTTTTTCTTTATCTAAACCTCGGACAATTGGCGATCCAACAAATATCTCGTTCAAGCAGAAGGTGTCATTAAATAATGCTGCGAAAAGTTGCTATTTCGCACAAGGAGATACTCAGCTATTCCACGAGTTCAGGCTTCTCTATTCCGAAGATCTTGCTTTATTGTCTGTAGCCTCAAGCCGATAGCCATTGGTCGGAAAATCGAGTAGGAGGAGGCCTCACGGCCTCCGTCCTCTCACACCACCGTACAAGCGTGGGTCGCATACGGCGGTTCCGAATATATTTTCAGTGACTCATACCCATCTCTCAATGAGTACATGCCCATCTCCTTGAACCATTTAACTGGCATGGCCTGATTGAGCTGCGGCGATAAAGCCAGATGCCACCATCCTTTCTCTGACATCGCTAGCTTCCAAGCATTGCGCTCGTTTACGCCTTCTTGGCGTAACCATGTCGCTATGCTGTGTCTGCGTTTTCGCTGCTTGAGTCGGTAGCACCGTAAGCGCCGTCTTATCCATTCATCCAAGCGCTGCATCGCGCTTTTCCGCATGGCGAGCTTGAAGTAGTGTTGCCAACCTCTTAGATATTGAGTTAGTTCGACTATTACTGTCTTCAACTCTCGTCCTCGATTCCGCTTCGTTATTTGACGCACTCGCTTCTTCATGTGAGTTTGTGCTGTCTTCGAGATATGGATACTTCCATCTCGTTGGAAGCGATGGCCTAAGTAAGTCCGCTCTGTCACTCTTGTTGCCGCACTCTTCTCCCGGTTGACCGTGAGTTTCAGTTTCTGCTCCAAGAACTCCGTTATCGAGGCTTTTACTCGATTTGCGGCTTCCTCACTGTGTACGTAGATTTGGCAGTCGTCTGCATATCGGCAGAACTTATGCCCTCTTCGTTCAAGCTCTTTATCCAACTCATCTAATACGATATTTGATAGCAGCGGAGATAATGGGCCACCCTGTGGTGTCCCTCGTTGCCTCTGCTCGACTAACCCGTTTCGCATTATGCCTGCCTGTAGGTATGACCTGATCAGCTTCAGTACCCGTTTATCTGTGATATCTTTCGATAGCCTGTGCATCAGCCTATCGTGGTTCACGGTATCGAAGTATTTCGCTAGGTCAACATCGACTACATAACCCCGCCCCTCCCTGATGTAGTGGCTTGCTGCCGCCAGAGCATGGTGGGCACTACGGTTGGGCCTGAACCCGTAACTGCTGTTGGAGAACTTAGGTTCGTAGATATCTGTCAGGACTGATGTGATGGCCTGTTGGACAATCCTATCAAGTACCGTTGGGATACCTAGCTGCCTCACTCCCCCACTAGGTTTAGGGATTTCTACACCCAAGACGGGTTGGGGTTGATAGCTACCGTCCAGAAGGCTCTGGCGGAGCGCTTGCCCATTGGAAGACTGCCGAAGCACCGAGATAGTGGCTGCTATGTCGAGTTTATCAACCCCAGCACATCCCTTGTTCTTCTTTACTCTTCTCAGGGCTTGGTTCAGATTCGTTGATGAACAGATCTGCTCCATCAACTGAGTTGAGGTCACCAAGACTCGTCCTCCTGTCTACGCCAAACATGCTTGTCATTCTTCGTAGCCATGAGCGTCACTTGCGGTGTTGCCCATTGGTACGTAGAGATATTGTTCATCTTGCTATGACTCCACATGATTGAGTGTCTAGTGACTGCTTCTTGATATATTCAGTTCCGGCCTTCCCTTGGGTTGTACTTCCCCAAGGTACTATGCCTTCTGCTGACTTCTTATTAACCGTCACGCAGCATCACTGCTGCACTAGTCTCGTCCGAGACAGCTAATAAGATCTCCCGAGGTAAGACGTTGTTCTTTCACTTGGTTGTGCCTGATTTACCCGTACACACTTCCCGTCGAGGCATTGGGCTATTCTATATATGGCTAGGTTACCCAAGTTGTACTGGCCTACTATCAGATTTCTGTTCGTCACAACCAAGTTTTGCCGTTTGCTTCCTTCAGATCCCACCTCACGGTGGACACCCTTGCATAGGCTAACGGTTCTCGCTCGACTGAGCCCGTAGAGGACTTTCACCTCCTAGAACAACGCCATGCTCGGCGCACTACGAAAAAGGCTCCAGCATTTCTGCTAGAGCCTTGAAGATGGCAGTGGAGACTGGGCCGGCATCCCGTAGATCCACAGGGCTGGCACTCCAGCTTCCAACATTGCTTCGCAGAAGCAACAGATGCAAAAAAGCCCCAGTCTTTCGACTGAGGCTTCGAAGATGGCAGGGGTGGAGAGATTCGAACTCCCAACACGCGGATTTGGAATCCGCTGCTCTGCCAATTGGAGCTACACCCCTGTAGTTATTTTAAAGACTTAACTCTGTCTGAATAAGTGGCGGAGCGGACGGGACTCGAACCCGCGACCCCCGGCGTGACAGGCCGGTATTCTAACCAACTGAACTACCGCTCCACTCAAATCACCGTGTGTTCAGCACGATAACTTAAATTGGAAGCCTGGCGATGTCCTACTCTCACATGGGGAGGCCCCACACTACCATCGGCGCTATTACGTTTCACTGCTGAGTTCGGCATGGGATCAGGTGGGTCCATAATGCTATGGTCGCCAAGCAAAATTCTTACAATCTTAGAAAGCTGATGTTCTCAACACTCATCCAAGTGTTCGTGGAGTCCGCTAAAACCCCTTGGGTGTTGTATGGTTAAGCCTCACGGGCAATTAGTACAGGTTAGCTCAACGCCTCACAACGCTTACACACCCTGCCTATCTACGTCGTAGTCTCCAACAACCCTTCAGGAACCTTATAGGTTCAGGGATGACTCATCTCGAGGCTCGCTTCCCGCTTAGATGCTTTCAGCGGTTATCGATTCCGAACTTAGCTACCGGGCAATGCGTCTGGCGACACAACCCGAACACCAGAGGTTCGTCCACTCCGGTCCTCTCGTACTAGGAGCAGCCCCTCTCAATCATCCAACGCCCACGGCAGATAGGGACCGAACTGTCTCACGACGTTCTAAACCCAGCTCGCGTACCACTTTAAATGGCGAACAGCCATACCCTTGGGACCGACTTCAGCCCCAGGATGTGATGAGCCGACATCGAGGTGCCAAACACCGCCGTCGATATGAACTCTTGGGCGGTATCAGCCTGTTATCCCCGGAGTACCTTTTATCCGTTGAGCGATGGCCCTTCCATACAGAACCACCGGATCACTATGACCTGCTTTCGCACCTGCTCGAACCGTCATTCTCGCAGTCAAGCGGGCTTATGCCATTGCACTAACCTCACGATGTCCGACCGTGATTAGCCCACCTTCGTGCTCCTCCGTTACGCTTTGGGAGGAGACCGCCCCAGTCAAACTACCCACCAGGCACTGTCCGCACCCCCGGATAACGGGGGCGACGTTAGAACATCAACACTACAAGGGTGGTATTTCAAGGACGGCTCCACGCAATCTAGCGACTGCGCTTCAAAGCCTCCCACCTATCCTACACATGTAGGGTCAATGTTCAGTGCCAAGCTGTAGTAAAGGTTCACGGGGTCTTTCCGTCTAGCCGCGGGTACGCAGCATCTTCACTGCGATTTCAATTTCACTGAGTCTCGGGTGGAGACAGCGTGGCCATCATTACGCCATTCGTGCAGGTCGGAACTTACCCGACAAGGAATTTCGCTACCTTAGGACCGTTATAGTTACGGCCGCCGTTTACCGGGGCTTCGATCAAGAGCTTCGACCGAAGTCTAACCCCATCAATTAACCTTCCGGCACCGGGCAGGCGTCACACCGTATACGTCATCTTTCGATTTTGCACAGTGCTGTGTTTTTAATAAACAGTTGCAGCCACCTGGTATCTGCGACTGCCAGCAGCTCCAAGAGCAAGTCTCTTCACCGCCGGCAGCGTACCTTCTCCCGAAGTTACGGTACCATTTTGCCTAGTTCCTTCACCCGAGTTCTCTCAAGCGCCTTGGTATTCTCTACCCGACCACCTGTGTCGGTTTGGGGTACGATTCCTTACTATCTGAAGCTTAGAGGCTTTTCCCGGAAGCATGGCATCAATGACTTCACCGCCGTAGCGGCTCGACATCGGGTCTCAGCCTAGTGTAATCCCGGATTTGCCTAAGATTACAGCCTACACCCTTGAACCTGGACAACCGTCGCCAGGCCCACCTAGCCTTCTCCGTCCCCCCATCGCAATAGTAAGAAGTACGGGAATATTAACCCGTTTCCCATCGACTACGCCTTTCGGCCTCGCCTTAGGGGTCGACTCACCCTGCCCCGATTAACGTTGGACAGGAACCCTTGGTCTTCCGGCGAGGGAGTTTTTCACTCCCTTTATCGTTACTCATGTCAGCATTCGCACTTCTGATACGTCCAGCACACCTTACGATGCACCTTCAACCGCTTACAGAACGCTCCCCTACCCAATACCATATAAATGCATTGCCGCAGCTTCGGTGTATAGCTTAGCCCCGTTAAATCTTCCGCGCAGGCCGACTCGACCAGTGAGCTATTACGCTTTCTTTAAATGATGGCTGCTTCTAAGCCAACATCCTGGCTGTCTGAGCCTTCCCACATCGTTTCCCACTTAGCTATAACTTTGGGACCTTAGCTGGCGGTCTGGGTTGTTTCCCTCTCCACGACGGACGTTAGCACCCGCCGTGTGTCTCCCGGATAGTACTTACTGGTATTCGGAGTTTGCAAAGGGTTGGTAAGTCGGGATGACCCCCTAGCCTTAACAGTGCTCTACCCCCAGTAGTATTCGTCCGAGGCGCTACCTAAATAGCTTTCGGGGAGAACCAGCTATCTCCAGGTTTGATTGGCCTTTCACCCCTAGCCACAAGTCATCCGCTAATTTTTCAACATTAGTCGGTTCGGTCCTCCAGTAAGTGTTACCTCACCTTCAACCTGCCCATGGCTAGATCACCTGGTTTCGGGTCTAATCCTAGCAACTGTACGCCCAGTTAAGACTCGGTTTCCCTACGGCTCCCCTAAACGGTTAACCTTGCTACTAAAATTAAGTCGCTGACCCATTATACAAAAGGTACGCAGTCACCCCGAAGGGCTCCTACTGCTTGTACGTACACGGTTTCAGGTTCTATTTCACTCCCCTCACAGGGGTTCTTTTCGCCTTTCCCTCACGGTACTGGTTCACTATCGGTCAGTCAGGAGTATTTAGCCTTGGAGGATGGTCCCCCCATGTTCAGACAGGATATCACGTGTCCCGTCCTACTCGATTTCACTCGCAATGCGCTACCGGTTACGGGGCTATCACCCTGTATCGCTGTGCTTTCCAGCACATTCACCTGTCGCAAAAACTAGCTTAAGGGCTAGTCCGGGTTCGCTCGCCGCTACTGCCGGAATCTCGGTTGATTTCTCTTCCTCGGGGTACTTAGATGTTTCAGTTCCCCCGGTTCGCCTCGCAACGCTATGTATTCACGTTACGATAACTGCTTATGCAGCTGGGTTTCCCCATTCGGAAATCCAAGAGTATAGTGATTCTTACCATCTTCTCTTGGCTTATCGCAGGTTAGCACGTCCTTCATCGCCTCTGACTGCCCAGGCATCCACCGTGTACGCTTAGTCACTTAACCATACAACCCCAAGGGGTCTGTTCGTATGGCTCAACAACCAAGGTTGTTCATCTGAGTATGATGAACTGTGTTTCGCCGGACTCTTACACAAGACACTTGAATGTGTGTTGCTTGAGAACTCGTTCCTACTTATTAAGTAGAAACTATTAGTATTGAATTCAAAGAATTCAATTTACTAGTCAGCTTTCCAGATTGTTAAAGAGCATGTGTTTATCGTGAGATAACCACTTTCTAATGATTTTCGGCGGCAAAAAAGCGGACTCAACAAAGTTAACCTTCATTGAATCTGCGTATCCGTGCAGAAAATACTTAGAGAGTGGTGGGCGATACCGGGCTCGAACCAGTGACCCCCTCCTTGTAAGGGAGGTGCTCTCCCAACTGAGCTAATCGCCCACGACAGTTTTAATTCCTTCGTGAGAAAGAATGGTGGGTCGTGCAGGATTCGAACCTGCGACCAATTGATTAAAAGTCAACTGCTCTACCAACTGAGCTAACGACCCGTGGCGTCCCATAGGGGAGTCGAACCCCTGTTACCGCCGTGAAAGGGCGGTGTCCTAGGCCTCTAGACGAATGGGACTAAGTGTTTGGTTAATGTGTTGGGCACACTAACGAGGATAGCCAATGCTACCCTTGCTCTCTTACATTTCGACCAAGCAATCTGTGTGGACACTGCGTAAAACGCAGTCATATCGTTAAGGAGGTGATCCAGCCCCAGGTTCCCCTAGGGCTACCTTGTTACGACTTCACCCCAGTCATGAACCACACCGTGGTAAACGCCCTCCGAAGGTTAAGCTATCTACTTCTGGTGCAGCCCACTCCCATGGTGTGACGGGCGGTGTGTACAAGGCCCGGGAACGTATTCACCGTGGCATTCTGATCCACGATTACTAGCGATTCCGACTTCATGGAGTCGAGTTGCAGACTCCAATCCGGACTACGACGTACTTTCTGGGATTCGCTCACCATCGCTGGTTGGCAGCCCTCTGTATACGCCATTGTAGCACGTGTGTAGCCCTACTCGTAAGGGCCATGATGACTTGACGTCGTCCCCACCTTCCTCCGGTTTATCACCGGCAGTCTCCCTGGAGTTCCCACCCGAAGTGCTGGCAAACAAGGATAAGGGTTGCGCTCGTTGCGGGACTTAACCCAACATTTCACAACACGAGCTGACGACAGCCATGCAGCACCTGTCTCAGCGTTCCCGAAGGCACTCCTCTATCTCTAAAGGATTCGCTGGATGTCAAGAGTAGGTAAGGTTCTTCGCGTTGCATCGAATTAAACCACATGCTCCACCGCTTGTGCGGGCCCCCGTCAATTCATTTGAGTTTTAATCTTGCGACCGTACTCCCCAGGCGGTCTACTTAACGCGTTAGCTCCGAAAGCCAGTGTTCAAGACACCAACCTCCAAGTAGACATCGTTTACGGCGTGGACTACCAGGGTATCTAATCCTGTTTGCTCCCCACGCTTTCGCATCTGAGCGTCAGTCTTTGTCCAGGGGGCCGCCTTCGCCACCGGTATTCCTTCAGATCTCTACGCATTTCACCGCTACACCTGAAATTCTACCCCCCTCTACAAGACTCTAGCCTGCCAGTTCCAAATGCTATTCCGAGGTTGAGCCCCGGGCTTTCACATCTGGCTTAACAAGCCGCCTGCATGCGCTTTACGCCCAGTAATTCCGATTAACGCTCGCACCCTCCGTATTACCGCGGCTGCTGGCACGGAGTTAGCCGGTGCTTCTTCTGTCGCTAACGTCAAACACATGCGCTATTAACGCATATGCCTTCCTCACGACTGAAAGTGCTTTACAACCCGAAGGCCTTCTTCACACACGCGGCATGGCTGCATCAGGGTTTCCCCCATTGTGCAATATTCCCCACTGCTGCCTCCCGTAGGAGTCTGGACCGTGTCTCAGTTCCAGTGTGGCTGATCATCCTCTCAAACCAGCTAGAGATCGTCGCCTTGGTGAGCTCTTACCTCACCAACTAGCTAATCTCACCTGGGCTAATCCTGACGCGAGAGGCCCGAAGGTCCCCCTCTTTGCTCCGAAGAGATTATGCGGTATTAGCCATCGTTTCCAATGGTTATCCCCCACATCAGGGCATATTCCCAGGCATTACTCACCCGTCCGCCGCTCGCCGCCCATAACGTCCCCAGAAGGTTCAGTTATGTCGCTGCCGCTCGACTTGCATGTGTTAGGCCTGCCGCCAGCGTTCAATCTGAGCCATGATCAAACTCTTCAATTAAAGTTTTGGCTCAATGAATACTGTTATTACTTCCAATTTATTTCACTTTAAAAAGTGAAGACAAAAAGTCAGTAAGAATTGACTGTGCCGATATAGCCGAAGCTATTTCGTATTGGTCACTCAGTTTCATTGATAATTCTTTTGTTGACTATCATTTCACGAGTGCCCACACAGATTGCATGGTCAAATTGTTAAAGAACAATCCGCTACGTTGCCGGCTTAACTCGCCGCGCTCCGTGTCGGTGAGGTGGCATTATAGAGACTTCGATCACATTGGCAATAGCAAAAATGCATTTATTTCACTCAAGCCAACCAAGCGCTCAATAAACAAACAAAGACTCAGTTTTGCGCGTGTTTTTACTACAAGCCATTCGCATTCACCAAGATTTAATGGCTGTGAGAGCTAGCTACTCAGCGATAAACATATGGCGATCCGCCTTCAGACACAGTCATAGTTAAAAAACCACTTCAACCGACGTGAACTAAACGACCGCTTGCCCTATATGCAATGGCTAACCGCTTAACAGAACAAAACAGGATGATGCCGATATAGAGGTAGGCTAGAGAATGAGTGATGAGTGCCAGTCAACATTGCAAGGCGCAGATACAACAAAGCCCCGACTTTCGTCGAGGCTTTGTTGTTTGAAATTGGTGCCCGGGGCCGGACTTGAACCGGCACAGTTATTCACCGGCGGATTTTGAATCCGCTGCGTCTACCAATTTCGCCACCCGGGCAGATGCGGCTCATTATACGTATATCAGCCTGATAGACAATCATTTTTTTCTATCTTATCAAAACCACCCTGCAGGTGCATAGTACGCAATCAATACGTTCAAAACAGCACCACCAGCTTATGGCATCATTTCTTTGTTGAGTAGATCCTCATCAATTACTTGAGAGCATCAGAAATCATACTTCAGGGATAGCCTGTTTATTTATACTCTGTCGTAGGCGTAACTCCGGTACAAAGTGCTTCGTGATAGAGCATTCCGTTTGGTTGAGTTGACACATCAGTAGTTCAACGGCGGTTTGAGCCATTTGACTAATAGGAAAGTGAACCGACGACACCTGCGGATAAAGCGCAGCACAAAGCTCAATACTGTCAAAACTTATCAAGGATAGTTGTTGCGGCAGTTTTACATTATGCTCATGGAAATATTGCAATGCCCCCTGGGTCATTTCCTCACTACATGAAAACAATGCCGTCATTGATGGTGCAGAGCGATGGAGTTGCTCCGCCGCTAAATAACCACTTTTTCTGCCGTAGTCTCCCTCAGCACAAAACGCAGGTTCAAAACTAATCGCCGATTGGTGCAAAGCTTCTTTATAACCTTGTAGGCGGAGGTGGCTGCTTGGACGACTTATAGGACCGGTGATACAACCAATGTGGCGATGCCCCTGCTCTATCAAATGCTCCACCGCCATTTTTGCCGCTAGAGTATGATCAAAAGTAATGCAGCGAGACTCCAAGCCTTCAACCACCCGGTCCAGAATCACAAACGGAGTAGATTCCTGAGCAAGCTCCCTCAATTCATCGTCACTCAAATGGCGACTATTCAGGACATATCCTTCACACCGGAGGGCATGGAACCGGCGAATCGCTTCCCGCTCACCTTCTGCGCTGTGGTGTCCTTGAGCGGTGATCAGAAACTTTTTGTGCAAATCCAGTTCTGCCTGTACCTGCTCCATCATTTGGCCAAAGAATCCACCTGTGTAATAGGTGACAAGCAAACCAGTCATATTGGATGAAGCTGTCGCCAACGAACGGGCAATCGCACTTGGCCGATAGTTTAGCTCTGCCATTGCCTGCTCGACTTTCCTTTTGGTATCGGAACGAAAGACACCTTCTCCATTTATGATCCGCGATACTGTCGAGCGGTGGACACCAGCCAATGCTGCAACATCTTTTATACTTGCCATGGCAGTTGCCTCTCCTCCTTCACCATTATTTTCCAACCATATTATTGGTTCATCATATCTCGCTAGCGACTATAAAGTGATTTAATTGGTACATGAAGTGATTAACGAGCGTTTTAATATTCAGATCTCAACATATAGCAAGCTGCCAGTAGAATGCATCGGTTCATATACAGAGGGGGAATAATGCACTACTGGCAGCAACTATTATTTTTATTGCTCCCTCGCCGCTCTAACTGCAAGTTACTTAAGAACATTGAAATTACTGACGGTCACCTCCCACCGTTCCAGTGCTTCACCCAGCCTATCGTCCGTCAAGATCTCTAATTCCTTCGCCCTTGGCAGCACATAGCTACTAGATTCGAGTAAAGGCTGATCGACATAGGCCGGATGGCACATAATCTCTAGCACCTCGCACTGCCCACGGTGCTGATCAATAATCGCCAACAGATCATCAAGCTTCGGGGCATCGCTATAGAAGTCCTTGTTGAAGGCATAACTACGTCCGCTAAACGAACTCGAAGCCCGGAGCGGTACCTGATAGCTGCCAACAACATCCTCGATAACAGGCAATAGCTTGGGGTGCATATGCGTATGGTGGTGACTGTCGATATGGCTAAGCGGTAACCCCGTAGCCAAAAAACACTCAATCTGTGCTGTTACCTCATCGGCCACCTGTTGCTCATTAAAATCCCGCCTTAACCAGAACTCATCTTTATTCAAAAAGTAGCCATCATTTCCCACGAGGCAGGAGGGAACGGTTAAAGGAGCTCCGGCAGTTAACCGTAGGTGTAGCCCGACAGCCAACGAAGGATTCTCGGCAGCTAGTTGAACTGCATGAGTCTCCGCCAGCTCCCCAACCATCATGGTTGTCGAGCGCACTACCCCGTTATAGCACGCATCAGCGATCCCAAGATTGACGCCTCGCGTCAAACCAAAATCATCGGCGTTAAATATGACATGCATAATTTACCTCCTCATGCGAAACAGCGCGGCATGCCACCGCACTGGTCGCAGGTAAGTTAGCGTGCAGAAAAATTCGGCAAATAGTCGTGATTTACCCGCAGCGTATCATCAAGTATCCCTTTGGCCCGGGTGATATCCGGAACCAGAGGGTTGCTTGCCAATGCCATCAACGCTTTGTCATAGTCACCACTGACCGCGGCCTCGATCGTCAGTTGCTCATAAGCTTTGACCTGATGGATCAAGCCACTCATTGCCGGACTCAGCGTCCCGATCGCCAGCGGACGAGCTCCCCAGCACCCTACCACCGCACTGCATTCGATCACCGCATCATCCGGTAGGGTTGTGATGGCCCCGTTATTGCGAACATTAATGACGTGGATCGTGTTGAGGTTGTTGTAAATGGCATCGACCAAGTTCAATGACGCATCAGAGTAGTAAGCGCCGCCACGCTTCTCAAGCAGCTCGGGTTTATGATCCAGCGTGGTATCTTTATATAGCTCGAACAGCTCGGCTTCGGTTTCCCTGACCTGCTCGGCCCGAGTCCCGCCGTTGAGCGCGGCCTCTTTTTCTTCGGCCAGCATGGCATCAGTCTGATAAAAATAACGATGGTACGGACAAGGGATCGCCCCCAGCGCTTTTAAAAAGTCAGGATCCCATGGCTCTTCAAAGATATTGTTCATGCTGAAGTTCGCACCGTCACCGATTTTTTCCAGCACTTCAGCCGTGATTTCTTTGCCGTCAAGCCAAGCACGGTGCACCCACACCAAGTGATTCAACCCAGCACACTCCAGTGACAGGCTCTCTGGCGAACATTTCATGATCTCCGCAATCATCATCTTCATCGATACCGGGACATTACACAGGCCGATGGATTTGATATTGGTGTACTTATGGATTGCTTCGGTCACCAGCCCCGCCGGGTTGGTGAAATTTAACATCCATGCATTAGGAGCCAACTCCTCAATATCTCGGCAAATATCTAAAATGACAGGGATCGTTCTCAGTGCCTTCGCAAATCCACCCGGGCCTGTTGTTTCCTGCCCGATCACATCGTACTTGAGGGGAATTCGCTCATCATTCGCACGCGCCTGCAAACCACCAACCCGGAACTGGGTCATCACAAAATCCGCACCTGTTATGGCCGCTCGTCGATCCAGCGATGCCTGAACCGTGATATTCGCCCCTGACTTTTCGACCATGCGCCGTGTTAGTGCCTCGATGATCTCCAGCTTTTCTCTTCCGGCTTCAATATCGACAAAGTGCATCTCCGTGACTGGCAGGCTGTCTAACCGCTTTAGCACCCCTTCAACCAGCTCTGGCGTATAGCTGCTTCCCCCACCGATAATCGCAAGCTTGAGTGATGGTTTCGTCATATTCGTTCCTTATTTTTACGATAACCTTTCATGCAATGACACCATTTCCATCGTCATCTCGTGGGCAAGAATGGTTGTCATCAAATGATCCTGGGCGTGGACCATTACGAGAGTCATCTTCACTTTGCCTTCCCCTTCATCCGCTTCAATGAGCTGGGTTTGGGTCAGATGGGCTTGGTTCAGGCACACCTTGGCCTGTCTAAGCCGTTCGCGAGCTTTGGCCAATTCTTGTTTTTTTGCCAATGACAGTGCCTCAAAACACAAGCTGCGTGCCTCGCCCGCATTGACGATGATGTTCATCACTACCGCTTCTTGATCCATATGTAACTCTCCTTAGTTAAAAGCCAGGCGGAGGCTCTCCCGCCGCCCGGTAAATATTAAGCGGTAACACCCTCACCCTCAGGGGCCTTCTCTTGGGCCGCAGCGGTTTCACCTTCTTGCTCGAGCAATTGCTTTTCAAAGATCTTGAAGAACGGCAAGTAGATAAACAGGTCAACAATAATAAGGGCAATAACCAACAACACCGGGGCCAGGGTCCAGCCGCTCCCCCAGGACGCACCGATAATCGCCGGGGTTGTCCACGGGGTTGTGGCAACCCCCATGCCGACAAAGCCCATATGCACAGCGGTATAAGCAATCACCGCATTGAAAATAGGGGCGAAAACAAACGGAACAAACAAGGTCGGATTAAGCACCAGCGGCGCACCAAAGATGATCGGTTCGTTGATTTGGAAGAAGCCCGGAACCGCACTCATCCTACCCAGGCTGCGCAAGTGAGCCGAGCGGCTGAACGCCATCAGAATAGCCAGCGCCAATGTTGCCCCTGATCCGCCGATGAAAATGTAAAAGTCCCAGAACGGCTGCGTGAAAATATTTGGGATTGGCTCGCCTACCACGAACGCCTCGATATTGGCGCCAATGTTAGTCAGGAAGATGGGTGATAGCAGGCCTACAACAATGGCCGCACCGTGAATACCCGCAAACCACAACAGTTGGGAGAGCATAAGTGCACCAATGATGGCTGGCAAAGAGTTTGAAGCACTGACTAACGGCTTAAACATTTGCATGACCGCATCCGGGATCAGCATGTCAAACTGGGCCTGGACAAAGAGACTCAGCGGATACAGCGTCAGGAATACGACCAACACCGGGATAAGCATTTCAAACGAACGAGCAATTGCTGGCGGTACTTGCTCTGGCATCCGGAGCGTCACATTGTGCTTTTTCAAAAAGCGATAAAGCTCAACCGAAAAAAACGCACATAAAACTGCAGTGAAAATCCCCGTTCCGCCCATATGCGCAGTCGGTAATCCCCCGTCCCTGGCTGGGGAGGCAACCAAAAGGAAACTCATCAGCGAAAGGCACGCACTGGTGATACCATCGAGGTTATAAGCACGGGCGAGACTGTAAGCAACCCCAAGCGACACAAATATTGTCATAATGCCCATCGACATGTTAAATGGCATCATTATTTGGTCGAAGTTATTGCTTGCGAAATCCAGCCAAGCACGAGCAAAGGCATTTGGGGTGTCTTCGGAAAACGGGGGGAAAGCCAATATTAAAATAAAGCTACCCACGATAATAAAGGGCATTGCGGTAATAAAGCCATCACGCATTGCCCGTACATGTTTTTGTGTACCCACTTTCGACGCCAACGGAGCAATATGCTGTTCGACGACGTTCATGACCTCATCATAAAACTTCATATAACCAGTCCTTTTCTCTCATCTAAGCTTCTCTCAAAAACAAACATAGAGAACAAAGAATCCCTTATTTAAAATCAAGTTAAAACAGCCGAGTATATTTCTATTGATTTTGCTTGGCTCTAATCTGATATTAATGACAAGGCCTGATCGAGAACTTCCTCGCCTTTCATCATGCCGTAAGCCATCGGTGAAATCGCTTCAACCGGTTTACCATAGCGACTAGCCGTCTTCCTCAGTTCCTCTAGCTGAAAGCGAACTTGCGGCCCTAGCAGGCAGACATCAAACACTTGTATCGCATCTTCAAACGCTGTCACTGCTTGCGCTTCAATTTGGCAATCAATTCCACGCTCATCCGCTGCTTTTACCATTCTCTGAACTAACATGCTGGTTGACATACCAGCGCTACAACATAACAAAATCTTCTTCATCCCACTCTCCAGTTTTTTTACGCTTTCCAAACGTTATAAAAAGTCTAAACAAATAAGATGAAAACCTAAAGCGCAACCGGTTGCATTAATTGTGAGCGCACTCTCAATTTATAATGGAAAATGAATTAAAACACTCTAACCAAATAAAAAAACAAAAATATTATTTAACCTCATTATAAATGAGTAATTTGTCGATAGTCATTTAGAGCATCATTTAAATAAAAGTTCCCATGAAATAAAAGAAATCAAAATAAAAGTAATGAGAAATGGCCCGCATAATCAAAGTACCTTTGTAGAATATTTCAAATAAAAGGAGCGCTATTAAATAACCAATCACAAGTAATTTGATTTCCAAAGCATTTATTACAGTTATATCAATAAATATTTGATACTTTGACCAACCTCTATATGTGAGTAACTATGAACCTGAATAAAACAACGCTAGCAGTATTCTGCTACAGTACAATGCTTGCGCCCCCACAACCATTGAGCCGGTCAATTCAAAGACCCAGGACTTCCCATGCGGTACACCGCTCCATGCCGACAAGGTGATCGTACTGACCCATGCCTTCCTCTACGAAGATGGCAAGCGTGGTATGGGGGCAACCAAGAATCTGCCTAAACTACGCAAGTTCCTCAAGTTCGCCAAGGAGGCAGGGTATACCTTCGACACTTTGGGCAACTATACCCCAGAGTGGACAGTAGGTACGGTCAAGTCAGCTACGATGAGGGCGATGTCGTGACCTACAAAGGTGCACGCTATGTTGTCAACGCAGCCCATATTTCGCAGCCGAACTGGACACCCGATAACGAGCCAACCCTATTTAGCAAACTGTAGATGATTTGATATTGGCGAGTGCCAGATACAACAAAGCCCCGACTTTCGTCGAGGCTTTGTCATTTGAAAATGGTGCCCGGGGCCGGACTTGAACCGGCACAGTTATTCACCGGCGGATTTTGAATCCGCTGCGTCTACCAATTTCGCCACCCGGGCATGCGAATCATTCTACGTATCTAGTTCACCAACGCAATAGAAAAAGACAGGAAAATGCCTTTCCGATGTTCGTTTGCTGATAAATTAAGCACAAAGACACAAAGGCGGGCTCTATCACCGCCACAGTTGCAAGAGAAATCGCGGCCCTTGGCGTAACCACCAGCCTAACTCAGTCACCGATAATTGATAAGGTAGCCAAGTACGCATCCAGCTTTGCCGGCGGGTAATGACCATAGAGCCACCATGAGGGACTCGCACAACTAACCGATGCCCGGCAGATATGAAAGGAGCATACGATAATGTCTGAGAGACAGGGAGACGACGGTACAGACCAAACAAAGCCGACAGCATTTCAGCGCTCGGTACCGTAAGGGTCATTTGCGTCCCTTGTGCGTTGAGATGAGCGACTTCCCCATCCAGCTCAACCTCAACGCCACCATTGTACTCCAGCATCAATCGAGGTTGCGGCCGCGGATACTGATACTGCCATTGACCTTCCAGATAGAATGATCAGACTTTTCGCCGGCACCGCTGGGTACACTAATTTCTACGTGATCAAAATCATACGTCAGCTCTGCATGGCGCTCGGTCAACTTGTCATACAGCGCACCGGCCAACTCTGGCCAATTCGTGGTGTTATCATTGCTATCTGCCATAATGTTGCTCCTCAATCACAATAAGCCCAAGAAGGCTTTCATTTGGGGAATGGCCACTCCCTCCTCGCTCCGAGGCATTTGGCGACCACAGACTTCAATAAATATAGTGCCCGTGTCCAAAACTGCTGTAGGGATGCCTCTCATTTCCAAGATCCGCAGCATTCACCCTCACCCGTTATATTGCTACACTGCACGCAAGATCTTGAAGCTTAGCTAATTTGGATATCCCTGTGAAAAAGAAGAAACAACCGGACGTTGACACTACCAAACAATACCCTAGCCTATTCCGCCGCCTGGCTGCCTGGCTCTATGACAGCCTGGTCATCGCCGCTGTGCTAATGCTCGCCGGAGGGGTGGCTATTGGCCTGATGGCACTGCTGGTCTCCATCGGCCTAGTCGACATCAGCGGCTACGACGATGTCAGTGCCTACATGACCATGCACCCTGTGATTGGTACGCTATACACCGGCTACCTAGCCATGGTGATTGTTGGCTTCTTCACCTATTTCTGGTGCCAAGCAGGTCAGACCCTGGGGATGCGGGCATGGAAATTACGCATCCAAAACAAAGATGGCTCAAATATCCGCCCGACACAGGCAATGATCCGTATGGCGACGTCAGCCTTTGGGCTGGGCAACTTGCTGGCACCTTTTAGCAAGACCAAGCAATCTTTCCAGGATGCCATGGCCGACTGTGAAATGGTTGTCCTGCCAAAGGCCAACTAACCCAGGCGACTAATCAACAGATACCAAAAAGGCGCCGATGGCGCCTTTTTTAGTCGAGATTATAGCTTTCTTCGCAGCAGATAGATGGTGATAAACAGGAACACCAAACTCGGGCCTATTGCTCCGATGATCGGGTGAAGTCGATAGACAATGCTCATCGGCCCGAACACTTCATTCGAAATATAGAAGCCAAAACCGAAGATCACCCCAGACAGCACCCGCGCGCCCATGGTCACCGAACGCAGCGGGCCAAAGACGAACGACAATGCCAGTAGCATCATCACTGCAATCGAGAAAGGCTGCAGCGCCTTGCGCCAGAATGCCAAGGCATAGCGCGACGCGTCCTGCTTGGAATCCTCGAGATAGTTCTTGTAGTCATACACGCCAGAGAGTGACAGCTCCTCCGGCTTGAGAGTCACAACCGCAAGCTTATCCGGGGTCAGGGTAGTCTGCCAGTGCATCTGTGGCAGGCGCTCATTGACCTGTTGCTCCCGGCCCAGAGTTGTTATCGTGACATCTTCAAGTAGCCAGCCTTTCTCGTTTTCAAACGTCGCCGACTCAGCAAAGGTGGAGTGGGTCAGCTCGTCTTTTTCGTTAAACTGCCAGATATTGATCCCGTGAAGCTCTTGCTGCTCATGAACCCGACCGATATAGATAAAATCATTGTCATCCTTGGTCCAGACTCCACGCTGGACCGAGAGGATATTGCCGCCAGAGGTCCACAGGGCACGCAGCTCACGCGCAGCTTTCTGGGCTTCTGGCGCCCCCCACTGACCAAGCAAGGTAACCATCAACATCAACGGTACCGCTGTCTTCAAAACTGACAAGCCAATATCCAGCTTGGAAAAGCCCGCCGCCTGCATCACCACCAGCTCGGAGCTCGACGCCAGCATCCCCAGGCCAATCAGTGCACCCAGCAATACAGCCATCGGGAAAAACATCTCGATATCGCGCGGGATACTTAGCAAGACGTAAGCCAATGCCTTCCACAAGTCGTAAGTGCCATCGCCCACTTTACGCAGCTGTTCAACGTACTTGATGATGGCCGATAGCCCCACCAAGGTCGACAAAGTCAGGGCCGAGGTCGAAATCAGCGTTCGGCCAATGTATAAATCCAGAATCTTAAACATCAGCCACGTCTCCGAAACTTCTCTCTCACCTTGCGCACCGGTAAGGTATCCCAACTATTAAGGGCGATCGCCACAGCAAAAATAACCCCATTGATTGACCAAAGCCCAATATATGACGGCAGCCCTCCGTCTTCGACGGCAGACTTGGCAGCACTGATAGCCAAGAAGTAAGCCAAGTAAATCAGTACTGCCGGTACCAGCTTGGCGAAGCGCCCTTGGCGCGGGTTAACCGCTGACAGCGGTACAACCACCATGGTCAGCAAGGGGATACATAACACCAGTGACATTCGCCACTGAAATTCGGCCTTGGCAGCCAACTCCGGGCGCTGCATCAACTCCAACGTCGGCAAGGCATCCCAATCCCGGCTCTTTTCCCGTACCGCCCGCTGGCCAATCAACGCCTGGTAGTCATCGAACTGGGTAATGGAATAATCCAGCCGGGTCGGGATCCCCTCGTAGCGGGTGCCCTCTTTCAAGTCCAATACCTGCCGGCCATCTGGCAGCTCGCTGACATAACCACGGTCTGCCACCATCACGCTAGGACGCAGCGCATCGCGGGCGGAAAGTTGGGCAACGAACACTTTATCCAGACGGCTGCCGCTGTTGGTAATATCGTTAACAAAGACTACCCCTTGGCCATCCGGCGCGGACTGAAACTGGCCTTTCACCAACAAATCCAGACCAGAATCCGCCTTGACCTGCTCCATCAACTGCTCGGTTTTTTCCACCGACCACGGAGCCAGCCACAGGGCATTGAAAGCCGCCACCGAGCCGGTGATAATCGCCAGCCACAACGCTGCCTGAATCAAGAACTTATTGCCAATACCAGTGGCATTCATCACGGTAATTTCACTTTCGGCATACAAGCGGCCGAAAGTCAGCAAAATACCGATGTACAAACTGAGCGGTAACATCAGTAGAGCCATGGAAGGCATGTATAAACCGAGCAAGGTCGCGATCAAATCACTCGGGATGGAACCCTCTGTTGCATCAGCTAGAATGCGAATAAATTTCTGACTGATAAAGACAAGAAAAAGGACAAAAAGCACTGCAAATTGGCTTTTTAATGTCTCACGCGTCAAATACCGAACAATAATCACGCTTTAATTACCCATAGAAAACTTGTTTTTTTACTGGAATCACTATAATTTTTCGGTTAATCAGTTATTTTTTTAATCTTTCGGCTAATTGTTAACCTGCACTTTAATCCTATACCGAATTTATGGTCCAGCAACATAAGTGCGGCATTATCTAACATTTAGCTTTAATTGTCTTTATTAGGATGTAGGAGTACGCATGGAGTTTAGTGTAAAAAGTGGTAGCCCCGAGAAACAGCGCAGTGCCTGTATCGTCGTTGGCGTATTCGAACCACGTCGCCTTTCTCCCATTGCCGAACAGCTCGACAAAATTAGCGATGGCTATATCAGCTCACTACTTCGCCGTGGTGATCTAGAAGGCAAGCCTGGCCAAATGCTGCTGCTTCACCATGTACCAAACGTATTATCAGAGCGTGTATTACTGGTTGGTTGTGGTAAAGAGCGCGAACTTGATGAACGCCAGTACAAGCAGATCATCAAAAAAACCATTAGCACCCTGAACGAAACCGGCTCGATGGAAGCGGTCTGCTTCCTGACCGAGCTGCACGTCAAGGGACGCGATACCTACTGGAAAGTCCGCCAGGCCGTTGAAACGACCAAGGACAGCCTGTACACCTTCAACCAGTTCAAGAGCAACAAGCCGGAAACCCGCCGTCCGCTGCGCAAGCTGGTCTTCAATGTACCGACCCGCCGCGAGCTTTCTCTGGGCGAACGTGCCATTTCACACGGCCTGGCTGTCGCCTCTGGCGTCAAAGCCGGTAAAGATCTCGGCAACATGCCACCAAACGTGGCCAACCCCGCTTACCTGGCTTCACAGGCCCGCCGCCTGGCTGATGATTTCGATACCGTTAGTACCAAGATCATTGGCGAGCAAGAAATGAAAGAGCTAGGCATGACCTCATACCTAGCCGTTGGCCAAGGGTCGAAAAACGAAGCCATGATGTCGGTCATCGAATACAAGGGCAACCCGGATTCAGATGCCAAGCCAATCGTCCTAATCGGTAAGGGGCTGACCTTCGACTCCGGCGGTATCTCTATCAAGCCATCTGCCCAGATGGATGAGATGAAATACGACATGTGCGGTGCGGCGACTGTCTTTGGCGCCATGAAGGCTCTGGCCAAGCTCAACCTACCGATCAATGTAGTAGGCATCCTGGCTGGTTGTGAAAACATGCCGGGTGGCGGTGCCTACCGTCCGGGTGACATCCTGACGACTATGTCTGGCCAGACAGTGGAAGTGCTAAATACCGATGCCGAAGGCCGCCTGGTACTTTGCGACGCCCTGACTTACGTTGAGCGTTTCGAACCAGAGTGCGTTGTTGATGTCGCGACACTGACTGGCGCCTGTGTAGTGGCACTGGGTAACCATATCAGTGGTCTGCTTTCGAACCACAACCCGCTGGCCCACGAGCTGATCAACGCCTCCGAGCAAGCGGGTGACCGTGCGTGGCGTCTGCCAATGAATGACGAGTACCAAGAGCAGCTGAACAGCCCGTTTGCCGATATGGCCAACCTGGGCTCGCCTGGCGCGGGTACCATTACCGCAGGTTGCTTCCTGTCTCGCTTTGCCAAGAAATACAACTGGGCGCACCTGGATATTGCCGGTACCGCTTGGGTCGGTGGCAAGGCAAAAGGGGCAACCGGTCGTCCGGTCCCATTGCTGGTCCAGTTCCTGCTCAACCGAGCCGGCCTAGAGAACGTCGAATAACATTGACGCTAGAGGGGGGCCAAATGGCCCCCCTCGTTTATAGAGTATAACGCCATGACTCATGCTACTTTTTATATAATCAATGAACAGCAACATGCCGAGGATAACGACTTCCAGCTGCATTTTGCTTGTCATCAAGCAGCCATGAGTTACCGCCAGGGCCACAAAGTCTACCTCCTCGCTGCCGACAAAACACAGGCAGAACAGATAGATGAGTATTTATGGCAACTGGATCCCGATAACTTCGTGCCCCATAACCTGATTGGTGAAGGCCCCCGAGGCGGTTCACCGGTCGAGATTGGCTGGCCCGGACTGCGCCACAGCGGACGGCGCGGGATCCTGATTAATTTGGGACAAGACGCACCAAATTTTGCCGTTACCTTCTCACAAGTGGTAGACTTCGTCCCTTGCGATGAAAAACAGAAGCAATTGGCACGCGAACGCTACAAGCAATATCGCCAGGCTGGTATTCAGCTCAACACCGCCAATGCTGCTAAGACGCCCTAATTCCACATAGATCCTTCTAAGAGCGCTATGGAAAAGACATACAACCCACAATCAATTGAAAAAGCGCTGTATCAGCGCTGGGAAGAGGCTGGTTACTTCAAGCCTCACGGTGACACATCAAAAGATGCCTACAGCATCATGATCCCACCGCCGAACGTCACAGGTAGCCTGCACATGGGCCACGCGTTCCAGGATACCATCATGGACACCCTGATCCGCTGTGAGCGCATGAAGGGCAAGAACACCCTATGGCAAGTCGGTACCGACCACGCAGGTATCGCGACCCAGATGGTTGTGGAGCGTAAGATTGCTGCCGAAGAAGGCAAGACCAAGCACGACTACGGCCGTGACGCTTTCATCGATAAAATCTGGGAGTGGAAAGGCGAGTCTGGTGGCACTATCACCAAGCAGCTTCGTCGCCTAGGCGCTTCTGTAGACTGGGACCGTGAGCGCTTCACGATGGATGACGGCCTATCCAACGCGGTTCAAGAAGTTTTCGTTCGCCTGTTCGAAGACGATTTGATCTACCGCGGCAAGCGCCTGGTTAACTGGGACCCGAAACTGCACACCGCAATTTCAGATCTTGAAGTTGAAAACAAAGACAAGAAAGGCCACATGTGGCACTTCCGCTACCCGCTGGCTGACGGCGTGAAAACGGCTGAAGGCAAAGACTACATCGTGGTAGCAACAACTCGTCCGGAAACCATGCTGGGTGATACCGGTGTGGCCGTAAACCCGGAAGATCCACGTTACAAAGATCTGATCGGCAAGGAAATCCTACTGCCAATCGTTGACCGCCGTATTCCAATCGTGGGTGACGAGCACGCCGACATGGAAAAAGGTACAGGTTGTGTGAAGATCACCCCTGCGCACGACTTCAACGACTATGAAGTGGGCAAGCGCCACAGCCTGCCGATGATCAACATCCTGACGTTCAACGCTGATATTCGCAACGCCGCTGAAGTGTTCACTACCAATGGTGAGCCAAGCGATGCCTACAGCACTGAACTGCCAGAGAAATACCACGGCATGGAGCGCTTTGCTGCGCGTAAAGCTATCGTTGCCGAATTCGACGAGCTAGGCCTGCTGGACGAAATCAAAGATCACGATCTGACGGTACCTTACGGTGACCGTGGTGGTGTGGTTATCGAGCCAATGCTAACTGACCAGTGGTACGTACGTGCTGCTCCTCTGGCAGAGCCTGCGGTTGCTGCGGTAGAAAACGGTGACATCCAATTCGTACCTAAGCAGTACGAAAACATGTACTTCTCTTGGATGCGTGATATCCAGGATTGGTGTATCTCTCGCCAGCTTTGGTGGGGTCATCGTATCCCTGCTTGGTACGACAACGACGGTAACGTTTATGTTGGCCGCAGCGAAGAAGAAGTTCGCGAGCAGAACAACCTGGCACCGGTTGTGGTTCTTCGTCAGGACGATGACGTACTGGATACCTGGTTCTCGTCTGCGCTATGGACGTTCGGTACTCAAGGCTGGCCTGAGCAGACTGAAGATCTGAAAGTCTTCCACCCATCAGATGTACTGGTGACCGGTTTTGACATCATCTTCTTCTGGGTTGCCCGCATGATCATGATGACCATGCACTTCTGTAAAGACGAAGACGGAAAGGCACAGGTTCCGTTCAAGACCGTATACGTAACGGGTCTGATCCGAGACGAAAACGGCGACAAGATGTCGAAATCAAAAGGTAACGTGCTTGACCCAATCGACATGATCGACGGTATCGATCTAGAGTCACTGGTTACCAAGCGTACCGGTAACATGATGCAGCCGCAGCTGGCCGCGAAGATCGAGAAGAACACCCGCAAGACATTCGAAAACGGTATCGAACCTTACGGTACTGATGCCCTGCGCTTTACCCTTGCTGCCATGGCTTCTACCGGCCGTGACATCAACTGGGACATGAAACGCCTTGAAGGTTACCGCAACTTCTGTAACAAGCTATGGAACGCCAGCCGTTACGTACTGATGAACACAGAAGATCAAGATTGTGGTTTCGCCGCAGATGCCGAGCTAGAGTACTCGCTGGCTGACAAGTGGATCGAATCTCAGTTCGAGCTTGCAGCGAAAGAGTTCAACGGTCATATCGACAACTTCCGTCTGGACATGGCGGCGAACACGATCTACGAGTTCATCTGGAACCAGTTCTGTGACTGGTACCTAGAGCTAACCAAGCCGGTACTTTGGAAAGGCACCGAAGCGCAGCAGCGTGCAACCCGTCGTACTCTGATCACCGTACTTGAGAAGACCCTGCGCCTGGCTCACCCAGTGATCCCATACATCACCGAAACTATCTGGCAGAGCGTCAAGCCGCTGGTTGACGGTGTTGATGGCGATACCATCATGCTGCAGGCACTGCCTCAGTACGATGAAGCGAACTTCAATGCAGAAGCGCTGGCTGACATCGAGTGGGTGAAGAGCTTTATCACCAGCATCCGTAACCTGCGTGCCGAGTACGACATTGCCCCAAGCAAACCGCTTGATGTGATGCTAAAAGCCGCAAACGAGAAAGATGCAGCACGCCTTGAAGCCAACAAGCAAGTACTGGTTTCCCTAGCCAAGCTAGAGAACATCCGAGTACTGGCTGCCGGTGAAGAGACACCAGCCTGTGCAACATCACTGGTTGGCAAGTCTGAGCTGATGATCCCAATGGCAGGCCTAATTGACAAAGACGCTGAGCTTGATCGCCTAGCGAAAGAAATCAAGAAGACCGAAGGTGAAATCAAGCGCATCGAAGGCAAGCTAGGCAACGAAGGTTTCGTTGCTAAAGCCCCTGAAGCGGTTGTTGCCAAAGAGCGCGAGAAGCTTGATGGTTACAAAGAGACTCTAGTGAAACTGGCCGAGCAGCAAGCGACTATCGCAGCCTTGTAATCGCCAGTCATTACACGTCATTAAAAGTCGGCCATGTGCCGGCTTTTTTATTGCCAGCGTTCCCTTAATACCGAACTATCCGCTTCCCCCTTCCCTTCCCGGCGATTAGAGCAAGGCATTCGATCATAGGTCACACCTATCAAAGCGATAGATGATAATAGATTGCAAGTGATAACAATTATCATTAACATGAAATTATCCACTGAGGGAGAGACCGCCATGACAAAAACCATTAGCTTTGCCATTATCCACTTCTTTGTCGCTTTCAGCGTTGCCTACTTACTGACAGGCGAGATCCTGATCAGCAGCCTGATCGCCATGATAGAGCCAATGGTCAATACGGTGGCTTTCTACTTCCATGAAAAAGCCTGGCAAACCAAGGCACTGCTTCGCAGTGGCTTTGCCAACCCGGGACGCAAAACCTTCAGCTTTGCCGTTGTGCACTTCAGCGTCGCGTTTGGTGTTGCCTACCTGCTAACCGGCGATTTGCTGATTGGTAGCGTAATGGCCATGATTGAACCGGCTATCAACACCGTCGCCTACTATTTCCACGAGCGTATCTGGCAGAAGAAAACCGCCAAGCAAGCCGCCAAAGAAGCGATGGGGCACCTTGCTTGTCACCATGGTGAATTGCAGCAATGCGCCGACGTCAGCGATATCTCGGTTGACAACGTTGCGAGAAGCAACTAATTTTAATTGCACGACGCAACCAAAAGAGCCAAATGAATGGACGCAACTTCTCTCAGAGCCCAATCCCGCCTGCTCGTGCGGGAATTGGGTATGCTTGACCGCCAATGCGGTAGCCTCGATATCACACCAGTACAAGCCCACGCTCTGATCGAGCTCGAAGAGCAGCCGCTATCGGTAAACCAATTGGCCAGCAGGCTAAAAGTCGACAAGTCCAACGCCAGCCGAACCACGGCCAGTTTGCTCAACGCCGGCTACCTGATCACCCAGGCCGATCCCGAAGATGGCCGCAAGCAGCTATCCAGCCTTTCACCGCAAGGCCAAGCACTGCTCAATAGCCTCAACCAGTCCCTCAACCTCCAAGTCGCCGACTTCATGGCACAGCTCGATCAGGATGAAATCGACAATCTCGCCCAAAGCCTGCAACGCTATACCAAAGCGATCCAAGCCAACAAGCAGCAAGCAGGCTATCAGCTCCGGCTTCTCACCCCGCTTGATAACGCTGCCATGGCCGCCGTTGTGCGCCGGGTATCCGCCGAGCACGGCCTGACTGCGGACAAAGGCTACGGGGTTGCCGATCCGACGCTGGATGCTCTCAGCGAGGTGTACAGTGAGCCTGACAGTGCATACTGGGTCATCGAAAAGGACAACCGCATCTTTGGGGGTGGCGGTATTGCCCCATTGGCAGGGGAAGAAGGCGTTTGCGAACTGCAGAAAATGTATTTCTTGCCAGAGCTACGTGGCAAGGGCTTCGCCCGCCGGATCGCCGCCACCGCCTTGAAGTTTGCCCGTGAGCAAGGCTTCAATGCTTGCTACCTTGAGACAACCGCCTCGCTGCAGGCAGCTATCAAGCTATATCAAGGGTTGGGCTTTGTCCGCATCCCACACGCGATGGGACAGACCGGCCACGATGCCTGCGAAGTCAGGATGCTCAAGACGCTATAGTTCTGGGTAATGAACGTGATTGAAAGTGTCTACTTATAAATTTCAGACACAAAAAAGCTGGCACTCAGCCAGCTTTTGCAATGCGGTTACGGCAAGCGAAGATTACTCTTCGTCTTCACCCTCTTCTTCGTCATCTTCGCCCGACTCGAAGTAAGTACCCCAACCGTCGTAGTCGATGTTGTGCTTTTCAGCGAGCTGGATCAGTTTCTCAGCCTGCTCGTCAATCACATCGGCATTTAGAGCGGATTCCATCACGGCATCGAAACAGACCACTTTACCGCCACCGTCTTCCGGTGCCAGCTCAAGCTCTTCGGCTTCCAGGACTTCAAAGCCCATCTTGAAAGCTTCTACTGCCGCAGCTTCAAGCTCTTCGAACGTGTCTGCCGAAAAGTGGTGCTCAATGCTGTAAAGCGCATCAGGATCACTGCCATCCTCTAGCAAGGCCGCGATAATTTCACGCGTTTCTTCCTTCTGCTCTTCGATTAGTTCTGCATAAGACATGGGGAAACTCCACCTATGGAATAAATTCGAACGCAAATATCGCACGGATCGCAATAAAATACCAAATGAAATCGCCTCCGCAGAGAAACTTGATATTTATCAAACTAACGATAAATATATTTCGCGCAGTGATGAAGCGAGAAAATGCATAATATTCCCCGATATGCGCTTTAAGCGAATAAACATAAAACCCTCAATAGCATATTCACCCACAAAACCCAGAGAAATACCCTGAGCTCACTGTTTACCGATAAGCAGGCGATATGAAAGCGCAAAAAAAATGTGAACAATCCCAAAGATATACTGCGCTCGGCGGCATAAAATTCACTGGCAGCAAACAAATAGAGCCACGGCAAAGACTGATGGCCATTACATAAGCATACGAGAGATACGATCATGAGTAACTTCTACCACGGCCCCGAGCCAGGGAGACGGCGCCGCAGCCAGCTGCGTCGTCCCCGTAGGACACTCACCCACCTGACAACAGCATTGGACGGCATTGCGCCAACGGAGTCCTTTGCGGTGCCAGAGTGTGAGTGTACGGCTCTGACATCTCACCCAACATTGACACCCCTATCCAAGCTGTTTCGCCAGCAAGGATAAACAACTTATAAACCATTTTCGTTAGCTATCGCTAATGCCTGGTTCTGCCTGCTCCGGCGTCATGTCGGCGAGCCCTGTCATGCCTAACGGCAGGCCTGGTAGATGAATCACCCTTGTATTTGGATGTACAAGGGCAAGGAGAAAACAATGACAACCGAAACAATGAAACAGGAAGAAAAAGGCGGCTTCTTCGCCAATTTCAAATTCCCTTCTGCTTACACCATTTTATTTGCCCTTATTGCCCTCGTCGCATTGATGACCTGGATCGTACCGGCTGGCCAGTACGAGCGCGTCATGAATGAAGATTTGGGGCGTGAGGTTCCAGTCACAGGCACCTACCAACCCGTCGAAAGCAACCCACAAGGCGTGGTTGATGTACTGCTAGCCCCGATTGACGGCTTCTACGATCACAACACCTATGAAGCAGCGGCTATCGATGTTTCGCTCTTCATCCTAGTGATCGGTGGCTTCCTTGGTCTGGTAACTAAAACCGGAGCGATCGATGCCGGTATCGAGCGCGTTACCGCCCGTCTTCAGGGTAGGGAAGAAATGATGATCCCGATCCTGATGGCACTCTTCGCCGCAGGCGGTACCATCTACGGCATGGCAGAAGAATCCCTGCCGTTCTATACCCTGCTGGTTCCTGTGATGATGGCCGCCCGCTTTGACCCAGTGGTTGCCGCAGCAACCGTACTGCTTGGTGCCGGTATCGGTACCCTGGGCTCAACCATCAACCCATTTGCAACGGTTATCGCGGCAAATGCTGCCGGCATCCCGTTTACCGATGGCATCATGCTTCGCGTGGCGATGCTGGTTGTTGGCTGGTTGATCTGTGTCGCTTACGTCATGCGCTATGCCAAAATGGTTCGTGCCGACAAAACCAAATCGATCGTCTACGACAAATACGAAGAGAACAAAGCGCACTTCCTGGGTAACCAGTCTGGCGAAATGCTTGAGTTCACCACAACACGCAAAGTTATCCTGGCTATCTTCGCCGCTTCATTCGGTATCATGATTTACGGCGTTGCGGTTGCTGGTTGGTGGATGGCTGAGATTTCAGGCATGTTCCTGGCCTCGACCATTATCATCGGCCTGATTGCCCGCATGAGCGAAGAAGAGTTTACGTCTAGCTTCATTGACGGTGCTCGCGACCTACTGGGTGTTGCACTTATCATCGGTATTGCCCGTGGCATCGTGGTTATCATGGACCGCGGTATGATCACAGACACCATCCTGAATGCCGCCGAGCATGCTGTAACCGGTCTGTCTTCAATCGTATTTATCAATGTGATGTACTGGCTGGAGATCCTGCTATCCTTCTTGGTGCCTTCGTCTTCAGGCCTAGCGGTACTGACCATGCCGATCATGGCACCGCTAGCGGACTTTGCCGGTGTGGGCCGCGATCTTGTGGTAACGGCATACCAGTCTGCCTCCGGTATTGTGAACCTAATGACCCCGACCTCAGCAGTAGTAATGGGTGGCTTGGCTATCGCGCGAGTTCCGTACGTGCGCTGGGTTAAGTGGGTCGCTCCACTACTAGGTATCCTGACGGTACTGATCATGGCAATGCTGAGTGTCGGCGCCATGCTTTAATCCCCCCCTTTCGATCTTGCTTGTTTCGCCGCCCCAGAGGGGCGGCTTTTTTATTTCTCCCCCTAGCCTCTAGCCTCTAGCCTCTAGCCTCTAGCCTCTAGCCTCTAGCACCAGTCGTCATAAATTCCCTGCGACGTAAAGCCCAAACCGACCACACCCAGATCAATAACATGCCCAGCGCCAAACAGCGGTTTTGTCATCACTCAGTATGTATCTTTGCACCGACACCATGAGAAATAGACTCCAGCCATTAATCACAACTTTATTTAATCAAATATTAATCGAGCACCACAAAAACGTTATATAACTTATTTAAAGCTAATTCTTCCTCCCTATAGAACACCTTAAACACAGAAATAAACCAGTGTACTAAAATTACAAAAAGCCTAGAGCAAAATATAAAAGGAAAAATATTTGTTACCAACATAGTAACATTCTGCTTATTTTTATATAGACAAACAGTTTTAGTGCATAAGATTATATTTTTTACATTAAGACAACGTAATAAAATCTGAATAAGATTCCCAAGCACCCCAAAACAAACATAAAAAACAACAACTTAAAACACCACCTTTCACTTAAAACCTAGTCAAAACACATAAATACCCATTCACGTAACCGAGTGACAGATGCATTAAAAATGTTAATAAAACAAATATATAGCGTTACCGCATTAATAACAAAACTGTGATAGACCTCTAAGACTGTGAATGCCTTACAGGTAAAATAAACACCAGATACGAAAGCAAAGAAATAAACAACTTCTTACTTTGCAATAAAACAAATACAGCCAATCATTTGGCAATAAATAAAGAGAGATACGATCATGAGTAAGTTCTACGTAGGTTCTGAAATAGGTCAATTGCGCCGCGTTCTTATCCACCGCCCAGAGCGTGCCCTAACTCACCTAACACCATCAAACTGTCACGATCTACTTTTTGATGATGTATTAGCCGTTGAACGCGCGGGCCAGGAACACGACGTATTTGCCAACACACTTCGCGAGCAAGGTGTTGAGGTAATGCTTCTTGGTGATCTACTAGCAGACACCCTAGAAGTTCCAGAAGCGAAAGACTGGCTTCTTAAGACTCAGATTTCTGACTACCGCTTGGGTAACGCATTCGCCAATGACGTACGCTGCTTCCTCGCAGACCTACCAAGCAAGGAATTGTCTTCAATTCTTCTTGGCGGCCTAAGCTACGCTGAGCTACCAATTAAATCGTCTTCAATGATGCAAGGCATGCACGAGCCAACTGACTTCATCATCGAACCACTACCAAACCACCTGTTCACCCGTGATACGTCTTGCTGGGTATACGGCGGTGTGTCTATCAACCCAATGGCGAAACCTGCCCGCCAGCGTGAAACCAACCACGTTCGCGCCATCTACCGCTGGCACCCGACCTTCGCTGGCCAGGACTTCATCAAGTACTTCGGCGACGAAGAGAAGATGTACGACAACTCAACTATTGAAGGCGGCGACGTGCTTGTTATCGGTAAAGGCGCAGTGCTTATCGGGATGTCTGAGCGCACGACTCCTCAGGGTGTTGAGCAGTTGGCATCAAGCCTGTTCAAGCATGGCGAAGCAAAACAAGTTATCGCAATGCAACTACCTAAGCACCGCTCATGCATGCACCTTGATACGGTAATGACGCACATGCGTGAAGATACCTTCTCTGTTTACCCAGAAGTTGTGCGTAAAGACGTACAGTGCTGGAGCCTAACTGGTGACGAGTCTGGCGCAGTGAAAGTGAAAGAAGAAGGTTACTTCGTTACCGCTATCGAGAAAGCTCTGGGCGTAGACAAGCTAAACCTTATCACCACTGGTGGTGACAGCTTCGAAGCCGAGCGCGAGCAGTGGAACGATGCGAACAACGTGCTGACTGTTAAGCCTGGCGTGGTTATCGGTTATGAGCGTAACACTTACACCAACGAGAAATACGACAAGGCAGGCATCACAGTCCTACCTATCCCAGGTGATGAACTAGGCCGCGGTCGTGGTGGTGCTCGCTGCATGAGCTGCCCAATCGAGCGTGACGGTATCTAATACCAAGGCGATTAGCCAAACCTGACGGCCGGTGCCCGGCACCGGCCATACAACAGCAAGACCTCTCAGAATCAATTTAGGCCCATAAGCCAAACAAAACACAATAACACTGAGAGTACATCAAGAGAGACGATCACATGACCAAGCAAACTGTTGTAGTGGCACTAGGCGGAAATGCCCTACTTCGCCGTGGCGAACCACTTGAAGCTGATATCCAGCGCCAGAACATTGCCAAAGCAGCCCAGACCATTGCTGAAATTGGCAAGGAATACAACGTAGTTCTAGTCCACGGCAATGGCCCACAAGTTGGCCTGCTGGCTCTACAAGGACTGGAATACAAGAAAGTTAACCCATACCCATTAGACGTACTGGGTTCAGAAACTCAGGGCATGATTGGCTACATGCTGATGCAAGAGCTGAAGAACCTCCTGCCGGAGCAAGATATCTCCTGCATGCTAACCCAGATGACCGTAGACCCGAACGATCCGGCCTTTGCCGATCCAACCAAGCCTATCGGCCCTGTCTACGAAGAAGCCGAAGCCCGCGAAATGGCTGAGAAATACCACTGGACTGTTAAACCTGACGGCCAGTATTTCCGCCGCGTGGTACCAAGCCCGCTACCAACCGGTATTGTAGAAAGCGATGCGATCACCACCCTGATCAAGCAAGATCACCTGGTGATCTGTACCGGTGGCGGCGGTATCCCGGTGAAGAAAGAAAATGGCAAATTGGTCGGCGTAGAAGCCGTCATCGACAAAGACATGTCTGCAGCATACCTAGCCCAGCAACTTAATGCCGATGCCCTGCTCATCCTGACCGATGCCGACGCGGTTTATCTTGACTGGGGTAAACCAACCCAGAAAGCGCTGCGCAGCACCACCCCTCGCGAACTGGCTCAGTATGCCTTCGATGCGGGCTCCATGGGACCAAAAATCGATGCCTCATGCGACTTCATCAAAAAAGGCGGCAAGCTGGTGGGGATCGGTGCCCTTGCAGATGGCCTAGCGATCCTAAAAGGTGAAGCTGGCACAAATATTATTGCAGAATAATAGAATAGTTATTCACAAAACATAAATAATACGTTAAACAATACATATTACCTTCCGACGGCGGGGCTATCCAACTCATTCAGCCCCTCCCCGGACAGAGAGATACAGATTCAGAGAGGATAACATCATGGCTTTTAACCTTCGCAACCGTAACTTCCTAAAACTTCTAGACTTCACTCCACGCGAGATCCAGCACCTGCTAGAGCTATCTGCTGAGCTGAAAAAAGCGAAGTACAACGGTTACGAGCAGCCTCGCCTAACTGGCAAGAACATTGCCCTAATCTTCGAAAAAACATCGACTCGTACTCGCTGTGCTTTTGAAGTAGCGGCTTTCGACCAAGGCGCACAAGTTTCTTACCTTGGCCCATCAGGCTCTCAAATCGGCCACAAAGAATCAATGAAAGATACCGCTCGCGTACTTGGCCGCATGTATGACGGCATCGAGTACCGCGGTTTCGGTCAGGAAATCGTTGAAGAGCTAGGCCAATACGCTGGTGTACCAGTATGGAACGGCCTAACAGACGAATTCCACCCAACCCAAATCCTAGCTGACTTCCTGACCATGCAAGAGCACGGCCGTGGCAAGCAGCTACACGAAATGAAATTTGCCTACCTTGGCGATGCACGCAACAACATGGGTAACTCCCTAATGGTTGGTGCCGCGAAAATGGGTATGGACATCCGCCTAGTGGCTCCTAAGCAGTTCTGGCCTGAAGAAGCACTTGTTGCTCAGTGCCGCGAAATTGCTGAAACCACTGGCGCGAAAATCACTATGACTGAAGACGTACAAGAAGGCGTTGCAGGCGTAGACTTCCTATACACTGACGTTTGGGTCTCTATGGGCGAAGCGAAAGAAGCATGGGCTGAGCGTATCAACCTAATGCTGCCTTACCAGGTCAACATGGACATGATCAAAGCCACTGGCAACCCACACGTGAAATTCATGCACTGCCTACCAGCGTTCCACGGTGAAGACACCACTGTAGGTAAGCAGCTAGCAGCAGAATACCCAGTACTGGCACAAGGCTGTGAAGTAACTGATGAAGTGGTTGAGTCTGACTACTCTATCGTATTCGACGAAGCTGAAAACCGTATGCACACCATCAAAGCTGTGATGGTAGCGACACTGGGTCAATAATCGACTCTCTTGAGTGTAACTACTCTCAAACCCATACCGGCCTTCGGGCCGGTATTTTTTTATGCCTATATACCCACCACCTACCGGCGACAAATAGCAAAACAACCTCCGCGAGATCAGCATGTTAGGCAGCCTTGCCTAGCCCGAAAAACACCCACACATAGTGCATAAAGTTCCAACAAATGAATACTTTAGGCAAACGCTTGCGTTCGCGAAAAATGGGGGTATAATCCTTCGCAATTTGTCCAGAGAGAGATAAAAAATGCGCCCGTCTTTTCAGCTAAACCTGATGACCCTACGCCGATTCTCGGCGCTGGCGCCGTTTTTTGTTTTTCCTGTTTTAGTAAAAAGAGCCTCCTTTATTAAGGGGGCTTTTTTTTGCCTGCAACACCCCCCCGCAGGCACCTGTCGTTCATCATCGTAATTAAAAGGGAAGAGAAGCCATGGCGAATTCGCTGTTTCAAAAGCACATCATTTCCATCCCGGAACTGAGCCGTAGTGAGCTTGAGCTGGTTGTCGAGACTGCAGGCAAACTGAAAGCCGAGCCGAACCCTGAACTTCTGAAGAACAAGGTAGTTGCAAGCTGTTTCTTCGAGCCATCCACCCGAACCCGCCTTTCTTTTGAAACTGCGGTTCAGCGCTTGGGCGGCACCGTGATTGGCTTTGACAACGGTGGTAACACCTCACTGGCGAAAAAAGGTGAGACCCTTGCCGACTCAGTCCAGGTCATCTCCTCGTATGTGGATGCCTTTGTGATGCGCCACCCACAGGAAGGGGCGGCCCGTCTAGCCTCCGAGTTCTCAAACAACGTCCCTGTGATTAACGGCGGTGACGGTGCCAATCAACACCCAACCCAAACCCTGCTGGACCTGTTTACTATCTACGAAACTCAGGGCACGCTGGATAACCTCAATGTGGCGTTCGTCGGCGACCTGAAGTACGGCCGAACGGTTCACTCCCTGACCCAAGCACTGGCGAAATTCAACAATGTGAAGTTCTTCTTCATCGCACCGGAAGTGCTGGCAATGCCGGATTACATCTGCGAAGAGCTGGACGAAGCCGGCATCAGCTACAGCCTCCACCACGCGATGGAAGAAGTGATCCCTGAGCTGGATATCCTGTACATGACCCGCGTGCAAAAAGAGCGTTTCGACGAGTCAGAGTATGCCCACATGAAAGCGGCTTACATCCTGACCGCCCCAATGCTGGCCGAAGCCCGTGACAACCTGAAGGTACTGCACCCGCTACCACGCATTGATGAAATTACCACGGATGTCGACAAGACCAAGCATGCTTACTTCTTCCAGCAAGCAGAAAATGGTGTGTACGCACGTGAAGCCCTATTGGCACTGGTCCTAAACGAAGCAATCTAAGCAGGAGAGAAAACAATGGCGAAGGAAACACAACTACAGGTCGAAGCGATCAAGAACGGTACAGTTATCGACCATATTCCTGCAAATGTCGGTTTCAAAGTCCTGAAGCTGTTCAAAATGCACAAAACCAACCAGCGCGTCACCGTTGGCCTCAACCTGCCTTCCTCGGCACTGGGAGCCAAGGATCTGATCAAGATCGAAAACATCTTCATCAGTGAAGAGCAGGCAAGCCAGCTGGCCCTTTACGCGCCACAGGCGACCGTCAACCAAATCGAAAACTACGAAGTGGTGAAAAAGCTGAACCTGGCCCTGCCAGAGCAAATCAATGCCGTATTCAAGTGCCCGAACAGCAACTGTATCTCACACGGCGAGCCAGTCGACAGCAGCTTCAAGGTGATCACCAAGAAAGAAGACATCCAACTCAAGTGTAAGTACTGTGAAAAAGTCTTCTCACGGGAAATCGTCACAGAAAGCAACTAAGCCACCAGCTCAAAAACGGCTAACTGGCTGAAAAAGTTGTCTCACTTACGACATCTGATGCCCTAGGAAAAAGAAAGCCTGCTCAACTTTGAGCAGGCTTTTTTATTCTCATTTCCGACCCCCCGCCCCTTCTTTCGGCTCACTACCTTTAATATTCCAGCCTTGCGTGCTGGCAAAACAATAAAAAACAAAAACAATCATAGGCTAGTGAAATGAAAAAACATGCGCACCTTGTCAAAGCAGTCTGGTGCCTGCTTATCCGTCCCTGTCATATATTTCTTGTTTCAGCCACATTATCGGGCTGTGTTACCAGCAACGGTCCCGTCCAGCAAACCTACCAGCATTCCGCCAACGAGATGGTCGTGATCGGGGTACCGATGCTGCTGGGCGGCTTCGGCTCGGCCGTACCGATCAGCAATGACTATATGATCACCGCCAAGCATGTCGCCCAGCTGTCCTGGGATCTCGATGTCATCTACCATCCAGCATGCGATTTGGCCCTGATCCGCCGCCCCTCCAATGCCCAACCAATTTGGGGCTTGATCTACCCCGACCAGTCCGTCATCCACCATGGTCACTCCCTCGTCGGGACCACCGTGAGCGGCACAGGCAAATACCTACAGGATGTGGTTGATACCAACACCGATTGCCTCTATTCACTCAGTGATGCGCCGGTCATGTCGGGCATGAGTGGTGGGCCCGTGTTCAATGAAGACGGGGAAATCGTCGGGATCACCGTAGCCATCGTCAACAACCCACAAGATTTGAACAACCTGCGGCCGGCCGCACGCTACAGCCAGTTCATCCCCTCCCCGCTGATTTTCGACTGGCTGGATGCACTGGGTATTACAGTGAAGTCGGCCAGTACCGAGCTCGCCGGGATTAAAGTGTCAGACTACGTCAGCGAGCTCAACCGCCCGAGCAAAGAAGCGATTCAGGTAGCCAGCAATAGCAGCCCCAACGCATCACCTGAGCGCCAGCAACGTCGCCCCCTATTACCGGCAACCCAGTACAACAACTATCCCTCGGGCAACCTGTCGGGGCTCAACCTCCCCGACGAGGAAGAAGGGATGGCCGCGAACCAATCCCAACCGGCAGTCAAGTTAGATCCTCGAACCCTACTTGATCAGTCAGGATATAATTCCTCATTCTAAGCAAATGGATGGCGTTTTGTTTTGGTGATAGGGGTCAATAAATTACTTTGACATTGTTGATATGATGCCATTGCAAGATTATGCAACCGAGACATTATCTCTTGCCACCAAGCAGCCGATAACTCGCACCGAAAAGAAGCGGAGACTTCACACAACACCCCACCGTTGCGAAGGCTACGAACGAGATACGATCAAAAGACCAATAGAATAACAAGGAGTTGCCCGTGAGTGGATACAGTATGCACGGAGCGATAGACGCTTTCTGCCAAGAGGAAAGCATGACTTCCGCCTGCAAGCGGTTATTGCAGCAACAAAGCTTTTCAACCCAGGACGATATCCGAAAACAGCTAATCGCCATGGGCTTTGAAGATGTTAGCCAGTCCACCGTCTCCCGCCTGCTATCTAGGCTGGGCGTGGCAAAGGTACCCAATGCCTACGGCAAAAAAGTCTACTGCCTAACCGTAGAGAGCGAGCCGGTACAAGTTGGCTCATCGATTGCTTCCCAGATCGAGTTCATTACCCATAACCAATTGGTCGTGGTCGTGAAAACCCACCCTGGGGGTGCCCAGCTTGTGGCTAGGCTGATCGACATACAACCACATGCCGAGATCCTCGGTACCGTAGGCGGCAACGACACGGTCATGGTCGCGCCGAAAGATATCACCCGTATTGATGAGTGTGAAAAAGTGGTCAAGGCGAGGCTCGGGATCCCAGCCTGAACCGCCGTCCCCTCGCGCGCGAAACAAGGCAGCCCAATAATGCTGCCTTTTTATCCAGCCTACCTGAAACCCTTTGACCTCTTTGCCAATGGGTTGCAAACTAGACCTCTAACGATGACCTAACATGAATTAAGTAAGGACAAGTAATGACTCAAGTACTTCACACAGAGCAGGCACCAGCTGCAATCGGCCCTTATGTACAAGGTGTAGATCTAGGCAACATGGTACTTACTTCAGGCCAGATCCCTGTAAACCCTCAAACCGGTGAAGTGGCTGACGATATCGCTGAGCAGGCTCGCCAGTCACTAGAAAATGTAAAGGCGGTAGTTGAGTCGTCTGGCCTTAAGGTCGCAGACATCGTCAAAATGACGGTATTCGTAAAAGATCTGAACGACTTCGGTACGGTTAACGAGGTATACGGTAAGTTCTTCGACGAGCACAATGCGCCATACCCTGCGCGTTCTTGCGTTGAAGTCGCTCGCCTGCCAAAAGATGTAAAAATCGAAATTGAAGCGATTGCCGTTCGCAAATAATCGCCTCGCCGATTAGCGATAACGCAAAAAAGCTGCCACCCGGCAGCTTTTTTTCGCTTTAGAGGCCGAACGGCCCTTCATGGCCAAGCTTAGCTAGGCGTTGGTTTCCGCCAGGGCCAGTACCTGCGGAAACCAAGCGGTAAAGTGTTCAGGCGCTTGTTCAAGCGCTGTTTGCAATTCACTCTGAGGCCACCAGCGATAAGCCAGCACTTCCTCCGGGTTCGGTACCACCGTGATATCTGTGGCTGAAGCCACCAAGACATGATCCAACTCGTGCTCCACCAACCCATTACCCAGCTCGGCACGGTAGACAAAATTGGCCACATCAACCAGGGCTTGGATATCAACAACCCCCATCTCTTCCGCCAACCTGCGGATCCCCGCCTGCTCCATCGATTCTCCCTGGCGCGGATGAGAGCAGCAGGTATTGGTCCATAACCCGCCACTGTGATATTTGCCCAATGCGCGTTGCTGCATCAGGAATTCCCGCTCGTTACCACGATCACGGTACAGCAATACCGAAAAAGCCAAATGAAGGACACCGTCCCGGTGAGCCTGCATTTTTTCTTCGACGCCAAGCTCCCTGCCCTGCGGATCGACTAATATAACCTGTTCTTCAATCATGGTTCGTTCAACTACACAAAAACAAAAAGGACACGCTAGGGCATGTCCTTAATCATTCACACAATGGCAAGATAGCTGGTTAATTAACGTGCTGAGCGGCTGTCCGCTTCTGCATTGAGCTCTTCCAACTTCGCCGCCATCAGATCACGACACTGATTCGACAACTGACGGACATCTTCTTTGGTCAGCCCATCTACTGGTACAGGTGGTAACATTTCAACGATCACCACACCGTTGTCCCATTTATTCAGTTTAACATTTTCCGTGCTACTACACACAATCGGCACCACCGGAACACCAGCGCCGATAGCGGCATGAAAAGCGCCGGTTTTGAACGGCAGCAAACCACGGCCGCGCGAACGAGTACCTTCCGGGAACATCCATATAGATACATTACGCTCTTTGATTTGCTCAATCACCTGGCCAATGGTGCCAACAGCCTTGCTGCGGTTGGCACGGTCAATCAAGATATTCCCAGTAAGCCAGTAAAGCTGGCCGAACAACGGCATCCAGGCAATGCTTTTCTTGCCCACGGTAACTGTACGAGGCTGAATCGCCCCTGATACGGTGAACATATCGTAGTTATTCTGGTGGTTCGCCAGATATACGCTTGGTACAGGCTGCTCTCCCTCAGGGAAACGAAGCTCCAGCTTAATACCGAAAATACGGGCCATCTTGCAGAAATGGCGACCAACGATATAAACATTCTTGGGATTACGAGGGCTGAGCAAACAGTAGCCACAGCCAAATACAAACATGAACACAGCAAATACTGCGACAGCGATCATGCGCAATACAAACAACATCAGACTCTCCTCAGCGTACAAGCGTTCGCTAGTATACTTAGGCTGCGGGAAAAAACACCTTTTATGTGCAGAAATTAGACCACATCCTACCTCTTTCTGCCCCGAACAGCCGGAAAACACCCAATAAAAAGCCCTCCTATAGGAGGGCTTCCACTCGGCTTCTCGCCTGAACTTATTCCGCTTCAGGCGCTTGCGGAGCATCAATTTCCAAGCGGGTCACCCGCTGCAAACCTCGCGGCAGCATACTGCCGCGGCGACCGCGCTCACCCCGGAAGTTATCCAGATCGGTCGGCTTGAGGCCAAGCTTGCGCTTACCGGCATGCAAAGTCAGGTGGCTGCCTTGTGGCAATACCACCAACTGCGACAGAAATTCCTCCCGAGCCTTAGAGCGAGCAGCCGGGATATTGATGATCTTGTTCCCCTTACCTTTACCCAGCTGTGGCAGCTCTTTGATCGGGAACAGCAACATCCGACCTTCATTGGTAATGGCCAGGATCTCATCATTTTCCAGATCCGCAATGCACTGCGGCGGCATCACGGCAGCATTCTCCGGTACCGTCAACAAGGCCTTACCGTTCTTGTTCTTCGAGACCATATCGCTGCACTTACAGATGAAGCCGTAGCCAGCATCCGAGCCCATCAGCCATAGTTGGTCATCATCAGCCATCATAACCTGGCGGACCTGGCTTCCCGGGGTCAGATTCAAGCGACCAGTAATCGGCTCGCCCTGACTTCGTGCCGATGGCAAGGTATGGGATTCAAGTGCATAACTGCGGCCATCCGAGCCAAGGAAAATCGCAGCCTGGTTGCTCTTACCGCGGGCATGGGCCTGGTAGCCATCTCCCGACTTGTAGCTCAGTGATGTCGGATCAACCTCATGGCCTTTGGCATGGCGGATCCAGCCTTTCTCGGAAAGTACCACAGTGATCGCTTCCGATGGGATCAGCTCACGCTCGGTCAACGCCTTGGCTTCTTCACGCTCAACCAATGGCGAACGGCGGTCATCACCGTACTTCTCGGCATCGGCCAAAATTTCTTTCTTGATCAGGGTATTCAGGCGACGCTCAGAGCCCAGCAGTTTCTCAAGGTGATCACGCTCTTTCGACAGCTCATCCTGCTCACCGCGGATCTTGATCTCTTCCAGTTTGGCCAGCTGACGCAGTTTGATTTCGAGAATCGCATCGGCCTGAATCGCTGTCAGGTCGAAGCGCGACATCAATTCGGCTTTCGGATCATCTTCGGTACGGATGATCTCAATCACTTCGTCAATATTCAGGTAAGCCGCCAGCAAACCCTCAAGGATATGCAAGCGGGCATTGACCTTGTCCAAGCGGTGCTGCAAACGGCGGCGTACGGTAGTACGACGGAACTGCAACCACTCGTTAAGGATCTGCACCAGGCCTTTAACCTGCGGACGGGCATCAAGGCCCAGCATGTTGAGATTAACGCGGAAGCTTTTTTCCAGATCGGTCGAGGCAAACAGATGGTTCATCAGCTGCTCGCTGTCCACGCGGTTAGAGCGCGGTACAATCACGATACGGGTCGGGTTCTCGTGATCCGACTCGTCACGCAAGTCTTCCACCATCGGCAGCTTCTTGGCACGCATCTGGCTGGCAATCTGCTCAAGCAGCTTAGAGCCCGACACCTGGTGTGGCAGCGCCGTGATCACAATATCACCGCTTTCCTTGTGCCATACCGCACGCATCTTGATGCTGCCACGGCCAGTACGATAGACCTTCTTCAGGTCGTTTTTCGACGTGATGATCTCCGCTTCGGTCGGGTAATCCGGCCCCTGAACGAATTCCATCACCTCATCAAGTTCGGCCTTCGGGTTCTCAATCAGATGAACAACCGCATTGGCCACTTCGCGGGCGTTGTGCGGCGGGATATCGGTGGCCATACCGACGGCAATACCGGTAACGCCGTTAAGCAAGATATGCGGCAGGCGGGCTGGCAGCATCTTCGGCTCTTTCATGGTGCCGTCAAAGTTCGGCCCCCAATCTACCGTACCCTGGCCCAGCTCGTTGAGCAGCACCTCAGAGAAACGCGATAGGCGCGATTCGGTATAACGCATCGCCGCGAAAGATTTCGGATCATCCGGCGCCCCCCAGTTACCCTGACCGTCAACTAGCGGGTAGCGGTAGGAGAACGGCTGCGCCATCAATACCATGGCTTCGTAACACGCGGAGTCGCCGTGCGGATGGTACTTACCCAGTACGTCACCGACGGTACGGGCCGACTTCTTGTATTTCGCGGTTGCCGACAGGCCCAGCTCAGACATCGCATAGATGATACGGCGCTGTACCGGCTTGAGGCCATCACCGATAAACGGCAAGGCACGGTCCATGATCACGTACATGGAGTAATTGAGGTAGGCGTCTTCGGTAAACTTCCGTAGCGGAAGCTGTTCAACGCCATCCATTGAGACATCAGTCATCGTTGGGTATTCCGTTTATGTTTCCAGCCCGTGCCAACATATCGCAAAGGCTATCAAATCATCAGGCAAGACCGGCCAATATTGTGACCGGCCCAATCAATCACACTTCGGCCATATCGCCTTTGCTCTGCAGCCAGTGGCGGCGGTCTTCCGCTCGCTTTTTGCCCAGCAGCATATCCATCATCTCGTTGGTCTGCTCGTCATCGTCGATCGTCAGCTGAACCAGGCGGCGGGTATTCGGATCCATGGTGGTTTCGCGCAACTGAAGCGGGTTCATCTCACCCAGACCTTTGAAGCGCTGGACGTTAACCTTGCCGCGCTTATTGCTGAGGCGATCGAGAATGCCGTCTTTCTCGGCATCATCCAGGGCATAGTAAACTTCCTTGCCCAGGTCGATACGGTACAGCGGTGGCATGGCGATATAGACATGGCCAGCACGGACCAAAGACTCGAAGTGACGGACAAACAAGGCGCACAGCAGAGTGGCAATATGCAGACCATCGGAGTCTGCATCGGCCAGCACGCAGATCTTGCCATAGCGCAAGCCGCTCAAATCGTCGCTGTCCGGGTCAATGCCCAGCGCGACCGAAATATCATGGACTTCCTGCGAGGCCAGTACCTGATCGGCAGACACTTCCCAGGTGTTCAGGATTTTACCGCGCAGCGGCATGATTGCCTGGAATTCACGATCGCGGGCCTGCTTGGCCGAGCCCCCTGCCGAGTCACCTTCGACCAGGAACAGTTCGGTACGCGACAAGTCCTGTTGCGAACAGTCAGCCAGCTTACCCGGAAGTGCCGGGCCCGAAGCCACCTTCTTACGCACCACTTTCTTGCTGGCACGCATCCGGCGGTGAGCGTTGGCAATACACACTTCGGCCAACTGCTCGGCAATTTGCGGACGCTCGTTCAGCCACAGGCTGAAAGCATCTTTGACCACACCGGAGACAAAGGCGGCACACTGGCGCGATGACAGGCGTTCTTTGGTCTGGCCGGCGAACTGCGGATCCTGCATCTTGACCGACAACACGTACGAGCAGCGGTCCCAGATATCATCAGCGGTCAGCTTCACGCCGCGCGGCAGCAGGTTGCGGAATTCACAGAACTCGCGCATCGCATCCAGCAGGCCCTGGCGCAGGCCATTGACATGGGTACCGCCTTGCGCGGTCGGGATCAGGTTGACGTAACTTTCGGTGATCAGCTCACCGCCTTCCGGCAGCCATAGCAATGCCCAGTCAGCAGCTTCAGTCTGGCCACTGAACACACCGGTAAACGGCTCTTCCGGTAACAGGGTATAACCCTTGACGCCTTCGGCCAGATAATCCTTCAAACCATCTTCGTAACACCAGCGGAAGGTTTCATCGCTGGTTTTATCGGTAAAGACGATTTCCAACCCTGGACAAAGCACCGCTTTGGCCTTGAGGTTGCTCTTCAGGCGGGAGACAGAAAATTTCGGGCTGTCGAAATACTTGGCATCGGGCCAGAAGTGGACGCTGGTCCCCTTGGCACGACGACCACAGGTACCGATCACTTCAAGCTCGCTGGCCTTGTCACCATTTTCAAAAGCAATTTGGTATACCTGGCCATCACGTTTCACCGTGACCTCGACGCGGGTCGACAGGGCGTTAACCACCGAGATCCCCACCCCGTGCAAACCACCCGAGAACTGGTAGTTTTTACCTGAGAACTTACCACCGGCGTGAAGCTTACACAGGATAAGCTCGACCCCAGATACCCCTTCTTCCGGGTGGATATCTACCGGCATCCCCCGGCCATCATCAATCACCTCCAGTGACTGATCCGCATGAAGAATGACCTCAACCTTGCGGGCGTGGCCTGCCAAGGCTTCATCGACACTGTTATCGATGACTTCCTGGCCTAGGTGGTTAGGCCGTACCGTGTCGGTATACATCCCCGGACGGCGGCGTACTGGCTCAAGGCCATTTAGAACCTCAATGGCTCCAGCGTTATAGCTTTGATCTGTCATAATTACGGAAAGTTACGGAAAAATTTTTTGCCACAATAGTCAGTAACCCCAGCTCGGATGTCAAGCTAGGGTCGAAAATGTGGCCCACAATTGTGAGTCGAATTTGATCCAAGTCGGGACAAATTCCTCTCAAGCAACACGTGCTCGGGAAGTATTACAGACCCAGAAATTGAATGATTTGTTCGGGATAACGATCAAATCCGACAAAACTATGATCCCCTTCGGGCTCAACCGTTTGCCGGCAGGCCGAGTATTTCTCGACAGCCTGGCGGTAATCCAGCACTTCGTCACCTTCTTGCTGGAGCAGCCACAACTGCTCGGGGTGGCGGAGTTTGCCCACATCCATTTGGCGCAGCTCATCCATATGTTTGGCTTCGAGGAAATAGCGCTCCCCGGTATAAGGATTTTCCTGCTCGCCCAAGAAGTCTTGCAACAGCTCATACGGCTTGACGGCAGGATTGACCAGCACGGCAGGCAATTGATAGCGGTCGTTAAGCCAGGTGGATACGTAGCCTCCCAGCGAACTGCCGACCAAGCCTATCCGGAATTGCTCTCGCAATGATTGCACCCGTTCATCAATAAATCGGGCGGCATCTGCGGGATAACACGGGATCTGCGGGATCTCAACCTGGATATCCGGCCGTTCACGCTGGCAATACTCAGCCATCAAGGTCGCCTTGAGCGACTTCGGTGAGCTGTTAAAGCCGTGGATATACAAGAGCAACGGCTTCATCTAGTAACCTGCGGAATCAAAGTTCGGGGTAAAGTCATGGCCATCAAGACGGTGGACCTGGGTATCGAGCTGCCCATCACGGTGCAGCGCAAGGTAGCGCCAGCCGGGACTTTTCTGGTCCAGCGCAAAATCTTGCGAATCCGGCTGGAACTGGATACAGGTCGACGGAGTTGCCAAGACCCTCACCCCCCGGTGGATACGGTCCAACTCCTGGTGGATATGGCCGCACAAAATCGCCTTCACCTGCGGATAACGGCCAACCACCTGCCAAAACGGCTCACTGTTGTGAAGCTGATGCTGATCGAGCCAGGCACTGCCTGCCGGCAACGGATGATGATGCAACAGAACCAGCGCATGCCGGTTCGGATGAGCCGACAAGGCCTGATCTAGCATATCGAGCTGCTCCCCGCTCAATTCACCGTGCGGGACCCCTTTCACCTGGCTATCGAGCAGGATCACTTGCCAATGCTCGCCGGCCAGCACTTGATGGCATGGCTTGATTTGCGGCGAGGGCAATACCGCCTGCATGCTCGGCTGGTAGTCGTGGTTGCCCGGCAGCCAAAAGCATGGCTGCGACCAGCGCGCGATCCCCTCACAAAAGCGCTGGTAAGAGTATTCAGTATGATCTTGGGAAATGTCACCCGTTGCCACAATGGCATCAAAAGGGCGCGCGGCAGCATCTACCGCATCCAGCACGGCATGAAAGCTATCTTTTGTCGTGACGCCCAACAAACTGCCGCCATCATCGGCAAAAAGGTGGGTATCGGTAATTTGCAGAAGAACCACACTATCGCGGTTCGTCTGTGGCAGAGTAAAGTTCTGCAAAACGTCAAAAACCTTGTCTATCTGATTCTATTAACAAACCGACTGTCTGCTGATCCCGTTTTTTAGGCAGTATGCCAACCAGTCTCCCAGAAAACGGTTAACTTGATGCTTCTCATCTTTCTGATGCATTCGCATATTGGGGTAATCATACCTTGGCTGAAGACGAGAAGTCTGCTGAGCTGAACACACTTCTGCGACCCTAGCATCGTGGTACAACCTGATCGTCATTTTTGGGATCAGGTAATCAGGCAGTGATTCCTCTGCCTTGAGATGTATTTCAACCACCGTGGTATAACGGGTCGACTCAGTAATGGTCAGATGATATTCCTGTTCCGAAACACAATAAATGCAATGGTCCCCTACCTGATCGCTTTTTGGTAGCAATGGGAGCAACTTCGCATAGTTGGTTTCGTACAATCGCATGATACCAGCAAAATCAACAGCGTATCTTCTATTCAATCGGTATCCTCTGTGATGTGTCCGTCTAAGAGGCCGCTTGCAACCGAGTGTAGTTCAATTGCAACCATTGTAGGGCAATGATTGAGGCTGCATTCTCAATTTTACCAGATTCCACCCACTGGTATGCCTCTTCTCGAGAAACCACATGCACTTTTATATCTTCGCCTTCCTCTGCCAGGCCATGGATGCCTTGCGCCGACGTGCTGTCCACCTCACCGACAAAAATATCCAAGGTTTCCGAACAACCGCCGGAGCTCGACAGATAGCGGGTAATCTTATGTAACTGGCCGACGTCAACGCCAGCCTCTTCCACCGACTCACGGCGCACCACATCTTGGGCTTGTTCGCCAGGCTCGATAATGCCGGCCACAATCTCCAGCTGCCATGGCGAGCAATCTGCCGCCATCGCGCCAACCCGGAACTGCTCGACCAGCACCACCCGATCGGTGGCCGGATCATAAGGCAACATGGCTGCAGCATGGCCACGTTCGAACATCTCGCGGTCCAGAGGCTCACTCCAGCCCCCCGCAAACAGGCGATGACGAAAACGGTATTTCACCATACTGAAAAAGCCTTGATACAATGGCTCCTGGGCAAGAATTTCCACATCACCGGCAGAAAACTGTCCCGGTCCGGTTTGCTTACTACCTGTTTTTGCCATGTTTTTCTTCCTTATCACCCATTCTGGCACGGCCTCCGGCCGACGAAGGCATATATCATTCCATCCCCAATGAGGAACGGCAATGATTTAATTCAACATTTATGACAATAATTATGATTTTTTTTAAGTCGTTTTTCTCAGCGAAAAGATTAGAATCACAATTAATCCAGTAAAATATCGTAAAATAAAGTAAATTGTTCAATGATCAGTTTCAGGCAAGGAAACATAGGTTAAACTGGAGCCTTGCTCTTATTTTTGTCAGGACCAGGAAAGGCATACATGAAAAAATTGCTTCCGCTTTTTGTTAGCTTTGCGCTTGGCGGTCTCAGCCATACTGCACTGGCTGATGATCTCGCCGAAATCTACCAACAAGCCAAACAGAATGACCCTCAGCTGCTGCGTGCGGCTGCCGATAAAGATACTGCGTTCGAAGCGATTAACTCAACCCGAAGCGCACTGCTACCACAAATCAACCTAACCGCTGGCTATAACATCGCCCGCATGGATGGCGATGCCGATGGTTTCAACGGTGGTTTGACCCTGGACCAATCGATCTACAACCGTGCCAGCTGGGTAAACCTAGATATTAGCGAGAAGGTGGCCCGCCAGAGCGATGCATTCTATGCGACCTCTCAGCAAAACCTGATCCTGCGTGTCTCTGACGCCTACTTCGCCGTGCTACGCGCAATGGATGACCTGGACTTCGTCCGTGCCGAGAAGGCAGCCGTTGGCCGCCAGCTAGAGCAAACCAAGCAGCGTTTCGAAGTCGGCCTCTCAGCAATCACCGATGTGCACGATGCCCAGGCGCAGTATGACAGCGTACTGGCGGACGAAATCTTGGCTGAAAATGCCCTGACTAACAGCTACGAGGGTCTACGCGAAATCACCGGCCAAGCACACACCGATCTTAGCATCTTGGATACCCGCCGCTTCAGCGCCAGCGCACCCAAAGCACGAGTGCTAGATCTGATCAAGGATGCCGAGACGGAAAACCTTAACCTATTGACGGCTCGTATCTCACAAGATATCGCCCGCGATCAGATTTCCCTAGCTGAGTCCGGCCACTTGCCGACCCTGTCTTTCAATGCCGGCTACAACTACGATGACAAGCTAGCCAGCACTGATGACGGCACACTGACCGCCGGTATCAACCTGGCACTGCCTGTCTATACCGGTGGCCGTGTGACCTCCGAAGTGAAGCAGGCCCAGTTCGGCTATGTGGCGGCAAGTGAAGATCTGGAAGGCTCTTACCGCAGCGTTGTCCGTGACGTACGTGCTTTCTACAACAACATCAACGCCTCTATCGGTGCCCTTCGCGCTTACCAGCAGTCGGTGGTTTCTGCCCAGTCGGCACTTGAAGCGACCGAGGCCGGTTTCGATGTCGGTACCCGTACCATCGTTGACGTCCTGGATGCGACCCGCCGTCTATATGATGCCAACCGTCAGCTGGCCAATGCCCGCTACGACTACATCATCAGCCAGCTTCAGCTAAAACAGGCTGTGGGCTCGCTGAACGAACAAGATGTCTTGGATGTTAATGCCGGTCTGATCAGAGCAAAGTAATCGCCGTCTATCATTCGAAATGCCAAGCATAAAAAAAGCGCCATCAGCAATGATGGCGCTTTTTATTGTCTTGGTGATACTTCAGCAAGCCCTGAGGCACCACTTTTCGACGGCAGGGGCAAGTTAGCCACGCCCCCCCTTGATAGCCGCAATGATTTCGCTTGTCGAACAGCCGTCTTCAAAGTTCAGGACCCGGACTTCGCCACCGGCAGCAATCACTTCCTGGCCTCCGGCAATCTCTTCCGGCTTATAGTCGCCCCCTTTTACCAGCAGGGTCGGCAATATTTCACTAATCAAGCGTTGTGGGGTTTCTTCGCTAAACGGCACTACCCAATCAACAGCACCCAGCCCTGCCAATACCGCCATACGGCGATCTTCCGGGTTGACCGGACGCCCCGGCCCCTTCAGCGCCTGTACCGAACTGTCTGAGTTGACGGCAACGATCAGGCGATCACCTAGCTTCGCCGCCTCGTTGAGGTAGGCCACGTGGCCGGCATGCAGGATATCGAAACACCCATTGGTCATCACGACTTTCTCGCCACGGGCGCGGGCTGCTTTCACCGCCTGCTTGAGCTGAACTTCACTGATCACCCCAAACCCGCTGTCCTGACTGCCATGGATCGCTTCAGTCAGTTCAATGGTCGACAGGGTCGAGGTGCCCAACTTGCCAACCACCACACCCGCAGCGGCATTGGCCAGCTTGCAAGAGTCCGACAACGACTTACCCGCAGCCAGCGATGCCGCCAACACCGAAATCACGGTATCACCGGCACCGGTGACATCGTACACCTCTTTGGCCTGGGTCGGCATATGCAGTGGCTCCTGGCCTTTTTGCAGCAGGGTCATACCGTGCTCGCTGCGCGTCACCAGCAGCGCTTCCAGCTCAAAGCGCTCGATCAGGGCCATGCCTTTTTCAACCAGATCTTGCTCCGACTCGGTTTTGCCCGCCACCGCTTCGAACTCAGACAAGTTCGGCGTCAGCAAGGTCGCACCGCGGTAACGTTCAAAGTCCGCCCCTTTCGGATCGACCATGACCGCCACCCCTGACTTGCGTGCCAGCTGGATCATTGCCTGCACATGCTCGAGGGCTCCCTTGGCATAATCCGACAGCACCACGACCTTACTGGAAGGCAATGCCTGCTCCATACGCGGCAAAATCACATCCGCCGGCACATCATGGAAGCCTTCTTCGAAGTCCAGGCGGATCATCTGCTGGCCGCGGCTCATGACGCGCAACTTGGTGATGGTAGGGTAATCCGGCAAAGTCACAAAGTCACAGCGCACATCCAGCGACGAGAGCTTTTCCGACAGCGCACGGGCTGGTTCGTCAATACCGGTCAGGCCAACTAGGCGGGCATGACCACCCAGTGCCGCGATATTCATCGCCACGTTCGCCGCGCCCCCCGGACGCTCCTCTACCTGATCGACTTTGACTACAGGAACGGGGGCTTCAGGTGAAATACGGCCTGTCGGCCCATACCAGTAGCGATCCAGCATGACATCACCCACGACCAGCACGCCTGCTTGATCATAATCAGGAAGAGTCAGTTTCATTTTTTTCTCCGGGATTGTGATAACCCCCAAATATTAACACAAAGCCAAATTAGCATGCATCTGCTCAGGGGATTTCAACGGTTATTCAACTACAAAGAGCGAGGCCTCCCCGCTCCTGCATATGCTGGTCAGTCAGTGTTAGGCATCGGGCTCGAGCCATGTCTGCCAGATCGCCTTGACGACCTGACGCTCAGCGGCAAAACGGCTTTCTTCCACATAGGCGGGGAGGCCGAGCAGGCTTAGCCGGTGGATTTCATCTCGCATCACACAGTAGGCCTGTTTGAGCTGCATGGCCTGCTCCGGGGCCAAAATATCGTAATCGGCCATGGTATCGAACAGGCGGACATTGTCCGACCAGCGGGTCAGGGCCTTTTCTTCGGCCGCGTGTTGTAGCACCAAATATTGGGCCAGAAACTCGATATCGGTGATCCCACCTTCATCCTGCTTGAGGCCAAACATGCCAGCCTTCTTACTGCCGAGATGTTCGCGCATCTTGTGGCGCATTTCCACCACTTCCCGCCGCAAAGAGACAGCCTCTCGGCGGACCATCAAGACTGACTGCCTGACATCCGCAAACGCCTGCTGGAGCGGGGCATCACCGTATATCATTCTCGCCCTGACCAAGGCCTGGTGCTCCCAGGTCCATGCCTCTTGCTGCTGATAGTCGGCGAACGCCCCCATGGTACTGACCAACAGGCCCGACGCGCCAGACGGCCGCAAGCGGATATCGACCTCGTACAGCACCCCCGAGGCGGTCCGGGTCGAAAACAGATGGACAATCCGCTGGGCCAAGCGCAGATAAAACTGCCTGCCGTCGATCTCTTTGCGGCCATTGGTGTACACATTATCAGGACAGTCGTGGAGGAACACCAGATCCAGGTCCGAGCCATACCCCAGCTCCCAGCCCCCCACCTTGCCATAGCCCAATACCGCAAATCCCCGTCCGCTGCGCTCGAGCAAGTGGGTCGGCTCGCCGTATTTGTCGACCATTTGCAGCCAGGCCTGATTGACCACGGCCGCAACAATGGCTTCGGCTAAATAGGTCAGGTGATCGCTGACCTTCATCAATGGCAGGGCTCCGGCAATATCGGCCGCCGCAATGCGCAGCAGTTGGGCCTGCTTAAACTGGCGAATCGCCTCCATCTGCTGCTCCATGTCCTCTTCCGGGATCCGGGCCAGGAACTCCCGCAATTCATCGCCGTAATGCTCCAGCGGCGTCGGGTTGTACAAATGCTGAGGATCAAGCAGTTCATCGAGCAAAATCGGATACTGGGCCAGCTGGGTGGCGACCATCGGGCTCGCCGCACACAGCCTAACTAATTGCTCAAGTGCGGCAGGGTGCTCACTGAGCAGTTCGAGATAAGTGGTTCGGGTTGCGATGCGGACAATGAGTTTGCTAACCCGCTCCAACACAGCGGGGGCATCATCACGGGTGACAATCAGCATCAGTACTGCCGGCATCAATTTGGCTAACACTTCGCGGCCGCGAGGGCCCAACGTGCGCTTTGACAGCTCGGCTTTCATGTTGGTCAAAACGGACAGCTGGCTGCTAGCCTCAGGGGCATTGAGCTCAGCGAGGATCGCTGTCACCACCTCAGGATCTTTGATCATGGCCCACATTTCATGGAACTGAGCCGTTGTCTCACTGTGCGACTCTTCCTCATCGGCCCCAATAATGTCATCGAACACAGCGTGGATCGCCGCCATTTTCTGGCCAACAGCCCGTTCTAACCCAGCCCAATCCTCATAACCCATCGCCAAGGCCAAGCGGTACTGATCCAAAGGTTTGTCCGGTAACGTCTGGGTTTGCTTATCATCGATAGCCTGCAGCAAGTTTTCCAGCTTACGCAAGAACGCATAACCCTGCTCGAGATCATCGACCTGCGCAGCAGGCAATAAGCCTTGAGCTCTTATAGCCTGTAGGGTCTCGCGCAACCCCCGCCCCCGCAACTCCGGCGTACGGCCACCACGGATCAACTGGAACGACTGGGCGATAAACTCCACTTCGCGGATCCCGCCAGGGCCAAGCTTGATGTTATTGGTCAGGCCACGGCGACGCACCTCACTGCTGATCATCGCCTTCATCCGCCGCAGTGACTGAATCGCACTGAAGTCGATATAGCGGCGGAAAACAAAAGGCCTCAGCATCTGGCGCAGCTCTTGGTACTGGGAAAAACTCTCCCTGCCCATGACCCGGGCCTTGATCATGGCGTAGCGCTCCCAGTCGCGCCCCTGCTCTTGGTAGTAGTCTTCCAGCGCCGCATAGCTCATCACCAGCGGGCCGCTATCCCCGAACGGGCGCAAACGCATGTCGACCCGATAGCAGAAGCCATCAAACGTCTGTTGATCGAGCGCCTTGATCAAACGCTGTCCCAAGCGGGTAAAAAACTGAGCATTGGCGAGGCTGCGGCGCCCCCCCTGGGTTTCGCCGTTCTCCGGGTAGGTAAAGATCAAATCGATATCGGAAGAAAAGTTGAGTTCACCGCCCCCCAGCTTGCCCATCCCGAGGATCAGCATCGGCTGAGCCTCACCGCAGCTGTTCATCGGCGTTCCCCACTCCCGGCAGCACTGGGTATACAGCCACCCGTAAGCCTCCATAATCATCGCCTCCGCCAGCATGGACAGATGATCCAGGCTCAAATCCAAACTGTTGTGGCCAAGGAAGTCTCGCCAGGCAATCCAGACCATTTCTCGCCGACGGAACTGGCGCAGCACCCGCATCATACCAGCCTCATCGTTGATCGTTGCCAGCTCCCCGGCCAGTTCACAGCGGTAGTTTTCGGCCCGAGTCGGATCCCCAAGGTGCTGGGCCAACCAGGGCAACAAAGCGGCATCGCAGACTACCGCGGCGGTAATGAAGTCACTGTAGGCCAGTGCCTGCTTGAGCTGGCCGAGCTTTTCCGCCGGCCAGCTTGCTACGGCTTCTGGCTGGGCGCCACTCACCTTGTCCCACGCCTTGTCCATTGCGGTTTGGAAATGATCCTGCACAGTCATAGGGGTTCCTTTTCAAATGCCTTGTTGTTGCCTGCCAACGGCCTGCCGCACAATCAGCGGTATTGCCTGACGGCGTTTTGATTGTCCTTACGATAGCACAACGCCCGCCAAAGGCGGGCGTTGATTTGGCTGAAAACCAGCACGCTGCTAAGCCATTTTGCTACACATGGAAAGCTTGGATTTTCTTTTCAAGTTCAGAGGCATGCTCCTGCATAGCATCGGATGTCTCTGACAGCTCCGAGACCACCACCACCGAGGCCTCCACCAGCTCGCGAACATTGGTCAGATTCTGGTTCATCTCATCGGCAACGGTACTCTGCTGCTCGGCAGCCGAGGCTATGTGGAAGTTCATGTCATTGATCAGGCTGACCTGCTCAACAATCTTATCCAACTCCCCGCCGGCACTGGTAACGAGTTCAACCCCCTCGGCCGCTTCCACCACACTCTGCTCCATCAGTCCCACGGCTTGCTGAGCACTGGTTTGCAGCTGGGAGATCATCTCTTGGATTTCTACCGTCGCAGTTTGGGTACGCTGGGCAAGGTTGCGGACCTCATCGGCAACGACCGCGAAGCCTCGTCCGGCATCCCCGGCACGGGCTGCCTCAATCGCCGCATTCAGCGCCAGCAAGTTGGTCTGCTCGGAAATGCTCTGAATGGTGACAATCACAGTGCCGATCTGCTCAACCCGCTCCTCAACTTGGTTTACGGCATTGGCTGACTGGCTGATATCCTGCGACAGCTGGTTGATAGTTCCAATGGTCTGAGCCACAAACTGCTGACCCTGTACCGCTTGGCCTGACGTTCCCTCGGTCGCACTGGAGGCTTCACGGGCATGCTCGGCCACTGTCTGGACCGTTGAGGTCATTTCACTCATGGCCGATGCCAGCTGGTCAATTTCATTGAACTCCTCCTGCGCCGACTCCTTGGTTTCCACCATGCTGATCGACATCACCTCCGCAAGGCCTGACAGCTCGCCTGCCGCGTCACGCTGGCTCCCAATCACATCGCGCAACTGAAGCCGGGTTTTCTCCAGCTCTCGGGCCAAATCCCCGTATTCATCACGGCACTCCATTACAATTGGCCGGGTCAGATCGCGGGCGGCCAAATGCTTGATGTTATCAGCCAGGTAGCGGGTCTGCCGCAACATAACATGAGAACCACCGAGCAAAATGACCACAAAGGCAATAATCATCAGGGCCGTTTGCCAAGCCACCTGTACCAAGAACTGCTGATAGTATGCCTCGGCTTCCGAGGCCGGCTGCGAAGCCACGACCACCCAGTTAAAGCGAGGCAGTTCAACCGCATATTCGAAACGGGACTGATCGGCAAAAATCAAGTTTGCATGCCCTGTCAGTTGCTGCAAGATGCGGTTAAGTCTGCCTTGGCTGGCAATATCGCTCTGCAGATCAGCCAGTGCACTGGCGCTTGGGTGGCCAATAACGGTATTGCTTCCCCGCTCCACCAAGTAGACATAGGCACCGCTGTTCATCGCCGCCGCCTGAGCAGTAACAAGCTGCTCGACCAGCGCCGTATCCTGCTGGCTGGCCACCGGTAATGCCTGGATCACTGCAGCCGTTGCCCGGGCCTGCTCTTTTGCCCTGTCCTGCTGGATCTCCACTACTGATTGATAGAAGGTGCTGGCATCCCAAAGCTGCTTGCCAACCAATAGAATCGTACTGAACACCATCAGCAATAACAGCTTGGGGATCAACCGAATATTTGTCAGCCCTTTTTCCCATGGCTTGAAAACCATTTTGGTCATGTGGTATCTCCATATATTCTTATTACGCCCCATAGCACATTTTGTGCCGGCATACGACCGACATCGGCGCTTGGGGAAGTAGGGAATCGGTGCCTAGAAATCTATTTATTTTTCGCACCGAAACAATAAATTCCATTCTATCTATCGGCTGCGCAGTTAAAAAATTTAATGATGAAAAAGATCGACCCCGTCAAATATGAACTCAATCCGATGAGCTTGATGTCACTGGTATTGTCGTTTGTATCACTGACTATTGTGACCACCATGATCTTCCTGCCCAAGCAAAGTAACGGCTACCGCCTGCTGCTGGGCATTGATACCTTTATCTGTCTGGTGTTCTGGTGTCAGTTGCTGGCAGACTTCTTCCGCAGCAGGGAGAAAGTGCAGTACCTCAAAACCCACTGGCTCGATTTTATCGCCAGCATTCCGATCATTGAGCAAATCCGTTTCGCCCGGCTGCTGCAAATCTTCAGAGTGATCCGCCTGATCCGCTCCAGCCACCAGATCTTGAGCCAAATCCGCAGCAACCGCCGTGAGGCGACCGTCGCCAGTATTTTCCTGCTGTTAACCGTACTGGTTTCTGTTGGCTCTGCCCTGATGCTGATCCTCGAGGGCAATGTCCCCGAGTCCAACATCAAAGATGCCAGCGATGCCCTGTGGTGGGTTTTCGTCACGATTTCAACCGTCGGCTATGGTGACCATTATCCGGTCACGCTGCTGGGCAAGGTACTGGCAGCGGTCATTATTATCTGTGGCGTCGGCTTATTTGGTATGGTGGCCGGTCTGGTCAGTGCGATCATTTCCGATCCCGAGCACACCAAAGAGCTGGACGATGTCCGCCATGAACAGGAATGGCAAGCGATGCTGGCCAGCCAGCAGCGCCTGCTCGAGCGCCTTGAGGCCATCGAAAAGAAGCTGGCGCAGAAGTAATCGCTAAAAAAACACCCGGCGTAGTGCCGGGTGTCTTGGGTGATAGGGCTTACGGCCAGTACGGGATTAATTCAATCCCCATTTGCCGGGTCTGATCCATAGCATGGATCAGGGACTCTTCCTTGCGCTGCAGCCATTTTTCTATCTGGCTTCGCTCCTCCTCGTCCTCCTGTTGCTCCAGCAACTGGCGGATAGGTTCGAGATGACGAAGATCCTCGATCCCCTGCAACAAATCAAGCCAAGGCATTCGGAAAGCCAGTCGCTTCTCTTCCTCATACAAAGAAGCAAAACTCAGGCCACTCATCAGGTTACGGACCAATCGCGGCTGCTGATCCAGATAGTCGACCCGGTTGAGCTGGCGCTCAGCCGGAAAGACATCGAGCAGCTCCTGCCAGGAGCGGGCCAGCATACTATCGGCAAACCCTTTAACCGGCTCGGCCAGGCGCGCTCGAGACTTGTCATCAAGAAACGGCTGCCATCCCCGGCTTAGCAGCCAGCGACTCAAATCGAGCAGCAGGCCACAATAGCGGGCAGAGCTGATCAGCAGCAGCATTTCGTTGTCATCTGGCAGATCGGCCTCAATGGCTTCAAGCTGCTTGACCAGCTGCTTGCGGGCATTAAGCTTTTTCAGGGCGTGGCCCTTTTCCGCCAGCAAGTAATCCAGACCCGCGGCATCGCCCAACCAGTCCAGTTCGCCTTCCAGCCACTGCAGCTCCTGGCGCAACAGGGCACTGGCCCTGCGCGGGATCATGCCACCGAACGTCACCAGAGTCTGGCGGATCAGGCCCAGCGCCTGCTGGACTTGCACCAGTGCCGCCGGCTCTTGCCGCTCAGCAAAAATTTGCTCATGATAATGCCAATGCTCCAGTGCATGCTCGAGGGTTTTGACGAACACGGTTTCTACCGACTCATTACCGTCAAGTTCAACTGGCAAGAGCGTTGTTACCTGATCGCCCTGATAACCCGCCGCCAGGCGGTAGCCCCGAGCGGCCTTGCTTAGGTTACCTAGGCGCATACCGCCATCAGCGCACAATTCGCGCGCCAGGGTAAACAGGGCATCGGTCTGACCGGATTTCAGCTCAAGCTCCACTTCGCAGATCGGTGACGTTTCACCATTGGCACTGACCTCGCCCTGATCAAAGGCCAACTCGACCTGACTGCCGTCAGGCATCGCGACCAACCATTGCTGGCGGACGAAATCCGTAGAGAAAAGCGGGGCGAGTTGCTGCTGGGTGCGCTCGACATCAAAGCCTTCCGGCCAGGCATCAGCAGGGTGCAAGGCTAGATCAGGATCGGTGCTATTGGTTTCAGCATTGTATTCCGGACGCTGGTGCAATCCGGCGACCACACGACCGGCGGTCTTCAATGTTTGGACAAATACATCATCAAAACGACGGACCCGAAGGCCGATATCGTGCTGGCGAAGAATTTGGTCTGGGGTGTCGAAGTAGACATTGCCTAACTCGCGACGACTTTGCTGCAGAACTTTCGCTTCAGCGATTTTTTTTAGTAACTGGCTCGAAAATTCTGGTGAGACGAAAAACTTCAGTTCTATCTCAGTTTCCATAGTTCTACCTATAAACAGTGGCAAACCAAGGATATTGGCAATTGCACTCCGGGGCAAGTCTGAAATATAAACAAAACCTTGATCGAAATTAGTTCCCCTATACTTACTTATGCGTTACCATGCGCGCCTTAATGACCATCGCTCAAGAATTAGCCATTTAAGGCACTTTCTAGGTTATTCGGCTATGCCAGTAAATACTATTATGGGGCTATTTGCTAAGTCCCCGATCAAACCTCTGCAACGCCACGTTACTCGTGTAAATGAGTGTTGCGAATTGCTTGTCCCTTTCTTCGAAGCCTGTAAGGCGGGTGATTGGGATCAGGCGGCTGTTTTGCGCGAGCAAATTTCCCAGCTTGAAAAAGATGCGGATGTGCTCAAGCGTGAAATCCGTCTGAAGCTTCCTCGTGGCCTTTTCATGCCAGTCGATCGTACTGACATGCTTGGTCTACTGACCCAGCAAGATAAGCTTGCCAACTTGTCGAAAGACATTGCGGGCCGCGTCTTGGGTCGCCAGCTTCAAATTCCTTCCGAAATGTATCCTGACTTTATTGCCTACGTTCAACGTTGCCTTGACGCCGCCAACCAGGCGAACCGTGTCATCAACGAACTGGACGAGCTTCTTGAAACAGGCTTTAAAGGCAGAGAAGTGACGCTCGTGGCTGAGATGATCAACCAGCTTGACGTTATCGAAGACGATACCGACAGCATGCAGATCAAGCTTCGCCAACAGCTCATGTCCATCGAAGACCAACTCAGTCCGGTGGATATCATGTTCCTTTACAAGATTCTCGAGTGGGTTGGTGCTATCGCTGATCAGGCACAACGTGTCGGCTCTCGTCTTGAAATCATGCTATCGCGCTCATAAGCGAAAGAGTGTAACAAAAACAAGGTTTTACAATGGAAATCCTGGCTAACTACGGCACCATTCTCATTTTGGTGGCGGCTTTTTTTGGTCTATTGATGGCTATTGGTATTGGCGCAAATGATGTTGCCAACGCCATGGGTACCTCGGTCGGTTCTAAAGCACTGACGGTTAAACAAGCAATCATCATTGCGATGATCTTCGAGTTTGCGGGTGCTTACCTAGCAGGTGGTGAAGTTACAGATACCATCCGCAAAGGGGTTATCGACACCTCGCTATATGCTGCCAATCCGGAAGTATTGGTGTACGGCATGATGTCAGCCCTATTGGCTGCAGGTACTTGGTTACTGGTTGCGTCCTACATGGGCTGGCCGGTATCTACTACTCACTCCATTATTGGTGCCATCATCGGTTTTGCCTGTGTTTCAGTAGGTACTGACGCTGTTGACTGGAGCTCTGTTCAGGGCATCGTCGGCAGTTGGCTTATCACACCGTTGATCTCGGGGCTGTTTGCTTATGCTATTTTCATCAGCGCCCAGCGCCTGATCTTCGATACTGATAACCCAGTAATCAATGCTAAGCGCTTCGTGCCTGTCTACATGTTCATGACCACGATCGTAATCGCTCTAGTTACGATCAAAAAGGGTCTGAAACACGTAGGCCTTCACCTCTCAAGCGGTGAAGCATGGCTGGCATCTGTAGCTGTGTCCCTCATTGTAATGGTGTTTGGTTACATTTATATTAACCGTAAATACACAGACGACGGTTCGACCGTTGATAGCAATGGATATGCCGGTGTTGAGCGTATTTTCAGCCTGCTGATGGTGGTTACAGCTTGTGCGATGGCCTTTGCCCACGGCTCTAACGATGTAGCCAATGCTATCGGTCCTCTTTCTGCCGTTGTCACTACAGTTCAGAACATGGGTGAAATCACGGCCAAGAGTCAAATCGCTTGGTGGATCTTGCCGTTAGGTGGCTTCGGTATCGTTATCGGCCTAGCCACAATGGGCCACAAGGTTATGGCCACCGTTGGTACCGGTATTACCGAACTAACGCCAAGCCGTGGCTTTGCTGCCCAGCTAGCGACTGCCTCTACCGTTGTTCTTGCATCGGGTACGGGTCTTCCTATTTCAACCACCCAAACATTAGTCGGTGGTGTCATTGGTGTTGCCTTTGCCCGTGGTATCGCAGCACTGAACCTGGGTGTGGTCCGTAATATCGTTGCCTCTTGGGTTGTTACCCTACCAGCTGGCGCCCTGCTTGCAGTCATTTTCTACTACGCAATGCAAGCTGTGTTTAGTTAAACACCGTCAAAGCGGGCTCAAGATCAAAAGAGGGAGGCGATGCCTCCCTCTTTTCTTGCACCCAGCCCACAAAATTCTTAGACTTTGCCTCTTAGAGAAAAAACAGGCTCTCCCCCAAGGAATCAAATTGTGAAGCAGTTAATCAGCTTACTATTACTCGCTTGTGCCATGGTGACCATGCCTGCACAGGCTCAAACTCGGTACATCTCCGACAATCTGTTCACCTACATGCACAACGGGCCAAGCACCCAGTACCGTATCATGGGCAGTGTGAATGCCGGCGCAAAAGTCGACCTACTGGAAACCAACCGTGATACCGGCTTTAGCAAAATTCGTGATAGCCGCGGCCGTACCGGCTGGGTCAACTCTGATTTTGTTTCAACGCAAGTGGGTCTAAAGGTACGTTTTCCGGCTCTAGAAAAAGAGCTGACCGAAGTGAAGGCCCAGCTGGAAGAAGCACTGGAGTCGAGCGATGAGAAAACCGCTAGCCTGCAGACTTCACTCAAGCTTCGCAACGACCAGATTTCAGATCTGGAAACGCAGAACAGCCAGCTGAACGAGCAGCTAATGACCTCACAAGCGGAGATCCGCGAGCTGCGTGCCCGCCTGGACACCCAAAAAGACGACTTGTTGATGCGCTGGTTCACCTACGGCGCTATGGTTGCCGGTGGTGGTTTGCTGTTTGGCCTTGTCCTGCCGCACCTTATCCCGCGCCGTCGCAAGCGCAACAACGGCTGGGCATAACCCGACCATCCCTTGCAGGATAAAAAAGGCAGCTTGGCTGCCTTTTTTTATGTCTGGCCCAACAGCGGCGGACTACCACTCCGACAGCGCCGGCATGGAGACCAGATAAGACTCAAAGTCGAATACCACCACCCGCGGCTCGATCCGTCGCAGCACCACCCCTGGAGCAATCTCATCCCCTTCATAGGCTTCGCTGCCATTAACCTTCACCCAGCGGCTATCCGCCGCCGAAGAATAAATATGGGTCTGGAAGTTCAGGCGGGGTATCCGGTTTTGGACCGAGGCCGGCAAGTTGCCAATCGAAACGGCACTCAGCGGCTGCGGCTCCGGCATTGACGGCAACCGCTCTTCCTGCAGCAACTGCGGCAGGGTCTCGCCCTCGCCTGTCGCAGCGATCGCAGCCCGAAGCTGGTTCGCCAGTTGTGGCGACAGCTCGGAATAATCCAGCGCTTCCAGATCCCAGCTATCGTCAGCCGAATTGCCCGGGTTATGCGCCGAACGCGTTAATGACGGCTCAGCCGAGGGAGGCAATGCAACCGGCTCGCTGGCCCAACCATTTGGCACACCGCCGCCCCGAGCCGGGCCGGATACTGTCTGGGGGGACTGAGCGCGGTATGACTGTCCCGGCGGGTTAGGGAGAGGCTCGGCGTATAGCTGCGGGTAATCGAGTCGCGCAATACCTTGTGGATACTTGGGAGCTTCAACCTCATCGGCCAGTTCAAGGACGGGGATCGGTCCCCCTTCCGCTGCCGCACCAGAGACCCGACTCCCTGCCACCTTCGGCGCAACAGCAACCTGATGTTCAGCGGGCTGTGGCTGAGGCACTTGGTGCGGTTCCGTTTGCGGTGGCTGGAAGTACAAATACCCCAGCATCCCAATAACCGGCAGGGCAAAACCGATGCCCGGCAGCAACCAGGGGGTGGCAGGTTTGGCTGCCGGCCCCGAGCGGAACGCACTACCCGACGGCAGAGTTGCCGGTGTGCGCAGGGCATCAGACTGGGCCAGGGCAGATAATATCTTCGACATTAACTTTTCTCCGGTTGCAGGGTCGGGCCCGGTAGGTTAAGGGCTGAATCAATCACCATCAGGGTGCGTGGCCCGGCGATCCCATCCACCGATAAATCCTGAGCGCGCTGGAAACGGCGCAGTTTGTTGAGCAAGGCCTGCTCGAAGGTATCCTGGTTCTCAGGCATAACCCCAAGCAACTGGCTGAGCTGGCGATCGAGCCATTGTACTCTTGGCCCCTGCTGGCCATAGCGGATGGCACTGTTATCGCCCAGAGGCGGCCGCCACAGCAAGGTATACTCTCCGCGCCAGCGCTGGGATAACCATTTCCGGCTCACGGCAAAACGCTGGCCGGCCAATAGCAGCTCAGCCTGCTCCTGACCAATAGCATATAAGGTGGCAAAATATGCCTCCCCTCCCGGCTCAGTGAGGGCGACAATCGCCGGACGGTTGATCAGTGCCAGTTGCTCCAAAGAGCCGCTGCCGCTAAAGCAACTCAGCTGAACCCGCCTGCCCGACTCACAATTGGCCTGGTTGAGCTGGGTACTGTATCCCCAAAGGCTATAAAGCGTTTGCATCGCCAGCCGTTCGGATCTCGCCTGTTTAACAACCTCCAGCCACAACGCCTCAGGTGAGAGCTGTTGCGGGGGAGCCTGCACCGATGGTTTGACCGTCAGAGCAGCTTGAATGACAGTAGGAGGGGCAGACACCGGTTGGCGGACACCTTCCTGCTCCCCGTCCCCAGCAACAGACGCTAAATTGTGTGCCGGGGTCTGCACGGCCACGGCTGGCTCCTGAGACACAGTAGAGTGGCCCGGTAGCGACAGGGCACCGGACCAAAATCCCAGTCCTACCGCCGTGATCACCCCAGCCGCCAACGCCACGGCCAACGGCTTACGTGAAGCGGAAGGGGCCTCGAAGGCACCAGGCGCAGAGTATTGCGGCAACTGCCAGCTAAGGACATCGCTGCAGGCACGCTCCACCAACTCCTTGCTCAGCTGGTGGGTGGATTGTTGGTGGGCCAATTGCATCGACTTGTCGCACACCAAGTTGATAAGCCTCGGGATCCCGCCGGTAGCCCGGGCTATCTGCTTGGTTTGGGCCGGAGGGAAAACTTCGTGCAGGCAGTCTACCGCCTGCAGCCGGTAATGGATATACTCCCGCACCTCGTCTTCCGTCAGCGGCAGCAGGTGATAGCGGGAGGTGATGCGCTGGGCAAGCTGGCGCAGCCTGTCTTGCTGCAACAGCTGCTGCAGCTCAGGCTGACCAACCAACACCACCTTGAGCAGCTTGATACTGTCGGTTTCGAGGTTGGTCAGCAAACGCAGCTGCTCAAGCACTTCCGGCAACAGGTGCTGGGCTTCGTCAATCAGCAACAGGGTCTGGCGGCCCTCCCGGTGGTTAGCCAGCAAATGCTGGTAAATCCCATCGGTCAGGGTTTTGATCGTGGCCCCTTCGCTGTAGTTAATGCCGAGTTCATCGCACAGGCTTGCAAGCAGCTCCAGGGTGGACAGCGACGGGTTCATAATCACCGCCACCTGGGTTTCCTGCGGCAGGCGTGATACCAGCGCCCTCAGCACCGTCGTCTTTCCCGTGCCGACCTCGCCGGTCAATAACCCAAAGCCGCCCCCTCCATTGAGGCTAGACAACATATGGGTCAGTGCTTCGCGGTGACGCTCACTCAGATAAAGAAAGCGTGCGCTGGGCACAATAGAAAACGGTGGCTCGGTGATGCCAAAAAAGTCCTTGTACATGCCATGTATTCTCTTATTGTTGGCCTGGAAGGGGGGAAGCCCTTACGTTACCTGTCCCTTAACTGAATGTATAGCCCCTGCGCCTAAGCCTGACAAGCCGCTAACCCCCAAACCTCGGCCTTGTTCAAGCCATTCGTGGGACCCGGCAAGGTTTGGTATAATCGACAGACACAGCCTGCAGGCCGAGCGACAAAAGGATAAAACAGTGCAAACGTATTTAGTAGGTGGGGCTGTCCGTGATGCCCTGCTTGGGTTGCCCGTGAAGGATAAAGACTGGGTCGTTGTCGGGGCGACCCCCGAGCAAATGCTCGCCCAAGGCTACAACCAGGTCGGTAGCGATTTCCCGGTTTTCCTGCACCCGAAAACCAAACAAGAGTACGCGCTTGCCCGTACCGAACGTAAATCAGGTCAGGGCTATACCGGGTTCACCTGCTACTCGGCACCGGATGTGACCCTCGAGCAGGATCTGATGCGCCGAGATCTGACGATCAATGCGATCGCCCAGACAAACGACGGTAGCCTTATTGACCCCTACCAGGGACAACGCGATCTCAAGCTCCGCCAACTCCGCCATGTTTCCCCGGCTTTTGTCGAAGACCCATTGCGGGTTCTGCGCGTGGCCCGCTTTGCTGCCCGCTTTGCCCACCTCGGCTTTACCGTCGCCCCCGAAACCATGGCGCTGATGCAGGACATGGTGGTGGCCGGTGAACTCTCAGCTCTGACACCTGAGCGGGTCTGGATCGAGTGGGAGAAATCACTGCAGTCGGACAGCCCAGAGATCTTCCTCAAAGTGCTGCGCCAGTGCGGTGCCCTGGCAGTGATCATGCCTGAGCTCAACGCTCTGTTCGGTGTTCCCCAGCCGGAAAAATGGCACCCGGAAATCGACTGCGGCATCCACACCTTGCTGGTTGCCGAGCAGGCGGCGAAACTCAGTGCGTCAACAGTGCTCCGCTTTGCCGCCCAGGTCCATGATCTCGGTAAGGCCCTGACTCCGAAGGAAGAACTCCCAAGCCACAAGATGCACTGCCGCACCGGGCTCGATGCCATACGCGATCTGTGCCGGCGCCTGAGAGTACCCAACGAGTACCGTGACATTGCCCTCGTGGTCTGTGCCCAGCACACCAAGATCCACCATGCCGCCGCGCTGCGCCCTGCCACCTTCATCAATATCTTCGACCAAATCGATGCCTGGCGAAAACCGGAGCGCGTCAGCCAGCTGGCCACTTGCTGCCGGGCTGATATCCGTGGCCGCACCGGGTTCGAAAGTGATCCCTACCCGCAGGCCGATATTTTCGAAGGTGCCTTTGCCGCTGCCCAGTCGGTCGACGTCAAGCCGATTGTCGAGGCCGGATTCAAAAGCAAGGAAATCAAAGAGCAACTGGCCCTAAGACGTGCGGAAGCCGTCGCCGTTGCCCTCTCCCACCTTCGCTAGCCGCAGCAGCGGCTTCATTGCCCACAAAAAAAGCCCGGCGCATCATGGCCGGGCTTTCTGTATCAATATGATGAAAAGGGATTACTGGGTGAGCAGAAACGCCATCAGGCCAGCGCCAAGCAACAGGCGGTATACCACAAACGGTAGCATCCCCAGACGTGTCACCAGCTTGAGGAACGCGTGAATACAGGCATAAGCGCTGACAAAAGAGACCGCGATACCAATGGTCAGGGCCTCAATCTGGATTGGTGCCCCACTGGCCACCAGCTTCATCCCCAGATAACCACCAGCCAGCAGAATGATCGGGATCGACATCAGGAACGAGAAACGCGCTGCGGCTTCTCGAGTAAAGCCCAAGTACAGCGCCGCGGTCATGGTGGCACCGGAACGCGAGGTCCCCGGGATCATTGCCGCCGCCTGGGCGAGGCCAATAAACAACGAGCGCTTCCAGTCCGCCTGATACTCATCATCTTTCTGCATGGCACGCACATCCACCCACCACAGCAGCAAGCCGAAGAAAATCGTGGTACAAGCAATGACCCATGCCGAGCGCAGGTAGATCTCGATGATATCTTTCATGAACAGGCCAAAAATACAGGCCGGGATCGTCGCCAGCACGATCATCCACGCCAGCTTGGACTCGGCACTGTGTTCTTTCTTGAAAATGGAGCTGACCCACGCCGAGAGCAGGGCAACCACCTCCTTGCGGAAATACCAGATCACCGCAGCCAGCGTTCCGACATGGACGGCAACATCAAACGCCAACCCCTGATCATCCCAGCCCAAAATAGCGGAAGGCAAAATCAAATGAGCAGAGCTCGATATCGGCAGAAACTCCGTCAGCCCCTGGATCAGGGCCAGCATAAAGGCTTCAAAATAACTCATAACAATCCCTAAACAACAAAATGATGCTCAACAGGCCAAAGTGCCTGTTCAAAACGAGAAGCGTGCCAAAGCTCGGTTACCGTACGGCCATCACCGGGGATCTCCCGGTGTGGGCACAACTCCATCAAGGGCTGCAACACGAAGGCAAACTTGTAAATATCGCTGCGAGGTAGCACCGGATAGCTCTCCTGCACGGTATCCCCGTAGAGGAGAATATCCAGGTCCAGGGTACGGCTCTGATTTTTTGCGGCATCTGGCGCGCGGCCATGCTGCAGCTCAAGCTGCTTCAGCGCCTGCCAAAGTGTATCTAATGACAAAGACGTTTCGATGACAGCAACACAATTAAAAAAGTTCGGCCCGCTAAACCCCACCGGCTCGGCTTCATAAATGGTCGAAACCTGCATGCCCGAGCCCAGCGAGCTCAAACCGGCTAGGCCCGCCGCAAGGTGGCGTTCACGGTCGATGTTTGAGCCAAGGCTGATGTAGACCGTGGTCACTTGCTTCCCCGCTCAATCACAACCCCCACACCGCGGGCATTGGCAACCGCACCCGGCTTGGTCACCCGTACCTTGATCCACGGTACCGAGAACTGCGTCATGATCAGGTTAGCGATCTCTTCAGCAACGCGCTCTACCAGCAAGAAGCGACCCGTTTGAATATGCTGCGTCACGGCATCGCTCACGGCCGCATAATCCAAAGCATAGGCGACATCATCGCTCTGTGCCGCCGGACGATTATCGTGAGCCATTTCCAAATCAAGCACCAGTTTCTGCTTGATTTCCTGTTCCCAGTCATACACACCAATGGTGGCGATGACTTCTAGATGTTCGATAAATACTGAATCCATGTTCAATCGCTAATAATGTTAGAGGTCGGATACCTAATTTGAGCAAAAACGCGTATTATCAGGTCGTGATCGTCTATATACTATGATCTTGATTTATATGATCATCGTGTTGCCTATCCGGCATTGGTTGAGCACTATATCATATGCTGACCCATGCATCATGGCCGGCGATAGATTAAATCAGCGCCCTCTGGCCGCTTGCTACCAGGACCTTGCATGACACCACTTGTACTCATGATCATTATCGGCGCATATTTACTGGGGTCAATTTCCAGTGCCGTCCTGATCTGCCGCTTGTACGGCCTGCCTGATCCACGCGATAGCGGCTCGGGCAACCCGGGGGCGACCAATGTCCTTCGCCTCGGCGGGCGCGGGGCGGCGGCCAGCGTACTGGTGTGTGATATCCTGAAGGGGATGCTGCCGGTCTGGCTAAGCTACTTTATCGGCGTTAACCCATTTATGCTCGGAGTCATCGGCATTGCCGCCTGCCTTGGCCACATCTACCCCATCTTCTTCCACTTCCGCGGCGGAAAAGGGGTAGCCACCGCTCTGGGGGCACTGGCACCGATCGGCTGGGATTTGAGCGGCCTGCTCATCAGCACCTGGCTACTGACCGTAATGCTATCCGGTTACTCCTCACTCGGCTCAATGGTTACCGCCCTGGCCGCCCCACTATTTACTTGGTGGATCAAACCGGAATACACCATGCCGGTCGCCATGCTGTCCTGCCTCATCGTCTTTCGCCACCACGACAACGTCCGCCGCCTACTCGAAGGACAAGAAAGTAAAATCTGGAATAAATTCCAGCGCAGAAACAAAACAACCCCGCCAAAAGACTGATATCCAGCCTGTCGCGGGGTTGCTAATGCCGTGTGCCTGTTTAAAGACTGTCGGCTTTATTCGTCTTTGATCGGCTTGAGCTGATCAATCGGCCAGCGCGGATAGGCTTTCACGCCCAGATCCATCGTTTCCTGGTTTTTCAGACGCTGCATGCCAGCGAAGGCAATCATCGCCCCGTTATCTGTACAGAATTCGGTACGCGGATAGAACACCTCGCCGCCCATCTTCGTCATCATCGCTTCCAGCTGCTCACGCAAATGCTTATTGGCACTCACGCCGCCGGCAATCACCAAGCGCTTGAACCCCGTCTGCTTAAGTGCGCGCTTACACTTAATCGCCAAGGTGTCGACCACCGCTTCCTGGAACGCATAGGCGATATCGGCACGGGTCTGTTCGCTATCGTCATTGTCGCGAATCGTGTTGGCGGCGAAGGTCTTCAGGCCCGAGAAACTGAAATCCAGTCCCGGCCGATCAGTCATCGGACGTGGGAACGTGAAGCGCCCAGCCGTACCTTTGTCGGCCAAACGCGACAATAATGGCCCCCCGGGATAGTCCAACCCCATCAACTTGGCGGTTTTATCGAACGCCTCGCCGGCCGCATCGTCGATCGACTCACCGAGGATCTGGTATTCGCCGATCCCCTTCACTTCCACCATCATGGTGTGACCACCGGATACCAGCAACGCCACAAACGGGAACTGGGGCGGGTTATCTTCCAGCATAGGGGCCAGCAGGTGGCCTTCCATGTGGTGCACCGCGACAGCGGGTAAGTCCCAGGCATAGGCCAGGCTGCGGCCAATCGTCGCCCCCACCAGCAGTGCGCCGACCAGACCAGGGCCCGCGGTATATGCCACGCCATCCAAATCTGCAGGCGTCAAGCCGGCATTGTTAAGCGCTTCCTTGATGAGCGGAATCGTCTTCTTTACATGGTCACGCGAGGCTAGCTCCGGCACCACGCCACCGTAATCGGCATGCAGTTTTACCTGGCTGTAAAGTTCGTGTGCCAATAGGCCTTTTTCATCATCGAAAATAGCCACACCTGTTTCGTCACAGGAGGTTTCGATGCCCAGTATACGCATAACAACCTCTATACTTATGGTAATTGGGGGCCATACTACCGTCCTTGACAGAAATTAACCAGTTCGGGGTTGCAGAATGCTTTACAAATGCCCCCAGATCAGATTAGAATTTCGCACCATTTTTAATCAGCTGACACTTTATTGAACGTCAGCATTAACCGAATCACTCTGAGGTGAGTATTACATGCCAGTAATCAAAGTACGTGAAAACGAACCGTTTGACGTAGCACTACGTCGTTTCAAGCGCTCTTGCGAAAAAGCAGGTATCCTTTCTGAAGTACGTCGTCGTGAGCACTTCGAAAAGCCTACTACTGTACGTAAGCGTGCGAAAGCAGCGGCAGTTAAGCGTCACCTGAAGAAATTGGCTCGCGAAAACGCGCGTCGCGTTCGTCTGTACTAATCTGCTGATTAACAGAAGGAACGTGTTATGACCCTGATTGAACGTCTAAAAGACGAACAAAAAGCAGCGATGAAAGCCAAAGACAAACCTCGTCTAGGCACGATTCGCTTGGTAATGGCTGCCATTAAACAGCGTGAAGTTGATGAAAAGATTACTCTTTCCGAAGACGACGTGCTGGCAGTGCTGACCAAAATGGTAAAACAGCGCCGTGACTCTGTTGCTCAATACGAAGCAGCAGGTCGCCAAGATCTTGCCGATGTTGAGCTCGCTGAAATTACAGTTCTGGAAGAGTTCATGCCACAGCCGCTGACCGACGACGAAGTCGCCGCTCTGCTGGATGAGGCTATTGCTGCGACCGGTGCTGCCAGCATGCAAGACATGGGCAAACTAATGGGCGTGTTGAAACCACAGGTTCAGGGTCGTGCCGATATGGGTAAAGTTAGCCAGCTGGTGAAAGCCAAGCTAGGTTAATCCCTACCCTATTTCTGCAACAAGCCGTGCTATCCGTTACCGGACTGCGCGGCTTGTTCGTATTTAGCATCCTGTCGATATTATTTCTCCGATGCCAAATCAAAGTGCTATTATCGCTTAACTATAACACTTTGATTTGACACTCCATTCCAACGCAAGCAGGTAACACCACTCTATGGCTGGAAAAATCCCACGTACCTTTATCGATGATCTGATCTCGCGCCATGACATCGTGGATATTGTGGATGCCAGGGTAAAGCTCAAGAAACAGGGCAAAAACTTTGGTGCCTGCTGCCCGTTCCATAACGAAAAGACCCCGTCTTTCTCTGTCAGCCAGGAGAAGCAGTTCTACCACTGCTTTGGCTGTGGTGCCCACGGCAACGTCCTCGATTTCGTGATGGAATTTGACCGCCTGGAGTTTGTCGAGGCGATCGAAGAGCTGGCTTCCCAGCTAGGTTTGGAGGTCCCACGCGAACAAGGCAGTGGTGGCGGCCAGTCCGGAGCCCGCAGCAAAGAAAAGCTCGGCCTGTACGAGATGATGGGGCAGATCTCACAATTCTACCAAGGCCAGCTCCGTACCCAGGAAGGCCAGGTTGCGATTGACTACCTCAAAGGGCGAGGACTGTCCGGCGAGGTGGTCAAAAAGTTTGGTATCGGCTTCGTGCCGGATCAGTGGGATCTGGTCCGCAACCGCTTTGGCCGCGATATGTCGGCCCAGCAGGCATTGGTCAGCGCCGGCATGCTGATAGAAAACGACAACGGCAGACGCTACGATCGCTTCCGCGGGCGGGTAATGTTCCCGATCCACGACCGCCGCGGCAGGGTGATCGGCTTCGGTGGCCGGGTACTGGGTGACGGCACGCCGAAATACCTCAACTCGCCAGAAACCCCGATCTTCCACAAAGGGCGTGAGCTCTACGGCCTGTACGAAGTCCTGCAGGCCCACCGCGAACCGGAAAAGCTGCTGGTCGTCGAAGGCTATATGGATGTTGTCGCCCTGGCGCAGTTCGGGGTCGACTATGCGGTCGCCTCGCTGGGTACCTCGACAACGGGCGATCATATCCAGATGATGTTCCGCCAGACCGGCACCGTGGTATGCTGCTATGATGGTGACCGTGCCGGCCGGGATGCGGCATGGCGTGCAATGGAGCAAGCCCTGCCTTACCTCAACGACGGCCGCCAGCTCAAATTTATGTTCTTGCCAGACGGCGAGGATCCCGACACCTATATCCGCCAGTACGGCCAGGAAGGGTTCGAAAAGCAAGTTGACCAGGCCATGACCCTGTCGGATTTCATGTTCAGCACCTTGCTGCAGCAGGTCGACACCAGCAGCAACGAAGGCAAAGCCAAGCTCAGTACCCTTGCAGTACCGTTGATTGACAAAGTGCCCGGCGGCACCCTGCGCCTCTATTTGCGTGAGATGCTTGGCAGAAAGTTGGGGTTGCCCAACGAAGAGCAGCTGCAGCAGCTAATATCAAAGCAAGGGGCCGAGGCACCGAAAAAAGCAGGCCAGCCGGAAATCAAGCGTACCCCGATGCGCGAAGTTATCGCACTGTTGATCCAAAACCCGCAATTTGTGAATAGCCTAGAATTTGATATGGCTGCATTTGAAGGGATTGATGTCGCTGGACTAAATTTATTGATAACAATAGTTGAAAAGTGTCGGGTCAACCCCAATATTAAAACTGGACAACTCCTAGAGGGTTGGCGCGGAAGCAAAAGCGAAGGGATGCTGGCACGTCTGGCCGCCTGGGAACTGCCTCTTGCCAAAGAAGAGGACAACACTCTAGATGTTTTTCTTGACGCAATGGACAAAGTCATTGACCAGTGCGTTAAACAACAAATCGAAAAGTTGCAGGCTAAATCGAGAACCGTCGGCTTATCAGTCGAAGAGAAGCGGGAATTGCAGTTGCTGATACTCAACCGTCCCGGCTAGTAAGTAGTCATCAATTAAGAAATTTGTTATAATTATTGGTTTGCATCTCTGCATACTACTATTCTCAATCAGACCCTAAGTTGGATATCGTCTATGGAGCAAAATCCGCAGTCACAGCTAAAGTTACTTGTTGCTAAAGGCAAGGAACAAGGCTATCTGACCTACGCCGAAGTAAATGACCACCTACCAGAGGACATCGTCGATTCTGATCAGGTGGAAGACATCATTCAGATGATCAATGACATGGGTATTAAGGTGGTTGAAACAGCCCCTGATGCCGATGATCTGATGATGACAGAAGACAATGCGGACGAAGACGCGATTGAAGCCGCGGCCCAGGCCCTATCAAGTGTAGAAAGCGAAATTGGCCGCACCACTGACCCAGTACGTATGTACATGCGTGAAATGGGGACAGTAGAACTCCTTACCCGCGAAGGCGAGATTGATATCGCAAAGCGCATTGAAGACGGTATTAACCAAGTTCAGTGCTCTGTTGCCGAGTACCCTAGTGCCATCGCATACCTGCTTGAGCAGTTTGACAAGGTGGAAGCGGAAGAGCTTCGCCTGACCGATATCATTTCCGGTTTTGTCGACCCGAATGAAGAAGAAACGGCGGCCCCAACGGCAACGCACATCGGCTCTGAGCTCAGCGAAGCAGATCTGGAAGACGAAGACAAAGATCTGGAAGAAGATGAAGACGACGAGGCCGAAGAAGAAGATTCTGGTATCGACCCAGAAGTTGCTCGTGAGAAGTTCAATGACCTGCGTGTAGCCTATGACAACATGGCACTCGCTATTGATACTCATGGCCGTCAGGATCCAAAAACTGAAGTGGCAATTGAACAGCTGTCTGAAGTTTTCAAACAGTTCCGCCTGATCCCTAAGCAATTCGACAAGCTGATCAGCTCCCTGCGTGAGTCGATGGACAAAGTACGCACCAACGAGCGTCTGATCATGCGGATGTGTGTCGACAACAGCAAGATGCCTAAGAAAACGTTTGTCGGCCTATTTGCCGGCAACGAAGCCTCTTCTGAGTGGATCGACGAAGCACTGAACTCGGGCAAGCCTTACGCTGAACGCCTGAAAACGTACGAAGACGATCTTCGTCGCGCAACCACCAAGCTGAGTATTCTCGAGCAAGAAACGGGCTTATCTATCGAGCGTATCAAGGACATCAGCCGCCGCATGTCTATCGGTGAAGCGAAGGCTCGCCGTGCGAAGAAAGAGATGGTTGAGGCCAACTTGCGTCTGGTTATCTCGATTGCTAAGAAGTACACCAACCGCGGGCTGCAGTTCTTGGATCTGATCCAGGAAGGTAACATCGGCCTGATGAAAGCGGTAGACAAGTTCGAATACCGTCGTGGTTACAAGTTCTCGACCTATGCGACATGGTGGATCCGCCAGGCAATCACGCGTTCTATTGCTGACCAGGCACGTACCATCCGTATCCCGGTTCACATGATCGAGACGATCAACAAGCTGAACCGTATCTCTCGTCAAATGCTTCAGGAAATGGGCCGCGAGCCGTTGCCGGAAGAGTTGGCCGAGCGAATGCAAATGCCGGAAGACAAGATCCGCAAGGTCCTGAAGATAGCCAAAGAGCCAATTTCGATGGAAACCCCTATCGGTGATGATGAAGATTCGCACCTAGGTGATTTCATCGAAGATACCACGCTTCAGCTTCCGATGGATGCGGCTACTGCGACTAACCTGCGGATGGCAACCAACGAAGTGCTGGCTGGGCTAACACCGCGTGAAGCGAAAGTACTGCGTATGCGTTTCGGTATCGACATGAACACTGACCACACCCTTGAGGAAGTGGGCAAGCAGTTCGACGTTACCCGTGAGCGTATCCGTCAGATAGAAGCGAAGGCGCTACGCAAACTGCGCCACCCAAGCCGCTCAGATGTGCTTCGCAGCTTCCTGGATGAATAATCACGCATCCTGACACTGCTGACATAAACGGGCCCTATGGCCCGTTTTTTATTTCTTTCCAAAAACCATCAAGCACTTACCTACCTAACTGCCAACGCCCGGCAGCTGCCGTTAACTGCCTAAAAAGCAAGCAAAACAACCAGTTTATTCGCTAGACAAGCAGACGGCCTTCCCATATAATTTCCCCCATTCGGCCCCTTAGCTCAGTGGTTAGAGCAGGCGACTCATAATCGCTTGGTCCCCAGTTCAAGTCTGGGAGGGGCCACCAAATATAGAAAGGCCGGAGTGGTTCATCACCGCTCCGGCCTTTTGCTATTGGTTCGCTCCAACTCAACCGCCCACTCAGTATTGTCAGCTCTCCCCCCACCTTGCTGCAACCTTAACCTACTAACAAGTTTATGATTTATTTTTCCCTCCTAAATAAATCATCAATTGATAATAAACAAAAAAAATCTGTGAAATATGTAGATAATCTCACCCTCTCTTTGAGTAAGCGTTAAAAATTTGCGCACTATCACAAGGTGATTAAAGAGATTGACTATGTTAGTATACGACCCTTGTTTGGCCTGCCGATTTATGTAAGGCAGACATACAAGCGTCATGCGGCTACAGTATAATCATGACACCTTGCCAATAACCTTCCCGGTTAACGGCAGCTTTGGCTCACAAGAGAAGCCTTACAAAAGCAAACCAACTGCTTTTGTAAGGCAATATTTTTGAAAAAATTTGTATTACCACTGGTGATAGCTGGACAGAAGTTGCATTTTTTTGAACTTCGCCACATTTTGTAGGCGTATTTCAACATCAATGGCACTGTGTTTTCAGGTATAACTCTGTGAATCAAATTTCCCTTGGGTAAAAGTTCGTCCGGAGACCATTCTCAATGAAAAAGACCAAGATCGTATGTACGATTGGACCTAAAACTGAATCTGTAGAAATGCTTACTAAGCTAGCTAACGCTGGCATGAACGTAATGCGCCTAAACTTCTCACACGGTGACTTCGCTGAGCACGGCCAGCGTATCCAGAACCTACGTGACGTTATGGGTGAAACGGGTAAGCAGCTTGCGATTCTTCTAGACACTAAAGGTCCAGAAATTCGTACTATCAAGCTTGAAGGCGGTCAAGACTTTTCTCTTGTTGCTGGTCAGGAGTTCACGTTCACAACTGACACTTCTGTAATCGGTAACCAAGACCGCGTGGCGGTAACTTACCCTGGCTTCGCTAAAGACCTGGCTAAAGGCAACACTATCCTTGTTGACGACGGCCTGATCGAAATGGAAGTTCTAGAAACGACTGAGACTGAAGTTAAGTGTAAAGTACTTAACAACGGTGACCTAGGTGAAAACAAAGGTGTTAACCTGCCAGGCGTTTCTGTACAGCTTCCAGCACTGTCTGAAAAAGACAAAGCTGACCTAGTATTCGGTTGTGAGCAAGGCGTTGACTTCGTTGCCGCTTCTTTCATCCGTAAGGCATCTGACGTTAAAGAAATCCGTGAGCTACTAGTGGCTAACGGCGGCGAGAACATCCAGATCATCTCTAAGATCGAGAACCAGGAAGGCGTTGACAACTTCGACGAAATCCTAGAAGCCTCTGACGGTATCATGGTTGCTCGTGGTGACCTTGGTGTTGAGATCCCAGTTGAAGAAGTTATCTTCGCTCAGAAGATGATGATCGAGAAGTGTAACCGTGCACGTAAAGTCGTTATCACTGCAACTCAGATGCTTGATTCTATGATCAAGAACCCACGTCCAACTCGCGCAGAAGCGGGTGACGTTGCGAACGCAATCATGGACGGTACAGATGCAGTAATGCTTTCTGGTGAGTCTGCGAAAGGTAAGTACCCAATCGAAGCGGTAACTATCATGGCTCAGATCTGTGAGCGTACTGACGCTGCACTGAAAGCAGAGCTAGGTTCTCGCCTAGACAGCCCACGCCTACGTATCACTGAAGCGGTATGTAAAGGTGCGGTTGACACGTCTGAGAAGCTAAACGCGCCTCTTATCGTAGTAGCAACTGAAGCGGGTAAGTCTGCACGTTCTGTACGTAAGTACTTCCCAACGGCAAACATCCTAGCGGTTACCACTAACACTAAGACGGCTGCTCAGCTAGCACTGACTAAAGGTGTTACTCCAGTCGTTGTTGACTCTATCGACAACACTGATGCGTTCTACGGCCGTGGTAAAGAGCTTGCACTAGAAACTGGTCTGGGCGCTAAAGGCGATATCGTTGTTATGGTATCTGGCGCGCTAGTTCCTTCTGGTACAACTAACACAGCTTCTGTACACGTACTATAAGTGTCATTGCGCTGATTGCTAAAACGGGAGCCTCGGCTCCCGTTTTTTTATCCCCCCGCAGCTCTCTAAGCCTGCCGCCTTCATGATCTGTGACGACCTCTCACAATAATGAAACTTAGCAATCGCACTCCATTTTTTTCCTCGATATACTTCACCCTGCAGTATGCCCCCTGAGCATAGCCTCAAGGACTTAACATCACGGGTAGCACTGTCCATTTTGAGCTGAAACCACACAAGAGGAAGACCGTGTCCAGCCCTACCCTTGCCGATAAAGTCATGGAAATGATCCGCCAGGATATCTTGACAGGTGAACTGTCCCCCGGCCAAAAACTGGTTGTCGCTGATCTGAAGCAGCAATATCAAGTAGGAGCCTCCCCGATCCGCGAGGCCTTGGTCCAACTGGCTTGGCGCAAGTATGTGCATTTTGCCCCACAAAAAGGCTGCTGGGTTGCCAACATCTCTGCGGTGGAACTGGAAGATCTGTTCGATACGAGCCAGGAGCTGTCCAGGATCCTGCTACAGCGCGCCATACAGCATGGCGATGAGAGCTGGGAGATCAATATCCTAACCAGCTACCACAAACTCAGCCGGCTGAACCCAGCCGAGGCGACAACAGACTTCGGCGAATGGGAGCAGAGACACAGCGACTTTCACCATGCCCTGCTGGCTGGCAGCCAATCACCGACCATGCTGGCCCTGTACCGCCAAGTGTATGAGCAAATCGAACGCTACCGCCATCTTTGGGTAAGCCGCCACCGCAGGTACGAAGAGCGCTACCACGACAACGGTGAGCATGAGGCGATGATGAAAGCGGTATTAGACCGCAATACCGAACAAGCACTCGCTATCATGGCAACGCATTCAACACGTGCCTTGGAGATGATAAAGGATGATCTCGAGTGACCTACCAGAAGATTTCCTTGTGGTGAGTATTGAGCAGCAGTACCGCTAACAGGAAGTACAAGGCGCTAACATTAAAGCCAAGTAAAAACAGGGTGAGTACTGTCAGCCTTGCCAGAAATTTACCGTTCATCGATTCCCCCTAGTGCCATACGACCCAGTTGGCACCTAGCCTTATTAGACTTTAGTCTAATAAGGCTAGACTTTCAGGGTGACCATAAGACAACACCCGGTGAAAACACCGGGTGTATTAGTCATGATACAGTTTACGGAAGGGCTAGGCCTTGAGCGCCCGCTCCCCCCTGGCAATACCGACTACCCCACTGCGCGCGACTTCGATAATTTCAGTCGCTTCACCGACAGCCGATAAAAAGGCATCCAGCTTCTCGCTGGCGCCCGCCAACTGCACGGTATAGATCTGACTGGTCACATCGACAATCTGCCCGCGGAAAATATCTGCGGTACGCTTGACCTCAGCACGAGCAAAACCACTGGCCTTAACCTTAACCAGCATCAGCTCACGCTCGATGTGCTCACTTTCGGTGACATTGCTGACCTTGAGAATATCAATCAGCTTATGCAGCTGCTTTTCGATTTGCTCCAGTGCCGCATCATCCTCGACATTGGTTGTTATATTCAAACGCGAAAGTGTCGCATCATCTGTCGGCGCTACGGTCAACGACTCAATATTGTAGCCCCGCTGCGAAAACAACCCCACAACCCGTGACAATGCGCCCGGTTCATTTTCAAGAAGTACTGATACAATCCTGCGCATAATTACGTTCTCTCCGTTTTACTCAGCCACATTTCGCTCATCGACCCGCCACGGATCAACATTGGGTAGACATGCTCAGTCTCGTCGACACTGATATCGATAAAGACCAGGCGATCTTTCAGCGCCAGTGCCTTCTCCAGCTCTTCTTCCAGTTTGCTAGGATCGGAAATCCGGACCCCGACATGGCCATAAGCCTCGGCAATAGCCGCAAAGTCAGGTACCGAGTCCATGTAGGAATGGGAGTGGCGCCCCTGATAAATCATATCCTGCCATTGCTTGACCATGCCCAAAAAACGGTTGTTGAGATTGATAATCTTAACCGGAATATCGTACTGCAATGCCGTAGAAAGCTCCTGGATGTTCATCTGGATACTGCCATCACCGGTCACACAGACCACTTCGGCATCCGGCAGAGCGAACTTCACCCCCATAGCAGCAGGCAAGCCAAAGCCCATGGTGCCAAGGCCACCGGAGTTGATCCAGCGACGCGGCTTGTCAAACGGGTAATACAGGGCGGCAAACATCTGGTGCTGCCCCACATCCGACGCCACATAAGCATCGCCATCCGTCAGCCGGTGCAGCACTTCAATCACCTCCTGCGGCTTGATACGCTCGTTATCCTTTTTGTAGCTCAGGCACTGACGGCCACGCCAAGATTCGATTTCGCTCCACCACTCATCAATGGCGGCATCATCGCTATGGCTGTTTTGCTCATCTAGCATCTTAAGCATGCAGTTCAGCACCGTATCCGCCGAGCCGACAATCGGGATATCTGCCGAGATGGTCTTGGAAATGGATGATGGGTCGACATCAATGTGCATGATAGTGGCATTGGGGCAGTACTTCTCGACGTTGTTGGTCGTACGATCGTCAAAACGGACACCGACACCAAAAATCAAATCCGAGTTGTGCATCGCCATATTGGCTTCGTAGGTACCGTGCATGCCTAGCATACCTAGGTTGTTCCTGTGCGAGCCCGGAAAAGCGCCCAGCCCCATCAGGGTATTTACTACCGGGATATTCAAGCTTTCGGCCAGCTTGAGCAACTGCGGGCTACAGTCGGCCATGATGGCCCCGCCACCGACATACAACACCGGCTTCTTAGCGGCCAGCAAGGCTTTGAGGCCGCGCTTGATCTGCCCCTTGTGACCCTGAGTGGTCGGGTTGTAAGAACGCATCACTATCGACTCAGGATACTTGTACGGGAAGTTCTGAGCCGGATTGAGCATATCTTTGGGAATATCGATAACCACAGGGCCAGGACGGCCGCTAGAGGCAATGTAGAAGGCTTTTTTGATGATCGCAGGGATATCTTCCGGCTTTTTCACCAAGAAGCTGTGTTTAACGACAGGGCGGGAGATCCCTACCATGTCACACTCCTGGAAGGCATCGTTGCCAATGAGGTTGCTCATGACCTGGCCGGAAAGTACGACCATAGGAATGGAGTCCATATACGCGGTAGCGATACCAGTGATCGCGTTGGTCGCCCCCGGGCCAGACGTTACCAGTACCACACCGACCTCACCCGTAGCACGGGCATAACCGTCGGCCATGTGCACTGCCGCTTGCTCGTGGCGGACCAGTACGTGTTCGATATCGCTTTTCTCATGCAGCGCATCGTAAATATCAAGTACTGAACCACCAGGGTATCCGAAGATATGTTTCACGCCTTGATCGATCATCGAACGGACGATCATATCGGCGCCGGACAACATTTCCATATTTCTGCCTCCAGGTCGCGTATACCACCCTGCATAGCTAATTCATTCCAGAGATCTTGGCTAGCGGCCTGAGCCTGCCTGTTAGGCTGGAGGAGCAAACAGGCAAGGGGTCAGCACGGGTTGCGCTAGCCTGCAATTGGAATACAGCAGCCTCGAGATACACGGCGGCTTCAATTAGCTATACAGGCTGATATAACATAGTTAGGGCTTATTTTTAGCCTAATAAAATGAAATCAAGTGATGTTTTCATGCTATGTGTTCTGCTCCGTGTCATAACACGAGCAGTAATCCGCAACAACTGTAACGTTTTTTTAGCAAACAAGTCTATCGTGCGAAGGCAGTTAACACATTTCCTCTAAAATGAGTAAATATTCATCAAGATAATAGCCAACCAATAGAGCCAGAGTAAGATAATGCCCCGCCAACCCCCACTCTGGCAGCATGTTTAACTGCTCGAACCAGCTGGCACGTTCTCCTTTGCCCTACGGCAAGGGGCTCGAGCACCTCACTCCTCGCCCACACCTTTCAACAGGCAATAAAAAAGGAGAGCCGGAGCTCTCCTTTACAGGGATGAGATACAATTACTTCGCCGCTTTGTGGCTTTCTTCGTACATGCGCTCAATTTGCTGGTGGTAACGATCCTGGATCACCTTGCGACGCAGTTTCTGGGTCGGTGTCAGCTCGCCTTTATCCATCGAGAACGCACTCGGCAGCAGGGTAAACTTCTTCACTTGCTCAAAGCGGGCCAAGTCTTTCTGCAGCTCTACCACGCGTTTCTCGATCAGCTCGATGATCTGGTTGTGCTTGATCAGCTCCATCCGATCCTGGTACTTGATATTGAGCTCACGGGCATGCTCTTCCAGAGTTTCGAAACATGGCACAATCAAAGCCGAGACAAACTTACGAGTATCGGCTATCACTGCGATTTGCTCGATGAAATGGTCTTTACCAATCGTGCCTTCGATCACCTGCGGGGCAATGTATTTACCGCCAGAGGTCTTCATCAGCTCCTTGATGCGATCGGTAATGAACAAGTTGCCATCGGCATCGATATGGCCGGCATCTCCGGTCTTTAAGAAGCCGTCTTCAGTAAAGTTCTTGGCGGTTTCTTCCGGCATGTTGTAATAGCCGCGCATGACCATCGGGCCGCGAACCAAGATTTCGTTGTTGTCGCCGATCTTGACTTCGGCGCCCGGCATCGGCATGCCGATCGAATCCGGGTTAAAGCACTTGTCATCCCAGCACGATACGGTCGCCGTGGTCTCGGTCATACCGTAGCCCAGTTTGACATTGATACCGATAGCGTGGAAGAAGCGACCGATGCTCTCGTCGAGCTTGGCTCCCCCACACGGCATAAACTTGATGTTACCACCCAGGATGGCACGTAGCTTGGACAGCACCAGCTTATCCGCCAGCGCATGGCTCTTCTTCAGCAGCCATGACGGTTCACGGCACTCCTGGCGAGCTAGAGCCATACGAGCGCCCATGTTTACCGCCCAAGTGAAGATCACCTTGCGCTGGAAAGGGGCACGGGCCACTTTGTCGTGGACGGTTGAATAAATCTTCTCGTAGACCCTTGGTACTGCCGCCATGACATTCGGCTTCACTTCGGCCAAGGCTTCTTTTAGCAGGTTGGTATCGGCGAGGTAGCAGTTCACCCCGCCGCGATGCAGGACATAGAAGGTCCACGCACGCTCAAAAACATGCGACAGAGGAAGGAAACACAGCGACACATCGCCTTCTTCCAAAGCCAGCGTCTGGTCGTGGCCCTCGATCTGGGAGGCTATGTTGGCGTAGTCTAGCATGACACCTTTTGGCGTCCCGGTGGTGCCCGAGGTGTAAATCAGCGTCAGCAGATCGTCCATGGCCGCTTCGTCAAGGCGCTGTGCCAGGGTTTCATTGGCTGCTGAGTCGGCAGCCGCCACAAAATCGTCAAAGCGGATCACCAGCGGGTGCTCGGTCAGGCTTTCCACTTCTCCCATTACCACGATATGCTCCAGCTCCGGGCAATCGCCCGCTACGGAAACTGCGGCATCGAGCTGGGCCTGCTCGCCGACAAACAGAATACGGATCCCGGCATCATTGATGATGTATGCGGCCTGCTGCGGCGTGTTGGTAGGGTAAATAGGGACAGTTACGGCTCGGTTGTAGAGAGTTGCAAAGTCAGCCACTGTCCATCGTGGCATGTTGTTGGAGAAAATACCGACCTTGTCTTGGACATTCAGACCATGCCCAACCATGGCCAGCGCCAGCTGTTGGATCTGCTCGCCAAACTCGCTCCAGCGGATATCCTGCCATTGACCTGCCACTTGGTGGCGTAATGCAACCTGATCACCTAAACGCTCAACTTGAGAACGAATACGGTTGACGATATGAAATTCACGTTTAGCCATAACTACTCTGCCATTCGGGCTTACACCTGTAAGCCTATTCCGCTGGGGAGTCTACCCGTGACGCAGGGAAAAAGGCAACTCCGTGAGCTCACAAAATCCCTATTTCTCTGGTACGACCAGAATTGAAAAGCCAGATATTACAAAGGCTCTACCTTTCCCTAATAGCATGGCTACAAAGTGTAAGGAAATACGTCTAACTATCCGCCTACTTACAGTATAACGGTACACTCGGGCTTGCTGCGAAACAGAGAAGCCAGCAAGTGCTGGCTTCTTTTCGCAAAGGCAACGGCGAGCGGTTTAGATCGAGCTGTCACCACATACCGACAGCAACTGATCGCGCATCCAGATATGGCCTTTGTCCTTTTGTGATGACTCATGCCAGCTGAGATACCCAGCAATCTTGTGTGATTCCACCGGCAATGGCAAAACCTTCAGCTGCTGGCTGGCGGCGGTGACGTTGGCCAGCCAACGTGGTACCACGGCAATCAGCTCAGACTGGCTGACAACATACATAATGTTGCTCAGGCTTGCGCCCTGGTAAGCTTCCTGATAGCTGGTGTGACTGCGGTAAATGTGATCGGCAAACATCTTCACCCCTGGGATCGACTTCATGACCGCATGCTGCTCCTGGGCAAACTCAGTCTCTGTAAGCGCCTCGCCAATACGCGGATGATTACCGGCCGCGACCACAACCAACTCATCGGTGAACAGCTCGGTACTACAGAACCCCGGCTCATCAAAGCGCGCATAGTCAATGACAAAATCAATGTCCTGGTAGCGCATCTTCTGTGGCAGCTCAGCATCCAGTTCGGCTTCCACCAGTACCCTGACATAGGGGGCCTGCTCAGCCACATTACTCAGGATCCGTGGCGCAAAACGCATGTCCGATGGACTGCAAACCGCCAGTTTGAAAGTGCGGGTCGAGGTGTCCGGTGAAAAAATGGATGATGGCAGCTCATTCTTCACCAACTGCAAGGCTTGGCGCAGTGGGCCAAAAAGCTGCTTGGCACGCAGGGTCGGTTGGATCCCTCGCCCGTGGCGAATAAACAATTCATCGTTGAACATTACCTTCAGGCGGGCGACAGCATTACTGACTGCTGGCTGGGACATACCCAGGTTATGTGCCGCGCGGGTGATATTTTGTTCCTGCATAACCGCATCGAACACGGTCAACAAATTGAGATCGACGCTGCGTAAGTTGGATTCCATTTTGTAGCCATCTGCAGGATGAATCGGTGCATTCTTGCGTGCCATTATTTGCCTCTATAGATTACCGTTATGGGGCAAAATCCGTTATGCCGCCGGTGAATAACTGGGCATTCCAATGCCTCTGAAAACTGACTCCCTCTCTCGGGGTGGTGCCAGTATGTTTCAAATAGATTGACGAAATAAATAGGCAAGTATCAGCAAATTGATGCATTGATATATAAAAAGCTCAATTCAGAATACAAACACTTAACTATCAACACCTTACCTTCATCATAAAAAAACCTAAAATATCTATAATTAAAATAAAGCTTCAATTATAAGCAAAATTAAAGAGTTAGAAGAGACAAAAAAAGGCCTTAAGCGGCCTTTTCTCCAAGAGTCAATACAGCGGGGTTATAACGTCGTTATCGCTGAATGCTTATGGTTGGGGGGATAATGAGTGCACCATTCGACCATCGCCTCTTGGACCACCTCCGGATACTCGACCCTCTCCCAAAGCTGCAGCCATAATTCATCACAGTGATGCCAGTTACCCGATAGTACCCAGCGTGCAATGCCCATCGCCACATCCGGCACGGTCACCGCTCCGACCGAGCCGCAGTCCAACCAATTTCTGACCGCCGCCGGATCCAAATAGCTCATCGAACGGGCCAACCCCATCATCTCGAGAGTCATCACATTGCTGATCTGCTCATACTGGCCATGCAGCGGTTTGAGCAACAATTTCTTGCCTAGGCTCATCGCCTCGGACGGCAGTTCGAAACCGCCATTGGCAATCACTCCGCAACATTGATGCAAACGCTGATGAAAGCTCTCCCGGTTAAGCTGACGAACGCTGACATTACTATACTCACGGTCTTCCACGGCATCAGGGTGGTAACAATAAAAATGCACCTGAGTGAAGCGAGTCAACAACTCGAGTACAGCTTGCAAATTTTCGAACGGGAGATAAACCAACACCGACTGGTCATGGCCCACCGGTGCTACATGCAAAGGCACAATCGGCGGCAGGATCATCTGGTTGAAGTGGAACCAGTGCACCCCTAGTTGCTGAGCTGTCGGGGCAAAGCCGCGGAGCACCATAGCATCAACCCAGCTCCGCCCCTGAGTCGGGATATCGCACAGAAAAGCATTCTGATGACTAATACCGATACTGTGTACTTTCTGCCTTCTGGCCGCCCAAGCCGACACCGGCTCGAAATCATTGAGCACCACATCATAGCCGGACACATCGAGGCTACGGACATCGTGCAGGAAAGTGGTGATATGATTGTTGGCCAGGGTTTTCCAGCGGTTCACTTCACCATTTTCCGTCACGAAAGTCAGCCCGCGGCGAACCTGATACTGGCCAAAGCAATCCATATCAAAATATCGGTTATCCGGTCGCCCCGTAAACAGAAAGTCAACCTCGGCGCCTAACGTCGAAAATGCCCTGGCCATTTCGCGGGCCCTTGAAATATGGCCGTTGCCCGTTCCCTGGACACCATAAAGGATCTTCATTGATCGGCGACTCCTCAAAAGCTCACCAGCTGGAAACAGAAGATGCCCAGCAGGGCTCCTGCAATCACATCGGTAATGTAGTGGACACCAAGCAGTACCCGGGAAAAACCTATCGCTACCGCCCACGGCCAGATAAACCACGAGGTATCCGGGTAGAAGGCGGTGATGAGCGAGGCCATGACAAACGCTGCCGTGGTATGGCCCGATGGCAGGCTGTACTTGTCCGACGGCGTGACAAAACTTGGCAGTGCCTCCGGGCGGCGCCGCTTCAAACTATATTTAAGGAGCAGGTAAACGGGCACCTCCAAGGCAAAGGCCTGCAACCCGGTTTTCACCACATCGGCTCCCTGCTCGACATCGGCGCCCCATATCATTAGCGCGAAAATCACATATAGGTGACCGTCCCCGGTGTGGGAAACCGCACGGCTAAATCGCGCAACCTGAATGTTGAAACGATGACAAAGGCAAAGTGTCGAAAAGGCGTAATCCATTCGCTGTAACGGTGTCAGTAAGGTCATTGTCCAGCTCCTAAGCTGATTAACTCTTGTTCAGATTAGGAAAGGGATATGACAGCGCAGTGACGCTTTGGAGGAGGGATAATGACAATCCTTCCGTGTCCTTTATCAAAAAGTACAGCGGAAGGATTATCTGTAGCCATTGTGAATGAAGCGCTACGCAGAGACTAATTTTTCGTGGCGATGGACCAACTTGAAGTCAGATAAAATGACATAAGCCGCCGGGATCATGAACAGCACCAGCAAGGTCGAGGTGAAAATCCCGAACACAATCGAGATCACCAGGGGCTTGATGACCTGGGCCTGCAGGCTGGTTTCCAGCATCAGCGGCAACAAGCCGGCTGCCGTGGTCAGCGAGGTAAGGAACACCGCCCGGAAACGCTCGCGACTCGCTTGTACCACAGCCCTCTCGATATCATCGCCATCATCGAGGTGGTGGCGGATGTACTGCACCAGCAAGATAGAGTCATTGACCACCACACCGGCCAGCGATACAAAGCCCATCATACTCGGCATACTCAACGGGTGCCCCAGCAGCAAGTGGCCCCAGAATACCCCGATCAGTGCCAGGGGGATCGCCAGTAGCACCACAAACGGCTCGAGATAGCTGCGGAACTGGAAGCTGAGGATCACAAACACGCCGAAGATCCCCAGCACAAACCCTGTCGCCATCGACTGGCCGGTTTCCGCGGTGTCCTTGGCCGCACCTTCGAAGTCAAACCGGAGTCCTGGGTAATCTTGCTGCAGTTTCGGCATCAGTTTGGCCCTGAACTGACCCAGCACCTCACCGGAGCTGATCACACTCTCTTGCAGATCGCCGTAGACACTGAGGGTGCGAAGTCCGTTAATGCGCTGGATACGGACATAGTTACGCTGGTGCTCGAGGATCGCCACCGAGGCCAATGGGATCTGGCTACCGTCGGATAATATGATCGGGAAGCTCGATAAGTTTTGCAGATCCGCCGCCCGCTCCTTGTTGAACATCACTTCGATTTCGATATTCTCAGGTCCGATCTGGATTTCATCGGCAGTCTGGCCAAAATAGGCAGCCCGGAGCTGGGAAGCAATCATCTGGCCGTCGACACCGAAAGCCTCTGCCCCTGGGCGTAAGCGTATCAGCACTTCCGGCTTACCCATCCGCATATCATCCAGTACTCCCGATACACCAGCAAACTCATTGAAGAACTGTTGGGTTTCGACAGAAGCAGCCTTGAGCATCGCCAAATCATCGTGCTGCATCCGTACCTCAATGGCACGCCCACCAGGCCCCATCATTGGCTGTTTGTAAACCAAAGCCACCGGCGCTGCCAGTTCGCCAACATCTTCCCGCCAGGCATCGATGAACTCATCAATCAAACTATTGCGGATCTCGGCACTGAGCAGATCAAGCCGGACAGTTGCCACATGCGGTCCATTCTCGTCGGCATCGGCGTTGAAGTTAAACTGCTCGGTGATGTTGCTCACCAGCGAGACTCCGCCTTCGTTGCGCTCACTCCACTGCTCATTGAGACGTTTGGCTGAAGCCACAATGACATCAACCACCGCCTCGGTCTGGCTGAGTGTCGAGCCCGGTGGCAGGATGATCCTCGCTTCGGCAATATCACCATCGAGCTCAGGGAAACCGACGAACTTCAAACCGCCGCCCGCCAACAAGGCAAAGGAGGCAAACAGCAGGCCAATCACCCCGCCGACAAACAGGTAACGCCACTGCACCACGAGGGTTACCATCTTGACCAAGTACTCATTACGAAACCGCTCAAAGCGGGCCAGGAAACTCTGCTTCCAGCGCGGCGGCCGCCGCTCCTGCTTCTGGCGATGCAGTGAATGGCTGAGGTGGCTCGGCAAAATCAAGAAGGCTTCAACCAAGCTGATCGACAACACCAAGATCAGTACCTGCGGCACCACCCGCAATACCGCCCCCATTTCCCCTTCCAGGAAAATCAGGCTACCGAAAATACAGATGGTGGTGAGAAACGACGACACCACCCCCGGCAGCACTTTCTTGACCCCGTTGTACACCGCATCCTGGATCTTCTGGCCGCGATCAAGATGGGAGGCGATGGACTCAGATATCACGATCGCATCATCCATCATGATCCCGATGGCCATCAGCAAGCCCACCAGAGACATGATGTTGATCGACAGGGAAAAGGTCGCCATCAGGAACATGCTGCCGAGAAAAGCGACCGGCAGGCCTGCCGCGATCCAAAACGAATAGCGGAACGAGAAGAACAGCCACATCACGGCAAAGACCAAGATAACCCCCTGCCAGCCATTTTTGACCATCATGGTCAGGCGATCCCAAAGCAGCGATGACAGATCGTTGGTCAGGGTCAGGGTGACCCCGGTCGGTGCGCGCTGGTTTTCGGCTTCGACAAACGCTTCGACCCGCTCTTTGATCCGCAGCGCATCATCGGCCTTGTTCTTGCTGACTCGCAACATGGCCGCCGGTACACCATCGAACAGCACCTTCTGCTCATCCAGCGCAAAACGGTCGGTGATGGTCGCCACATCCCCCAGCCGCAGCACCGCTCCCTGGGTATCAGCACCGACTACCGTGCGGGCTATGGTCTCCGGGGTAATTTTCTGCTCATCGAAACGGATCAGCAAGTTACGGTCTGCCAGCTCAATATTTCCGCTTGGTAGCTTGATGTTTTGCCGACTCAGCTTGCTGGCGATATCACTGACACTCAAGCCAAGCTGGCGAATTGCCACCTCATCAAGCTCCACCCTGAGCTGGTGATCAGAAAAACCACTGACTTCGACCAGCGAGACACCGTAGTCAAGCTTGAGGGTCCGCTTGAGCTGCTCGGCATAGGCTTTGAGGTGCGGCAAGCTGGTATCGGCTTTGATCGCAACATCGACCACCGGCTCGTTCCAGTCCAACTCTCGGACAATCGGCGATTCGATTTCAGTCGGGAAATCATTAATCGCATTGATCTGAGTCTGGACGTCCACCAGCATCCGCGAAACCACCTCGCTATTGGTCAGCTTGAGGATCAGCGACGCCGATCCCTCCACCGCTTCACACCGGGTCTCGACAATATTGGCCAGCCCGTCGACGGCATCTTCCATCCGCATACAGATGCTCTCTTCCACTTCCTGTGGCGAGGCACCGGGATACACCACCGAGGCAATGATGTAGGGCGGAGAAAACTCCGGAAAGGTTTCACGCTTAATTTTCGGCAGCGACACCAGACCGAGGATAATCAGTGCCAGCATCATCAAGTTGGCAGCCGTCGGATGGCGGGAGAAGTAACGGATCATGATGCCGGCTCCTGCTCGTGCTCCTGATCTTGGCCTTGAGCCTGAGCCTCTTCAACCGACTTGCCGTTGACCGTCACAACCTTCAGCGCCATGCCGGCGACTGCGGGCAACAGGTCATTGACCACCAGCTGAGTACCGGACGCCAGATCACCGCTGATCGCCACTTGGCCACTGCGGCGAAACAGCACGGTCACCGGCTGTATTTTCAAATTGCTGCCACCATCGACCAAATAGACTTTGTCACCATGCAGGGCTCGCTCCGGGATCACCCAGTGCGGGTTGGGCTGACCTGACAGTCGCGCTTCGACAAACATGCCATTGACCAAAGGCGGAGCGGTTTCCGGTGACAGCTGGCTGTAGTCCTGATCCACCTCGAGGATCACCCCGACGGTGGCCTGATTGGCATTGACCGTGTCACTGATGCGGGTCACTTTGGCTGGCCATTGCTGGATGAAGCTGCCGCTTGAGAGCTGGATGCGGGCACTGAGATCAAGCTGATCGGCGCGCGGCTTACCATCGGCATGGGCGGTATACTGGGTCAGGCTCGCAGCCAGGACCTGCATGTCATGCAGGGCAATCTGGGCATCAATTTCCACCGTGTCGATACCGTGGGCCACCACCATCACCTGCTGGGTATTGACCACCTGATCCTGTTCGATATCCACACTGGATATCCGGGCATCAACCGGCAGGGAGATCACGGTTTTTTCCAGTGCTCGTTGCGCCTCGCTGACCCGCGACAAGTTCACTTCCAGCTGAGCCTGGGTCACCTTGCGCTCGTTGGGCAGCACAATGAGCTGGTTTTCAATTTCCTGGACCACTTTCTGACTGGCCAACGTATTCTGCTGCTCGAGATCCACCGTCGACTGTGAGGTCAGCCCCTTGGTACGCAGCTCCTGCTTACGCGCCAGCTCTTTCTTGCTGATTGCCAATCGATTTTTTTCAATCTTGAGGGTCGTTTTGAGGTTCTGCTCTTCTTGGGCCAGCTTGGCCAGTTGTGCCTGGCTGGCACTAACATCCGCTTCGGCCTGCGCCAAGCGCAGTTCATAATCCAACGGGTCTATTTTGAGCAAGACCGTTCCGGCATCAAGCACCCGCCCCTTGTTCAAGTCAGGGTGGCGATATACCACCTTGCCCGAGACTTCAGCGATGGCCTGCCATTCAACCTTGGGCGCCACCCGGCCAAAACCGGCCGCCTCGGGGGCAAGCAATTGCTGCTCGAGATTGATCACGTCCACCACCCGGGCCCGCTCCAGCGTCGGTTTCACCTCTGGTGACGGACGTAGATTGATGGCCATTACCAATATCACCACGCCGATCAGTACAGCAGGAAACAGGAGAAATTTTCGATTTTTCAGCATGATTTATTCTCTTCCTTCGGCATCGTCAGGCCACGCACAAGCAGGTTGACATTATGCTCAGCCAGTTCGGCCAGGTACGTTTCGTCCATCTCAATGTTTTGTAATGTCAGCAAAGAAGGTGGAATGAGAAAGGGGAATACCATCAAACTGATAAAACTCATTCTCGCCTTGTCCGGGCAGACGTCCCCCCTTAGCACACCCTGCTTTTGCAGTTGCAGAAACATGACTTCAATTGCTGGACGCGCCACCTCGTTGAAGATCTTTTCCATCGTCTGGCGCTGGAGATCTGCTGGCTCCATCATCATGGCTCGCGCGATCAACTTAGGCATATCCGGGTTTGGCGCCATGATACGGTAATAGGTACGCATCAAATCACCGATCGAGGCAAAGTCCCCCTTGTTCAAGGTTACTTTCAACTGCGCATGGATAGGGGTGATCGTTTCTCTCAACATGGCTTCGTACAAGCCAGCCTTGCTGGCAAAGTAATAGCGGATCAACGCCACGTTCACATCAGCACGGCTCGCAATCATCCGTGTCGACACCTTGCTGTAAGGCAAACTGACAAACAGTTTCCTCGCCTCGACAATCAACCGCTCCCTGGCATCGGAATCCCCGACGGGACGCCCCGTTTTACCCACCATGATGCCTCCGTAAGACCGTTGTTCTTGCGCACATTTTGCTTCCATGTCGTTCAATTAATCAGTTGATTAATTTTAAGCTTTGCCCATCAGACTAACAGGGCATTAATTCCCCACAATTTAATCAATTGATTAATTTTAATATTAAGAGAGATTTTCTCTCTTTGATGTGACACCAACAAAGAAATAACATTCGCGTCGGTCCGTTGCTGCGGCCAGTCCAAACCATTCCGCCTCGGCCACCGTGAATACAACTGGTCTGATTTGTCATCATAGCCACGAAATATCAACTCAATAACCATAAAATGAAAATAAACATGCAATTTGGGGTTGACGGTCTACCTGTCTATTTGGTATTCATTTGTTAACCAAGTTTGTGGATATATTTCAATTATGAAAACACGTTTCTCATCTCTTCTCCTAAGCCTCCTCCTTATCGTGACAAGATCGCGCGGGTAGCTTATGGGTGGGAAACACCACTAAGAATTCAAAAAACCCGCGCACACTGCGCGGGTTTTTTCTTATACAGGCCAGCGCAAGCGGATGCGGACCACGCCGATACCGGCAGCCAATGAAAGGAAGTTGCAATGAAAGATCAGGTTATCATTTTCGATACCACGTTACGGGACGGTGAACAGGCGCTATCAGCCAGCCTGACGGTGAAAGAAAAACTGCAGATCGCTTATGCCCTTGAACGCCTCGGGGTTGATGTTATCGAAGCTGGCTTCCCTGTGTCCTCCCCGGGCGACTTCGAATCAGTCCAGACCATTGCCAAACACATCAAGAACAGTCGGGTCTGTGCCCTGTCCCGCGCTGTCGCCAAAGACATCGATGTGGCTGCCGAGTCATTGAAAGTGGCCGAGGCATTCCGGATCCACACGTTCATCTCCACCTCGACGGTCCACGTCCAGGACAAACTGCGCCGCAGCTATGATGACGTGATTGAGATGGGTGTCGCTGCCGTCAAGCGTGCCCGCAACTATACCGACGATGTCGAGTTCTCGTGCGAGGATGCCGGCCGCACCCCGATCGACAACCTATGCCGCATGGTAGAAGCGGCTATCAATGCCGGTGCCAGCACCATCAATATCCCAGACACGGTTGGCTATACCTTGCCAAGCGAGTTCGGCGGTATCATCTCCCAGCTGTTCGAGCGCGTCCCCAATATCGACAAGGCAATTATCTCGGTGCACTGCCACGACGACCTTGGCATGTCGGTAGCCAACTCGATGGCGGCCGTCCAGGCCGGTGCCCGCCAGGTCGAAGGGACCATCAACGGTATCGGCGAGCGGGCCGGTAACTGCTCGCTGGAAGAGATCGCCATGATCATCAAGACCCGCGCCGAGTTGCTGGGTGTCCACACCAATATCAAGCACGACGAAATCCACCGTACCAGCAAGATGGTCAGCCAGCTGTGCAACATGCCGGTGCAGGCCAACAAGGCGATCGTCGGTGCCAACGCCTTCAGCCACTCTTCGGGCATCCACCAAGATGGCATGCTGAAGAACAAGAATACGTACGAGATCATGACCCCGGAGTCGATTGGTCTCAAGAACCAAGCCCTGAACCTGACATCGCGCTCGGGCCGTGCGGCAGTGAAGAGCCACATGGATGCGCTGGGCTACACCGAAAACGAATACGATCTAGATACCCTATACGCCGACTTCCTGAAGCTGGCCGACCGCAAGGGCCAAGTCTTCGACTACGATCTGGAAGCGCTGATGCATTTTGCCAACCTGCGTGAAGAAGATGACTTCTTCAAGCTGAATTACCTGAGCGTCCAGTCGGGCAGCGTGATGGCAACCACCAGCATCAAGCTGCAGTGTGGCGACGAGGAAAAATGCGAAGCCGCGGTCGGCAACGGCCCGGTTGATGCGCTATACCAGTGTATCTACCGCCTGACCGGCTACGACATCGTATTGGATAAATTTGACCTCACCGCCAAAGGCGAGGGGGAGGATGGCCTGGGCCAAGCCGACATCATCGCCAACTACAAAGGCCGCAAGTACCACGGTACCGGCTTGGCGACCGACATTGTCGAAGCATCAGGGCAAGCACTACTTCACGTGATCAACAGCATTCATCGCGCCGATAAGATTGCAGAAATTAAACAGAAATCCCAAATGGAGACAGTATAACCATGGCAGGTACATATAAGATTGCCGTTCTACCGGGTGACGGTATTGGCCCAGAAGTCATGCAGCAGGCCCACAAAGTGCTGGACGCTGTGCAGGAAAAATTTGGCTTCACCCTAACGTGCAGCGAATTTGATGTCGGCGGTATTGCCATCGACAACCATGGTTGCCCGCTACCGGAAGCAACACTGAAAGGCTGCGAAGACTCCGATGCGATCCTGTTTGGCTCGGTAGGCGGCCCGAAGTGGGAGCACCTTGCACCTAATGATCAGCCAGAGCGCGGCGCTCTGCTACCGCTACGCAAGCACTTCCAGCTGTTCTGTAACCTGCGCCCGGCGCAGATCCACAGTGGCCTGGAGGCGTTCTCGCCATTACGTGCCGATATCTCCGAGCGTGGCTTCGATATCGTTGTTGTCCGCGAGCTAACCGGCGGTATCTACTTCGGCCAGCCAAAAGGCCGCGAGGGGGAAGGGCCTCAAGAGAAAGCCTACGACACCGAAATTTACCACCGCTTTGAAATCGAGCGTATTGCCCGTATCGCGTTCGAGTCAGCGATGCTGCGTAACAAGAACGTGTACTCCATCGATAAAGCCAACGTCTTGCAGAGCTCTATCCTATGGCGTGAAGTGGTTGAGGAAGTGGCCAAAGACTACCCGGAAGTCACACTGAACCACATGTACATCGACAACGCGACCATGCAGCTGATCAAGGATCCCTCGCAATTCGACGTAATGCTGTGCTCGAACATCTTCGGCGACATCATCTCGGACGAATGCGCGATGATCACCGGTTCGATGGGGATGCTACCTTCCGCCAGCCTGAACCAGGACAAGTTCGGCATGTACGAACCAGCTGGCGGCTCGGCACCAGATATCGCTGGCAAAAACATTGCCAACCCAGTCGCACAAATCCTGTCTGCCGCCCTGATGCTGCGCTACAGCCTGGGCGAAGAGCAGGCGGCACGCGCTATCGAACAAGCGGTATCGCAAGCACTGGAAGCCGGTGAACTCACCGCAGACCTAGCGGGCAACGGCCCGGCACTGAGCACCAGCGAAATGGGCGACAAGATCGCCCAGTACGTCCGCCAAGCCTAATCGCAGCAAGGAGCAAACGAGCAATGTCTACGACCAAAGCGCCTCAGACGCTATACGAAAAAATCTACGATGCCCACGTTGCGGTTGCCGCCGAAGGCGAGAACCCGATCCTATACATCGACCGCCATTTGGTGCACGAGGTAACTTCACCGCAAGCCTTCGACGGCTTGCGTGAAAAAGGCCGCAAGGTACGCCAGGTGGGCAAAACCTTCGCCACCATGGACCACAACGTCTCGACCCAGACCAAAGACATCAAGGCCTCTGGCGAAATGGCCAGGATCCAGATGGAAACCCTGGCCAAGAACTGTGAAGAGTTCGGCGTCACCCTTTATGACTTGAACCACAAATATCAAGGCATCGTCCATGTCATGGGCCCCGAGCTGGGCATCACCCTGCCGGGCATGACGATTGTCTGTGGTGACTCGCACACCGCGACCCACGGTGCATTCGGCTCACTGGCCTTCGGTATCGGAACTTCGGAAGTCGAGCATGTACTGGCGACCCAAACCCTCAAGCAAGCCCGCGCCAAGACGATGAAAATCGAAGTCAAAGGCAAGGTGGCTGAAGGCATTACCGCCAAAGACATCGTACTGGCAATCATCGGCAAGACCACGGCAGCCGGCGGTACCGGCCACGTGGTGGAGTTCTGCGGTGAAGCCATTACCGACCTGACCATGGAAGGCCGCATGACGGTCTGCAACATGGCTATCGAGCTCGGTGCCAAAGCCGGTCTGATCGCCCCAGACCAAACCACTTTCGATTACATCAAAGATCGCAAGTTCTCACCGGCGGGTGACGATCTAGAAGCAGCTATCGAATACTGGAAGACCCTGAAAACTGACGACGATGCCAAGTTCGACACCGTGGTCACCCTTGATGCCAAAGACATCAAACCGCAGGTCACCTGGGGCACTAACCCAGGCCAAGTGATTGCTGTCGTTCAACCCATTCCGGCGCCGTCTGACTTTGCCGATCCGGTCGAGCAAGCATCTGCAGAAAAAGCATTGGCTTACATGGGCTTGGAAGCCGGCAAGAAGCTGTCTGACTTTGCTATCGACAAAGTATTCATCGGCTCTTGTACCAACTCGCGTATCGAGGACATGCGTGCCGCCGCGGCCATTGCCAAAGGCCGCAAAGTCGCCGCCAACGTACAGGCATTGGTCGTTCCTGGCTCGGAGCAGGTGAAAGCTCAGGCTGAAAAAGAAGGCCTGGACAAGATCTTCATCGAAGCCGGTTTTGAATGGCGCCTGCCGGGTTGTTCAATGTGCCTAGCCATGAACAATGACCGCCTGGGCCCGGGCGAGCGCTGCGCCTCAACCAGTAACCGTAACTTCGAAGGCCGTCAGGGCCGTGACGGTCGTACCCACTTGGTGAGCCCAGCGATGGCGGCAGCGGCGGCGTGTGCCGGCCACTTTGTTGATATTCGCGAACTAGACAACGTTGCAGTGACGGCTTAAGAGAAGGAACGAGACAATGACAGGATTTAAACAACACACCGGTTTGGTCGTTCCTTTGGATGCCGCCAACGTCGATACCGATGCCATCATCCCCAAGCAGTTTCTGCAGAAAGTGACCCGCACTGGTTTTGGCAAGCACCTGTTCCATGACTGGCGCTTCCTCGACGATGCCGGCGAGCAGCCAAACCCTGAGTTTGTGATGAATGCGCCACGCTACCAAGGTGCCAGCATTTTGCTGGCACGCGAAAACTTCGGCTGTGGCTCATCTCGCGAGCATGCCCCATGGGCACTGGCCGATTACGGTATCCAGGTGATGATCGCACCGAGCTTTGCCGATATCTTCTACGGCAACTCGATCAACAACCAGATGGTGCCGGTTCGCCTGACCGAGCAGGAAGTCGATGCGATCTTCCAGTACGTCGAGGCCAACGAAGGCGCGGAGATCACGGTAGACTTGGAGGCGATGCTGGTGACAGCCAACGGCAAGCAGTACAGCTTCGAAATTGACGAATTCCGTCGCCACTGCCTACTGAACGGCTTGGACAACATCGGCCTGACCTTGCAGCACGAAGACAAGATTGCCGAGTACGAGAGTAAGATCCCTGCGTTCTTGGCATAACGTCATCACCGTATTCGCTCCATACAAGTAACACTACCGCCCCAGTTCATTATGGCTGGGGCGTTTTTTGCCTTTTTTGCAATAAGATCTTGGTATATCGGGTCGACTAAGCTAGTGACACCCAGGTAATTTGTATTCACTTGGCAGAAATAACCGAGGATACCCTATGCGTCTTTTTATCAGCCTGCTGCTTCTCATCTTATCAGCGAGTACCTTTGCTGCCCCCAAAGCCGCTCTCTGGCCCTACTGGCAGCAATACGCCACTACCGACTCGCAAGCGGTTGACCACAGCCGCTGGCAGCGCCTGCTCGATGAGTATCTGGTTGTCCAGCCCAACCAAACCCTGTTTCGCTATAACCGGGTATCAGATGGCGACAAGTACGAACTAAACCGCTACCTGCGCGACCTGGCCAGGCTGGATCCGCACCAATTAAACCGCAACGAGCAATTTGCTTACTGGGTTAACCTTTACAACGCCCAAACCGTCAAATTGATCCTCGACAATTACCCCGTGTCATCCATCACCAAGCTGGGCGGCTTTTTCAGCTTTGGCCCCTGGGATGAGCAAGTACTTACCATTAACGGCAAGCGGTTGTCCCTCAACGATATCGAGCACCGCATCTTGCGCCCGATCTGGCGCGACCCGCGCATCCATTATGCGGTCAACTGTGCCAGCCTAGGCTGTCCGGATCTCCAACCGGAGGTATTTACGGCCAGCAACCTCGAGCGCTTGCTGGACAAGGCGGCCACCCGCTTTATCAACAGCCGCAAGGGCGTCAACCCGCAGGACGACAAAACCCAGTTGTCTTCGATTTATGACTGGTACGGCAGCGATTTCGGCTCGACATCCCAACTTCAAAAACACATCAACCAATACCGCCAAGGAGCCCCCATTACCCTTGGCAAAGTCAGCTATGACTACGACTGGTCGCTCAATGAAGCCAAATAGCCTGCCGCTCCCCGAGCCTGATCCAGCATAATCATACGTTCCTGCTGGCAACCCGCTGTCCGGCACATTACAATAACAGGCGTTCTCATTGGGGAGCGCTTGCCTGGTAAATGCCATGAGCAAGCTGCTGAGATTGCTGCGGCAAGACCCACAGAACCTGATCCAGTTAGTACTGGCGTAGGAATTGAGTTCGATACGGTAATCCGTCTTATCCCGCCGGGTTGGCATGATGCCTGCCTGCGGCTCAACCCTGTGCCGCTCGTACGATTATTTTTCCTCTTGCCGGACGCAAGAGCATCAGGAGCGCATAGTGAAAAAATTACTCCCACTCGTTACTTTGGTCGCCATGCCGGCACTGGCTGCGGACAACACCCTTACGGTTTACACCTACAGCTCTTTCGCCTCTGACTGGGGGCCGGGACCAGCTATCGAACAAGCGTTCGAGGCACAGTGCGAATGCAACCTGGAATTTGTCGCCCTGGATGACGGGGTGTCGATCCTCAACCGTGTCCGCCTCGAAGGCAAGCGCACCAAAGCCGATGTATTGCTTGGGCTCGATAACAACCTGATTGCCGAGGCCAAGAAAACGGGCCTGCTGGCCGAGCACCAAGTGGACACCAGTAAACTCACCCTGCCAAACGGCTGGAGCGATACCACCTTCGTGCCTTACGACTATGGTTACTTTGCCTTTGTCTATGACCGCACCAAACTGGACAACCCGCCGAAAAGCTTGGATGAGCTGGTCAGCCGTGATGATCTGACTATCATCTACCAAGATCCGCGCACCTCGACGCCGGGCCAGGGCCTGATGCTATGGGTAAAGTCAGTCTATGGCGACCAGGCACCGCAAGCCTGGCAGCAGCTGGCCAAGAAAACAGTCACGGTTACCAAGGGCTGGTCTGAGGCCTACAGCATGTTCCTCAAGGGCGAGTCAGATATGGTGCTCTCTTACACCACCTCGCCTGCCTATCACCTGATTGCCGAGCAGGACGATAAATACCAGGCCGCCGACTTCAGCGAGGGCCATTACATGCAAGTGGAAGTGGCGGCCAAACTCAAAACCAGCCCTAACCAGACGCTGGCCGACGAGTTTCTTGCCTTTATCCTGACCCCGGAGTTCCAGTCCGTGATCCCGACGGGCAACTGGATGTATCCGGTAACGGCTGTCGCCCAGCCAGCCGAGTTCAAGGTTCTCACCCTGCCGGGCAAGGCCCTGGAGTTTTCTGCCGAGGAGGTTGCCAAGCAACGCAGGAACTGGGTACGCGAGTGGCAACAGGCTCTGACCAAGTAGCAGGCACTCACTTTTGAACACACGCAATACCCAACTGATGCCCGGCCTTGTCACCGCCGGGCTTATCCTGTGCCTGGTGATCAGCGCCCTTGGTGCCCTGGTCAATGAGGCCAGTGCTCTCGACATTGCCTCGCTATGGCACGATCCCTACCTACGCCATATTACCGGTTTCTCCTTTACCCAGGCCCTGCTTTCAACCCTACTGAGCACGCTGCCGGCGATCCCGGTTGCCTATGCCCTGTCACGCCGGCAATTTCCCGGCAAAGCCTTGCTGATGCGGATCTTTGCCATGACCCTGGTGCTGCCGGTACTGGTCGCGGTATTCGGCCTGCTGGCGATCTACGGCAACAATGGTGTGCTAACCGGGGTACTGGCAATGCTGGGCTGGCAGGGCAGCTTTTCACTCTACGGCCTGCAGGGGATCTTGTTGGCCCATGTTTTCCTCAACCTCCCTCTGGCAGCACGGCTGTTTGTCCAAAGCCTCGAAGGGATCCCCTTTGAGCAGCACCAATTGGCCACCCATCTCGGTATGTCGAGCTGGCAGACCTTCCGCTTCGTTGCCTGGCCACGACTGCGCCAGCAACTTCCCCATGTCGTCAGCCTGATCTTTATGCTGTGCTTTACCAGCTTTGCGGTCATCATGGCACTGGGCGGCGGCCCCAAGGCAACCACGATTGAGCTGGCTATCTACCAGGCCCTGCGCTACGACTTCGACCTGGCCGGCGGTGCGATTCTCGCCCTGTGGCAGATGCTGCTGTGTTGCAGCCTGGTGCTATTGAGCCAGCGCTTTGCCAAGCCGCTGGCGACCTCGAGCCAATCCATCACAAGCCGGCGCCAGAGCCAGTTTGACAGTCTGGCCAGCCGCTGCTGGGACTGGGGCTGGATCGGGTTGGCCCTGCTGCTGGTACTCCCCCCGCTGATTGCGGTCATCCTTGCCGGGTTCAACAGCCAAACCCTCACCTCGCTGCGCAGCCCCGGGCTGTGGCAGGCAGTATTCAACTCACTGCGGATCGCCAGTCTGGCTTGTCTTTTGGCAGTGGTTGGCGGGGTGGCAATCCTTCTGACCAGCAGGCAATGGCGGCTTCGCCACCAGCGCTGGCAGGCTGATGGCCTGGATCTGATCGGCACCATTATCCTGGTCACGCCGGGGCTGGTCCTGAGTACCGGGATCTTCCTGCTGCTGCGCCAGTTCACCGATGCGTTTGCCGCCGCTTTCTGGGTTGTCATCGCAGTCAATGCCCTGATGGCGCTGCCGTATGTACTCAAAACCCTCAGCCAGCCCATGCTCCACGTTGCCCAGCAATATGATCCCTTGTGCCAAAGCCTCGGGATGGCCGGGCTATCGCGGCTCAAGCTGGTGGAATGGCGGGCCTTGAAAAAGCCATTTGCCCAGTCTCTGGCGATCGGCTTTGTCCTGTCACTCGGTGACTTGGGCGCAATCGCGCTGTTTGGCAGCCAGGATTTCCAGACCCTGCCACTGTATTTGTTCCAGTTACTCGGCAGCTACCAGATGGACGCCGCCGCCGTGGCTGCCCTGATCCTGCTCACCCTTAGCCTCGGTCTCTTCTCCTTGGTTGAAAAACTGATCATCCGGACTCCATGATGTTAATTTTGCAGCGCCTACAACATTGCTTCCATCACCCCAAGCAACCCGGCCAATCTACCCAGCTCTGTTTCGACCTCAGCGTAGAGACCGGAGATATTGTCGCCCTGCTCGGCCCGAGCGGTGCCGGTAAAAGTACCCTGCTTGCCATGGTGGCAGGCTTCCTCGCCCCCGACAGCGGCACGCTGACGGTCAACGGCCAGCCTATCGTCCAGCAGCACCCGGCCCAGCGGCCGCTCTCAATCTTGTTTCAGGAGCACAACCTGTTCCCCCACCTGAGTGTGTATGAAAATATCGGCCTCGGCTTGAACCCGTCCCTCAAGCTCAGCAACGAACAAAAAGAGCAAGTGGTGGTCGCCGCGGCGAAAGTTGGGCTCCAGGGCTACCTTGACCGCCTGCCGGAGCAACTCTCCGGCGGCCAGCGCCAGCGGGTGGCATTGGCACGCTGCCTGATCCGCCAGCGCCCTCTACTGCTGCTTGATGAGCCGTTCTCGGCCCTGGATCCGGCACTGCGCAAGGAAATGCTGGAGCTGGTCAGCAAACTGGCCCGGGAGCAGGGAACGACCGTGCTGATGGTCACCCATAGCCCAGAAGATGCCCTGAAAATTGCCGACAAGTGCGCCTTTATCTACCAGGGGCGGGTGAAGGTGTTTGGTCCGTGCCGGGACGTTTTGGCCGCCTCCAGCGATCCTGCCCTGGTACATTACCTCGGCCACTGAGGGGCATGAACGGAAAAGCGAGCCAGATGGCTCGCTTTTGCTAATAGGTTACAGATAAGACCTGCAGGTACTACAGGTTTTCCTCGGCGAACTCAGCCAACCGGCTGCGGACAACGCCATTGAGGTAAATATTGGCACTGCCCTCGAAATTCTTGAAACGCTCGACGATATAGGTCAAGCCCGACGTAACAGGAGACAGGTAACTGGAGTCAATCTGGGCCAGGTTACCGGAACAAACCAGCTTGGTGCCCTCCCCGCAGCGAGTGATGATGGTTTTGATCTGGGAGGCGGTGAGATTCTGACACTCATCCAGTAATACAAATGCATTCTGGATAGAGCGCCCGCGCATAAAGTTAATCGATTTAAATTGAATATTGGCCTTGTCGTAAATGTACTTCATCGAGCCATCGGTACACACATCGTGTTTGTGCAGAGCCTCCATGGTATCGGTGACCGCCGCCAGCCATGGCATCATTTTTTCCTCCTCGGTACCGGGCAGGTAACCGATAGATTCGGCAATCTCAGGGGTGTTACGGGTCACGATGATCTTGTCGTACATCCCTTTTTCAATCACTTGCTCCAACGCGGCCGCCATGGCCAGAATGGTTTTACCACACCCGGCAGGACCCGTTAGGATCACTAGGTCAATCTTCGGATCCATCAAGGCATCCAGGGCCATGCCCTGATAGATGTTTTTCGGGTGGATCCCCCAGGCCTGGCGGCTTAGCATCCGCTCGTGGCCGATATCTTTCAAGGTCAGGGTTCCTGCGTCAATCGACTGGATCCGGCCAGCAAAGTCACTGTCCTCGTCAATCAGGTATTGGTTGATAAATGGCGCCTCGAACAACTCCGCTGGCAGAGTATGCACGGTCGAGCGTCCTTTCTTCTCCGAATAGCATTCACCGACCCGCTCCCAGAAGTTGCCACTGAACTGATAGAACCCCTTGGTCAGCATCTTGACATCGTCAATCAGCTGGTCGGTGCGATAGTCGTCGACAAAGCAGACCCCGGCCCCTTTGGCACGCAGCCGCATATTAATGTCTTTGGTGATCAGTACCACTTCTCGCGGGGCGTAGTGGGCTTGGAGAAATAGTACGCCATTGAGGATACGGTTATCCCCGGCCTTGTCGGCAAAGGCGTGGACCGTTTCGGTGACTTCGTAATCGGCAAAAATGGCAACCTTGCCAAGCTCGCCGCCTTGTGGGCTGAGGGGAATACCCTCGGCGATTTGCTCGGGGGTGGCGTCATGAAAGATGTCTTCCAGGGTGCGGATGGCAACCCGGGCATCACGGGAAACATCCCGTTTACTGTCCTTGATGCGATCGAGCTCTTCGAGCACCGTCATCGGAATAACAACATCATGCTCTTTGAAGGAATAAACTGCGAGGGGCTCATGAAGCAGAATATTGGTGTCTAGAACGAAAACTTTCCTGCCAGCTTCATCCATAGGTACCTCCTTGGTAACAAAACGGTGGGTGCACCACCAGGGTATTTCCTGTGCCCGCCAAACGGGAGTAATACTATTTAAGACCGGAGATAATTAAAAAAATGTGACAGTTACAGTTTGGTACTTTCTTGTCACAATGACCGTGACCTTGCTCACGGCTTGCAGTAACATTACTCCCCTTTTTACCGGTGCGGATTCTGGCTTACACTTATATACCGATACTCACTGCCAGCGGCAGCTGATGGATACCATCTAGTACGGTATTACTTTGAGTGTAGTTCATAAATGCTGGTGCATCGGCTTAGCATTTTCCTTAATTTCAAATAATTAGAAGGTTTTTACCACTATGCCATTTGCTTTGGGCCAACGTTGGATCAGTGATACTGAAAGTGATCTGGGTCTAGGTACGGTCGTGGCTGTCGATGCCAGAACCGTGACTCTGATGTTCTCAGCCAGTGAAGAGAACCGACTTTATGCGCGCAATGATGCCCCCGTGACCCGTGTAATGTTCAATGTCGGTGATGTGGTTGAAAGCCATGACGGCTGGTCGCTCAATGTCGAACAGGTCGACGAAACTGGCGGCGTCTTTACCTACATCGGTACCCGTACCGATACTGGCGAAGAAAATGTCGCCCTGCGTGAGATTTTCCTTAGCAACCAAATCCGCTTCAACAAGCCGCAGGACAAACTGTTTGCTGGCCAGATTGACCGGATGGACCGCTTTGCGTTGCGCTACCGCGCGCTCAAGAACCAGTACGAACAACACAAGAGCCCGTTGCGTGGTCTGTGCGGCATGCGTGCCGGCCTGATCCCCCACCAGCTGTACATCGCCCATGAAGTCGGCCGCCGCTATGCGCCGCGCGTTCTGCTGGCCGATGAAGTCGGCCTGGGTAAAACCATCGAGGCCGGGATGATCATCCACCAGCAGGTGCTCTCTGGCCGCGCAGAACGTATCTTGATCCTGGTGCCGGAAACCCTGCAGCATCAATGGCTGGTGGAGATGATGCGTCGTTTCAACCTGCACTTCTCGATTTTCGACGAAGAGCGCTGTGTCGAGGCGTTTGCCGATTCAGCCAACCCTTTCGACACCGCCCAATACGTGCTGTGTTCATTGGACTTCCTGCGCAAGAGCCGCCGCCGCTTCGAGCAAGCGCTGGATGCCGATTGGGATCTGCTGGTGGTTGATGAAGCCCACCACCTTGAGTGGAGCGAAGACAAACCGAGCCGCCAGTACCAGGTGGTAGAGGAGCTGGCCGAAAAGGCACCGGGTGTGCTGCTGCTGACCGCAACCCCGGAGCAATTGGGCCACGAGAGCCACTTTGCCCGCCTGCGCCTGCTCGACCCGGATCGTTTCTACGACTACGAGGCTTTCGTCGAAGAAGAGCGCCAGTATGCCCCGGTCGCCGATGCGGTATCCCGCCTGCTGTCTGGTGAGAAGCTCGACAACGACGCCAAGAATACCTTGGTGGAGCTGCTGCCAGAGCAAGATATCGAACCGATGCTGCGCATCATCGAAGCCGCTGATGTTGATACCGAACAACAGCAGACCGTTCGCCACGAGCTGATCGACAACCTGATGGACCGCCACGGTACCGGTCGCGTGTTATTCCGAAACACCCGCGCCGCTATCAAGGGCTTCCCGCAGCGCCACCTCAACATGTACCCGCTGGAATTGCCGTCGCAGTACCAGACGGCCATGCGCGTTGCCAGCATGATGGGCGGCAAAATGAGTGTGGAGCAAAAGGCTTTCAAGCTGCTGTACCCTGAAGATATCTACCAGGAGTTCGAAGGTGACTCTGCGACCTGGTGGCACTTCGATCCACGCGTAAACTGGCTGTTGGATATGCTCAAAGCTAACCGCCAGGAAAAAGTGCTGGTGATCTGCTCTCGCGCCCAAACAGCCCTGATCCTCGAACAGGCTCTGCGTGAACGCGAAGGGATCCGTGCCACCGTGTTCCACGAAGGCATGTCGATCATCGAACGCGACAAGGCTGCCGCCTACTTCGCCCAGGAAGAAGACGGTGCTCAGGTACTGCTGTGTTCTGAGATTGGCTCGGAAGGCCGCAACTTCCAGTTCGCCAACCAGTTGGTGATGTTCGATCTACCGAACAACCCGGATCTGCTCGAGCAGCGGATCGGCCGTCTTGACCGTATTGGCCAGAAGCGTGATATCGAAATTCATGTGCCGCACCTACAGGGCACCTCGCAAGCCCTACTGGCCCGCTGGTACAACGAAGGTCTTAATGCCTTTGAAGAAACCTGTCCGACCGGCCGTGCCGTGTACGATGCCTTCAGCGGCGATCTGCTGGAGCTGCTGGCCAGCGACAAGCCTGACGGCGACCAACTCGATGAGCTCATCGAAAAAAGTGCGTCAATGCACCATGAGCTCAAGGGCAAGCTGGAGCAAGGCCGTGACCGCCTGCTGGAAATCCATTCCAACGGCGGCGCTGACGCCCAGAAGCTGGTTGAAGAGATCAGCAGCAAAGACGGCGACACCAATCTGGTGACCTTTGCCCTTGGTCTGTTCGATACTATCGGCCTGAACCAGGACGACAAAGGCGAGAACGCCATTGTGGTAACCCCGTCTGAGCACATGATGGTGGCGAGCTACCCAGGCCTGCCTTACGATGGTTGTACCATCACCTTCGACCGTGACACCGCGCTATCACGTGAAGATCTGCACTTCATCAGCTGGGAGCACCCGATGATCCAGGGCGGTATCGACCTGCTGCTGTCCGAAGGTGTCGGTACCACGGCGGTATCGCTGCTGAAGAACAAGGCGCTACCTGCGGGTACCTTGCTGCTTGAGTTGGTGTATGTGGTTGATGCCCAGGCACCGAAGCAATCCGGTATCGGCCGCTTCCTGCCGAAGACACCGATCCGCATCTTGCTAGACGCCAAGGGCAACAACCTGTCGGCCAAGGTCGAGTTCGAAGGCTTCAACCGCCAGCTGAGCCCGGTTAACCGCCACCTTGGCAGCAAGCTGGTGAACTCGGTGCAGAAAGATATTCACACCTTGATTGAAAGTGCTGAACAAGTGGTATCCGGTGAGCTGGTTGCTATCCGCGACGCAGCCCAAGCCGAGATGGAAGCAACGCTACGCGCAGAGCTGGATCGTCTCCAGGCTCTGAAGGCGGTCAACCCGAATATCCGTGACGACGAGCTTGAGCTGATCGAAAACCAAATCGAGGAGCTCACCGGCTACATCGCCAAGGCGCAGATCCAACTGGACTCGCTGCGCCTGATCGTGGTCAGCCACGGCTAACCGCCCACCCGTATCGCAACTGCCAGCCGCCTTCACAGGCGGCTTTTTTGTTTCAGGCGCATTACGCCGCGGGCAATTATGCTATTATCGCCGCCTTCCAATTTCACGGCCTCTTTTACCGGCCCTTATAGCGGACCCTGCGACCATGAGCACACTGCCAGAGATTGATTACAACCCACCCAAAGATCCTTGGTTGGATGTCCTGTACCAGGACGACGATATCATTGCCGTCAACAAGCCGTCAGGCATGCTCTCGAACCCAGGCCGTGATCCTGCGTTCCATGACAGTATCTATTCTCGGGTATTGGCCGGCTTCCCTGACTCGCACATCATCCACCGCCTTGATATGGCCACCTCAGGCTTGATTGTCCTCGCCCTGAACAAAGAGGCCGAACGCGATCTCAAGGCCCAGTTCCGCGAGCGCCGCACCGAAAAGGTCTATTATGCCCGTGCATTCGGCCATATCGAGCAAGACAGCGGGACTATCGACCTGCCGCTGATCTGCGACTGGCCAAACCGGCCGAAGCAAAAGGTCTGCTTTGACGACGGCAAGCCTTCCGTCACTCACTATCAAGTCCTTGAGCGAGGCAACAACACCAGCCTGGTCCGCCTGCGTCCGATCACCGGCCGCTCCCACCAGCTGCGGGTTCACCTGCTTGCCTTGGGCCATCCGATCCTCGGTGATGGCTTCTACGCCCACCCGGAAGCCAAAGCGATGGCCCCGCGCCTGCAGCTCCATGCCGCAGAGCTGAGCTTCTTCCACCCGCGCAGCGGGGCGCCGATGCACCTGTTCGCGCCGTGTGAATTCTTTACCGGGGCACCGCAAAAGACCCTACCGGATCACTATTCCAAACCCTAGGGGTTGAGTTGGCCGCCGAGGATAGTGTGTACTAAGCCCACTATCCTCGATCCTATATTTGGCTAACCATGGAACACATTGTCTTTCTCGACCGCGACACGATACCGGACCACATCGCTCTTCCTTCCCCGGAGTTTGCTCACCAATGGACACAGTATTCATCCACCCGCCCCGAACAGGTCATCGAACGGCTCAGGGATGCAACCATCGCCATTACCAATAAAGTGGTTCTTGATGCAGCAATCCTAGCCCAACTGCCAAAGCTCAAGATGATCGCCATTGCCGCCACCGGCACCAACAACGTTGATCTGGCATACTGCCGCCAGCAGGGCATCACAGTGAGCAATATCCGTGGCTACGCCATCGACTCGGTACCCGAGCACGCCGTTGCCATGATGTTCGCCTTGCGCCGCAACCTATTGGGCTATCATCGTGATATCCAGCAAGGCGTCTGGCAGGAAAAGAAGCAGTTCTGCTTTTTCACCCACCCTATCGGTGATATTCGCGGGGCGACACTGGGGCTTATTGGCAGTGGTGGCTTGGGGCAAGCAATGGCAGCACTCGGCCGTGCGCTGGGGATGAAAGTGATCTTTGCCGAAAGAAAGGGCGCGGAGGCCTGCCGTGAGGGCTACCTGCCGTTCCATACAGTCCTGGCACAGGCCGATGTGCTGAGCCTGCACTGTCCGCTGACTAACGAGACGCGTAACCTGATAGGCAGTGGCGAGCTGGAGCAAATGAAAGATAGTGCCATTTTGATCAACACCGGCCGGGGGGGATTGGTCGACGAGCAGGCTCTGGTCGACGCCCTCCGCTGCGGAGAAATCGCCGGTGCCGGGTGCGACGTGTTCACCGAAGAGCCGGCTGACGATGACAACCCGCTAATAGCCAACAGCGACTTGCCCAACCTATTACTTACGCCGCATGTCGCCTGGGGCTCAGACAGTGCCATCCAGGCCCTGGCCAACCAGCTTGTCGACAACCTCAATGCGTTTGCCGCCGGCATACCGCAGAATCAGGTTTGATGGGTACGCTCCGGCCCTAAAAAGCAAAAAGGCGAGACCAACGGTCTCGCCTTTTTTGTGGTCCTGCGGTCCTGCAAGCAGGCGCAAAAATCGCAAGGTACTCTGTCACTAACGGTTACAAACTTTCGCTCTTAAACCATAGGTTCATAGAACCGCCTTTGCTCCCAAAGCACCGTTCTTCCTTATTTAAACCCCTTCTCCTTACGGATCAGATCGTAGGCTGCCTGTAGCTCCTGGGTTTTCTGCTTGGCCAACTCCATCATCTCCGGCGGCAAGCCCCTGGCCGCCAGCTTGTCCGGATGGTGCTCGTTCATCTGCTTGCGATAGGCCCGCTTGAGCTCCTGGGCGGAAGCCGTTTCCGGCACGCCAATCAACTCGAAGGCGTCAGCCAACTGGTCTTTAGTCGGTGCCTGGCGGAAAGCCCCGCCCTGTTGCTGGTATTGCTGATGGAAACCACCTTGCTGGAAACGGAACGCCGCTTCTTGCATATGCAGCCGCTGCTCCAACTGCTGGGCCGAAAAGCCCAGAATACGGGCAATGACATGGAGCAACTTGCGCTCGCTCGGATGCAATGAGCCATCAGCAAACGCCGCCTGGATTTGCAACTCGAGGAAAAACTGCAGCAAATCTGCCCGACCGGCACTGGCCTGGCGCACCCGCATCAGGGTCTCTTCCAATGGGAAGTGCTCTTCCTTGCCTTCACGGAAGGCCTCCTGGGCCTGACGACGTGCTTCACCTTGCAAGCCCATCCGATCCATATAGGCACTGGCGACTCGGATCTCTTCTTCGGTAACCCGCCCCTTGGCCTTGGCCACATGGCCCATGACGGCAAAGGCCGCATAAAAGAAGGCCGCTTGGTTTTCCGCAGAGCTATGCCCTCCGGAAAAACCGCCAAAGCCACCACCGTAATAAATTTTTGCACGCGCTTTATCGAACTTATGGCCCAAAAAGAGACCTAACAACAAACCAAACGGCCCGCCAAGGAGGAAGCCAAAAAATGCCCCAAGAATTTTGCCCCAAACCTGCATTCGCTACTCTCTGGTAATTTGCTAAATTTAGAAATATTTATTTTGCATTAAACCCGATAGCGAAAGCCAAAAAATGAGCCAAAAGATGCCGTCGGGTAGAATTTGCATTATCATAGCTGGCATTTACTGGGAAAGCTTGTCAAAACCCAGTCAACAATAACAAATGCGCTAAAAACTTTTATTACAGGAACGTTTAGTTAGATGTCATCAACTTCCCGCAGCTTACTGGCAACCATGATCAGCCTGGCACTTTTCGGCCCGACGGTGGCTTACGCAAACCAAGTCGCCCCAGAGACAACCAGTGGCGACGCTGCGGTCAGTGATGAAACTGACGAACTGGCAATGATTCGTGGTACCTGTATTGCCCCAGAGCAGATGCCGGCCGATCCTAACAACGAGCCAATCAAAGTCACCGCCGATCAAGCCGAGGCCCTCAATAACCAGAATGTTACTTACACCGGCGATGTCATCGTCCGCCAGGGTAACCGTACGGTTGTCGCCGACACGGCTAAACTGCAGCAACCAGAAAATATTGTCACCGCCGAAGGTAACGTCTACTTCCATGACGGTACCATCGAGGTGTATTCGGACCGTATCCAAAGTAACCTGGATACCGAAGACTCTCAGATGGACAATGCGGTTTACAACATGACCTGCGAAGCCGGCCGCGGTGAGGCTGAGCGAGTGACCAAAAACGGGATCTCCTACTACCGCCTGAAAAACGGCACCTACACCACCTGTCCACCGGGCGACAAAAGCTGGCAGTTCTCGGCCACCAGCATCGAGCGGGAGAACGACTCGCCCTTTGCCGATCTCTACAATGCCCGGTTCGAGGTCGCCGATGTCCCGGTATTCTACATGCCCTACCTTCGGGTTCCTGTCGGCGACGAGCGCCTGACCGGTTTCCTCTACCCGTCGGTCAGCTACGGCTCACGCGACGGCTTCGAGCTCGAAACCCCGTTCTATTGGAACATCGCGCCCAACTATGACATGACGATCACGCCGAAGTACATGAGCAACCGGGGTTTGCAGCTCAACTCCAAGTTCCGTTACCTCACCGAATTCGGCACGGGCAGCCTGTCCGGCGAGTACCTCGGCAATGACAAAAAGGACTCAGACAAAGATCCGCGTTGGGGCTTCAACTGGTCTCACAACGGCATGTATAACCAGCACTGGTTATTCGAGATTGACTACAGCAAGGTCAGCGATCCGACATACTTCTCAGATATCGACTCCAGTATCGGCGAGCGAGAAGACAACAACCTGCTGCAAACAGCTGAAGTGTCGTACCGTGACCGCAACTGGGATTCCACGCTCCGAGTCCGTGACTTCCAGCCGCTGACCCTCGGCGTTTCTTCAAGCTACCGCCTGATGCCCCAGGTGGAGGCGAACTATTACTACGAGGACATGCCGTACGGCCTGGACTTCTCCCTGAACAGCCATGTCAGCCGGTTTGAAAATGACAATCCAGACAAGCCGACCGCGGATCGGGTGCATTTCGAGCCGACGCTGACGCTACCATATGCCACCCCTTGGTGGTCGGTGACCAGCGAAGCCAAGCTGATGTACACCTACTACAACCAGGACTTTGATCCCAATGCCCAGGAAATCGTGGATAAAGGCCTTGAACTAAAAGACAGTGTCTCGCGGACCGTGCCGAGTATCCGTCTCCACAGCGGCCTGTACCTCGAGCGGGATACCCTGATCTGGGGCGACAGCTACACCCAGAGCCTTGAGCCGCAAATCCAGTACCTGTACGTCAAGGATGTGGAGCAGAAAGGGATTTACGATGCCTACGACACCACACTGATGCAAACCGACTACTACGGGCTATTCCGCGACAAGCGCTATTCCAGTGTCGACCGGATTGCCGCCGCCAACCAGTTTACCATCGGTGCCACGTCCCGCTACTTTGATAACCAATTCAAAGAGCGCTTCAATATTGCGGTGGGGCAAATCTTCTACCTCAATGATTCCGGCAGAAACCTGGATACTGACAACGAGACCAGCCCCAACTATTCGGCGACAGCGCTCGAGTCGGACTTTAACTACGATGACTGGCTGTTCTTCCATGGCGGCTTGCAGTACGACGCCAGCAAAAAAGATCTCCAGTTTGCCAACGGTGCGATTGAATACCGCGAAGGAGGCACCTTTAGCCAGCTGAACTACCGCTATATTTCTAAAGAGTACCTGCTCGATAACATCCTCGACGAGGAACAACTCAATCGCTATACCGAGGACGGTATCTCGCAGCTTGGCTTTTCAACCGGCTTCCCAATCTATGACGGGGTGACACTGCGCGGTGATTACTACCACGACCTGACCGAGAACCAGATGCTGGAAGGACAGATCAGCCTGAACTTCCGCACGGCCTGCTGGATGATCAGCCTGGGCTATAACGAATACCTGAAAACACGCCAGAATGTATCGTCGAGCCCAGCCGAATACGAGCGGAACTTCAGTATTTCGTTCAGCCTGATTGGCCTCGGCTTAGCCCCGATAGGCACCACCAGTGACAACAACTCGATCAGCTACGGTCGCCCTTTCTACCTCAATAATTAATAGATGGAAGGGCCTGCCCTTCCTATCAAGATTTAACGCGCCCCGGCGCACGATGGAAACAAACTATGAAAAATTGGAAGTCTAGCTTGCTCGGTATCGCCTTACTGGGCCTTTCTGCCGGTACCATTGCCGCACCACAAGAACTGGATCGTATTGTCACGATCGTCAATGACAGCGTGATCCTGCAAAGCGATGTCGATGCCATGCTCAAAACCGTGCGCATGAATGCTGCCGGCCAGAACCAGCCACTGCCACCGGATGATGTGCTGGTTAACCAGATCATGGAAAAGCTGGTGATGGAAACCCTTCAACTGCAGCAGGCCGAACAGTTCGGGATCCGCATCGATGATAACCGCCTGGATCAGGCTATCAACCAAATGGCCGCCGAACAGCAGATGACGGTGGGCCAGTTGCAGCAAATGCTGGCAGCCAATGGCATCAGCTTCTCGATTTTCCGCGAACAAATGCGTCGCGACATGACCGCCAGCGAGGCCCGCACGATCCAAGTCCGCCGCCGGATCAACATCCTGCCGCAGGAAGTCGAAACCTTGGCAGGCCAACTGAGCCAGCATGAGCAGCAGGGCGTGCGCTACAATATCAGCCATATCCAGCTGCGTGTTGAAGAAGGCGCCAGCGCAGTAGAGCGCGATGCCGTCGCCAATGAAGCCCAGCAGCTTGTCAACCAGCTAAAAGACGGTGCTGACTTCGCCAACTTGGCCTACAGCTACTCTAAAGGCCCGAAAGCCCTGCAGGGCGGAGAGTGGGGCTGGATGCGCAAAGAGGAGATGCCGACCATTTTTGCCGATCAGATCCAATCTCAGGGTACCGGTGCTATTGTCGGCCCTTTCCGCAGCGGTGTCGGCTACCATATTCTAAAAATCAACCAGGTTGACGGCCTGGAAACGGTTTCCGTGACCGAGGTGAACGCCCGCCATATTCTGGTCAAGACGTCGGTGATCCTCAGCGATGAGGGGGCCAAAGAACAGCTGGAACAAGCCCGCCGGGCGATTCTGGCCGGCGAGCGCAGCTTCGCGGATGCTGCCCAGGCCCTGAGTGCCGATCCGGGATCGGCTGCCAACGGTGGTGAACTGGGCTGGCAGACGCCAGATCTTTATGTTCCTGAGTTTAAAGAAAAAGTGGAAACACTGCCGGAAGGCATGATCAGCGAACCGTTCAAAACGGTACATGGCTGGCACATTGTCGAGGTCCTTGACCGCCGCGATGTCGACCGCACCGATGCTGCAGTGAAAAACCGTGCCTACCGCATTCTGTTCAGCCGTAAATTCAACGAAGAAGCCCAGGCTTGGTTGCAGGAACTGCGTGCTGGTGCCTTCATCGAACAACCGGAACGTGCCGATGACCAAGGTTAAACGTATTGCCATCACCCCAGGTGAACCAGCAGGCATTGGCCCTGATTTGGTACTTGCCCTCGCCCAGCACAACTGGCCGCACCAACTTGTCATTTGTGCTAACGCCCAGCTTATGGTAGAACGTGCAGCCCAGCTCGGTTTGCCATTGGCTGTCAAAGCCTATGACCCGAGCCAAGCAGCCGCGCCCCACCGGGCTGGCACTATGGTGGTTGCCGATCTTCCTCTCGCCGCACAGGTGGAGGCAGGCACGCTCAACGAGCAAAATGGCCACTATGTGCTCAGTACTCTGGAGCGAGCCGCCCAGGGGTGTATGAGCGGTGAATTTGCAGCTGTCGTCACCGGCCCGGTCCATAAAGGGGTGATCAACCGGGCGGGAGTATCGTTCAGTGGCCATACCGAGTTTTTTGCCCAGCAATCGAATACTGCCCAGGTAGTCATGATGCTGGCGACCGAAGGGCTTCGGGTGGCTTTGGCCACAACCCATATCCCTTTGGCTTGTGTATCCAAGGCCGTTACCGAAGAACGGCTGCAGCAGGTGATCCGTATCCTGCATGCTGATCTTGTCAGCAAGTTCGGCATTGCCGAACCGAAAATTTATGTCTGTGGCTTAAACCCACATGCCGGCGAAGACGGCTGCCTGGGCACCGAGGAGATCGACGTGATCAGCCCGGCGCTGGAGCAGCTACGCCAGCAGGAAGGCATGGATCTGATTGGCCCACTGCCAGCAGATACCATCTTCCAAGAAAAATATCTGGCCGATGCCGACACGGTACTGGCCATGTATCACGATCAAGGGCTACCAGTGCTGAAATTCAAAGGCTTTGGTAAATCCGTCAACATTACGTTAGGCCTGCCCTTCATCAGAACTTCAGTAGATCATGGTACCGCACTGGAACTCGCCGGTACTGGACAGGCGGACACGGGTAGCCTTTGGACAGCGCTATCACACGCCCTCGAATTGGTAGAAAAACAAGCATGAGCAGCGATCAAGTCCACCTAGGTCACCGCGCCCGTAAGCGCTTTGGCCAGAACTTTTTGAACGACCCATACATCATTGATGGCATTGTTTCCGCCATCAACCCTCGCCCAGGCCAAAACCTGGTCGAAATCGGCCCGGGCCTTGGTGCAATCACTGAACCTGTCGGTAAAATGGTTGACAAGTTCACGGTTATCGAGCTTGACCGTGATCTGGCCGAGCGTCTTCGCAATCACCCGGATCTAGCTGACAAGCTAACCATCCACGAAGGTGATGCGATGCGTTTCGACTTTACACAGCTTCTTAAGGAAAACAACAAGCTGCGTATTTTCGGTAACCTACCGTACAACATCTCGACCCCGCTGATCTTCCATTTGCTGTCATTCCACGAGCACGTCGAAGACATGCACTTCATGCTGCAAAAAGAAGTCGTAAACCGCCTAGCAGCAGGCCCTGGCAGCAAGGCTTACGGTCGTTTGACCGTGATGACCCAGTACTACTGCCGCGTCATGCCTGTGCTGGAAGTGCCGCCAGAATCATTCAAACCAGCGCCCAAAGTTGACTCGGCCGTTGTCCGCCTGACGCCATATGAAACCTTGCCGCATCCATGTACTAACCTTAAATGGTTGGACAGGGTTTGCCGCGAAGGCTTCAACCAGCGTCGCAAGACCATCCGCAACTGCTATAAGTCACTGATGACTGGCGAACAACTGGAAGCGCTGGGGATCAACCCAAGTATGCGACCAGAAAACCTAACGCTTGAACAGTTTGTCACAATGGCAAACTGGCTGGATGCAAACCACGTCAAATAAATGTGCGTTCGCCAATGACATTGATTGAGCTGCCGGCACACTTTATCAAGTGCCGGTAGCTTGCCAAGAAAGGAAGCATAACAATGACAACGAGCGTAACACCAACCATCAAGTGCCGGGTCGTCACGCACTACCTCGAAGATCAATCCGAGCCTGATAACCAGCGCTATGTCTTTTCCTACACCATCACCATTGCCAACTTGGGATCTGGCGAGGCCCAGCTGCTAAGCAGACGTTGGCTGATCACCGATGCCAACGGCAAAAAGCTGGTGATTGAAGGGGAAGGCGTTGTCGGCGAGCAACCGACCATTCCGGCCAATGACGAATACACCTACACCAGCGGCACTATCATTGAAACACCGCTAGGGGTGATGCAGGGACATTACGTCATGGTCAATGGAAACGGTGACGAATTCGTCGCCGAGATCTCACCGTTTCGCCTGTCGGTACCCAATATTCTCCACTAAAGGATCAGTATGTCGACCTACCTCGTTGGCGATATTCAGGGCTGCCTCGATGATTTGCGCCAGCTGCTCGATACCGCCGGTTTCAACCCGCACCAAGATCAACTATGGCTAACTGGGGATCTTGTTGCCCGAGGCCCCCAGTCACTTGAAACACTGCGCTTTGTCAAAAGTCTCGGCCAACAGGCAACCACGGTGCTGGGTAACCACGACCTCCACCTGCTGGCCGTTGCCGAGGGCATTGCCAAAAACAAGGCCAAAGACAAACTCCAAGCTATTCTTGATGCGCCGGACCGCGATGAACTTCTGCATTGGCTTCGCCACCAGCCACTTTTGGCCGAGCACCCGGCGCTTTCCTTTGTCATGACCCATGCAGGGATCCCGCCGCAATGGAACCTGAAACAAGCAAGAAAGCGGGCCAAGGAGGTCGAGCGTGTACTGCAAGGTGATAATTACCGTTGGCTATTAAAGAACATGTACGGCAATGGACCCGATACATGGTCGGCAGATCTGAAAGGGATCGCGCGCTACCGCTATACCATCAATGCTTTCACCCGGATGCGTTTCTGCTATCCGGATGGCCGGCTCGACATGGCATGCAAACTGTCTCCACAAGAAACCGCCAGCGACCAACTGGTGCCTTGGTTCGCCCTTGCACGCCCTGAGATGGGCAAGAAGATGATTTTCGGCCACTGGGCAGCACTGATGGGCTACGAGGATGATAAGGTAATAGGGCTCGATACAGGCTGCGTATGGGGTAACAGCATGACACTACTTCGCTGGGAGGACGGGGCCCGCTTCGAGCACGCCTGTCCGGTACACGCCTGATCAGTTTTGTCCCCCCAAGAACAGAAGAGGCTTGCCGTCGGGCAAGCCTCTTTTTGTTAAGGGCCGCAGCATAACCTGTCAGCGCTCTAAAATCACAAACCGCATATCATGGGCATTTTTCTCATCGGCCGCGTAGGACTCGCTATGTACTTCCTGCCAATGATCCCCCCAGTCAGGAAACTGAGTATCGCCCTTAACCTCCAAATCAATGAAAGTCAGGTACAGACGGTCGGCCTCTGCCAGGCAAGCGGCATAAATGCTGCCCCCACCGATAACCATCAACTCATCGACATGACCGGCAGCCTGCTTGGCCGCTTCAATATCAGCGACAACCGTGACCCCTTCGGCTTGGTAGTCTGCATTACGGCTGATCACAATATTATGGCGGCCCGGTAGCGGACGACCGATGGATTCGAAGGTTTTGCGCCCCATCACCACCGGCTTACCCATAGTAACTTTCCTGAACCAGGCAAAATCGGCGGGTAGGTGCCATGGCATGGCGTTGTCTTTACCGATGATCCGCGCCTTGGCCATCGCGGCAACCATACTGATCTTCATAATCTCTCCTCTGTTTCTGTTGGCAAGAGTTATACCACAGGACGGCGGCGATAAAACAGCAAGCCGGGCATAGCAAGACCAATAGCGAGCGAAGCAACGATAAATACCGCCTTGAGCATGTTTTCCACCAACAAACCCCATAGCTCGGGGGTAAAGCCGCGATGGTTGATCTCAACCAGTGCGATCATCGCTTTGAAAGCAAACACACCGGGTACCATGGGGATCATAGCGGCAACGGTAAACACCTTGGGGTGAGCAAGAAAACGGTGGGACCAATGTACCCCAATCATCCCAACCAGGGTTGCTGCACACAGGGTCGCCCACTCAATCGACAGGCCCCAATGCATCAGGGCAAAGCGGCAGCCGTGGCCAAGCGCCCCGCCGATAGCACAGTACTTCAATGCCTTCGGCGGCACGTTAAACACCAGGGCAAAACCAACCGCCGGGATCAAGGCAAAGAACATGTCATTGAGAAGTGCCAGCAAAAAGTCGATAGTGATCATGACAGCCACCCCCATACCCCGAGCACATTCATGGCAGCAACGATCCCCATACTGGTCGACAGCGTCAACAAACTGGCCATGGTCCAGCGTGCTATCCCCATGTTGGCGTACCCTTTGACCATGTCAGATATGGCATTAATCAGCGGGAAGCCCGGCACCAACATCAATACCGAAGAAGCCATCGCCAGAAACGGGGCCTCGCCGATTTGATACACTTGCCCGAATCCGGATATCAAGGTGGTCACAAAAGCGGTAACACCGAAATTGAGCAGAGGATTGAAATGGCAATGGGCGATTTCCTGACGGACGAACATCCCCACCGCCGATGCCACAAAGGTCAGCGCAAACACCGGCCAGTCACCGCCGGCCAAGCGACTGAAAGAAGCACACGACAGGCCGATCATCACGATCACCAGGTAGCGGTTGTAGCGCATCGGCTGGATCTGCTCGAGTCGCTGGTGGACGCCGTCGACATCCAGGACGCCCCGCTCGGCCATGATGCACACCCGCTGGATCTCGGTCACCACCTGCATGTTGATCCCGCGATCCTGGCACCGCCTCGTCGTAGTAATACAGCGACCGTCGCTCAGGGTGGTCAACACCATTGAGCTGGCGGACAGGGACACTTCCACACTGTCCACCCCCAGCGCCAAGCCTAACCGCCTAGCGACGTCCATGACTAAGGTGCTTTCAGCACCGTGCTGCAATAATCTTTGTCCCGCCAATACTGCCAGGCGGGAAATCTCCCGCTGTACCGGTTCAGTCAATCCGCCGCTTGACTCCGCCATTTCTGTCCCCTACCTCTAATTTGTGATCCGAATGATGAATTATCATACAAATTTACAATTATCAGCTTGATTAGGCACAAAAAAACCGCCCTTGCAGGCGGTTTTTCATCACTGAGGTACTACCAATTATGGCTTGTAGATGATTTCGACATCATAGTCGTCTTCGTTCCAATCATCCCAGTCATCGTCGTCGTCATCAGCGTCAGCATTCTTAACTTGCTGCTCGTGGTAATCATCCCACTTGAATTCGACTTTCTTCTCTTCGGTCTCTTCCTCGTCCTCTTCGAAGACTTGAGCCGGCATCGACTCGATCTGGCGCATCAGATCATACGTCAGCTCTTTGGTCCCCATACGATTTAGGGCGGAAATACAGTAATAGTCACCTTCCCATGCCAGAGCATCCAGTACTTCGTCGATCTTCTCCTGAGCTTCTTCCTCAGGCATCAAATCAACCTTATTGAACACAATCCAGCGCGGCTTATTGGCCAACTTGTCACTGTACTTCTCTAGCTCATTGAGGATAGTGAAGGCATTCTCGACTGGATCCGAGCCATCGGCAGGCAACAGATCAACCATGTGCAGCAATACACGGCAACGCTCAAGGTGCTTCAGGAAGCGAATCCCCAAACCAGCCCCGTCAGCCGCACCTTCGATCAAACCAGGAATATCGGCAACCACGAAGCTGCGCTCGTTATCGATGCGCACAACACCCAAGCTAGGCACCAGCGTGGTGAACGGGTAATCCGCCACTTTCGGCTTAGCCGCCGATACCGAACGGATAAAGGTGGATTTACCTGCATTCGGCAAGCCCAGCATACCCACATCGGCCAATAGCAGAAGCTCAAGGCGAAGGTGACGTACTTCCCCCTTGGTACCCATAGTCTTCTGGCGTGGAGCACGGTTGACCGAAGACTTGAAGCGGGTGTTACCCAGACCGTGGAAGCCACCTTTGGCTGCCATCACCTTCATGCCATGCTGAGTCAAATCCGCGATCACTTCGCCAGTCTCTTCATCCACAGCACGAGTACCAACCGGCACCGAAAGAACACAGTCCTCACCGCGTTTACCAGTACAGTTACCACCACGACCGTTCTCGCCACGCTGCGCAGCATGGAATCGTTCAAAGCGATAGTCGATCAATGTATTGAGGTTTTCATCGGCCAGTAGGTAAACATCGCCACCATCACCGCCGTCGCCACCGTCAGGACCACCTTTCGGGACATACTTTTCACGACGGAAGCTTACTGTACCGTTACCGCCATCACCGGCGTCAACACGAATTACCGCTTCATCTACAAACTTCATCTCTTTCTCCGCACTGTGGCGTTAAAACTATCCAACCCGGATAGCGCTATCCAAGTTGCTATTAACCTATTGTACAACCAAACGTCGTGCTTATCCGACCTTTTGTCGTGCATGACCGTGGGCAACACAGGTGCCCATATTACTTTCGCTTCAGCAGGCGATGGCCGATAGCGCTGAACATCGCCCCACCGACGACAATCAAGGCACCGACATAGCCCCACTGATTCAGAGCGGCGGGTGCTACGTAGTCAGGCCATACCAAACTGGCCAGATCTACAAACAGGATCGTAAACAGCGGCGCCAAGGTAATGACCGCACTCACCTGTGATGCCTGCCAGCGGGCCATCGCTTCGGCAAAGGCTCCATATCCCACCAACGTATTGAGGCAGCAAAATATCAGCATGCCCAACTGACGCGGATCCATCAGCTGGATCTGGCTTGGTGTTGCCACTGGCATCAAGATCAGTGCACAGATCACATAGATCATCAACAAGATCTGCGGTGACGAAAACTGCCTAAGCATGCGCTTCTGGGCCAAGGCATACACCACCCAAACCATCGCGGCAGCTATTGCCAGTAATACGCCGGTGGTGTACGCGCTCATGCTGGTAAACAGCTCGGCCAATCGCTCATTGAAAAACAGCAATAAGCCGGACAACAAGGCCACCACGCCCACCACCTGATGCTTGCCCAGGGACTCCTTGAACAACCAGACACTGGACAGCAGCAGCATCATCGGGGCCAGCTGCATAATCACCTGAACCACCGCCGGGTTGAGGTAAGACAGTGAGCTGTTAAACAGTACAAAATTACCCGCAAGCCCCAAGCTTGCCAGCAACATCAGACTGCCTCCCTTGACCCCGAGGCCAGTTAGGCTGGGCAATTTGCGTCGGTAGGCCAACCAGAGGCCCAAACCGATGGCTGCCGTCATGAACCGGTACCAGACAATGGTAAAGGGATCCATCACCTCGACAGCCTGCTTCATTGCAATGGGCAGCGCTCCCCAGAATACCGCGGTCAACAATGCTAGGAGCATCCCAACCGTGGGATTTTGCTGTGGCATAAAGCCCCCCATAAACAAAAAGCCCCGCCAGTAGGCAGGGCTTTATCATTCGTGTCGAGACCGAATTATTCAGCTTCGATAGAAACGAATTTACGGTTCTTAGGACCTTTAACTTCGAACTTCACTTTACCGTCAGATAGAGCGAATAGAGTGTGGTCTTTACCTAGGCCTACGTTGTTACCTGCGTGGAACTTAGTACCACGCTGACGTACGATGATGTTACCTGCTAGTACAGATTCGCCACCGAAACGCTTAACACCAAGACGTTTACTTTCTGAATCACGGCCGTTACGAGTAGAACCGCCAGCTTTTTTGTGTGCCATCTTTAAATTCTCCTGTTATTAAGCGCTGATGCCAGTAATTTTGACTTCAGTGAACCACTGACGGTGGCCCGCTTGCTTACGAGAGTGCTTACGACGACGGAACTTAACGATTTTTACTTTATCGCCACGACCGTGAGTAACTACTTCAGCAGTTACTTTACCGCCAGCTACGAAAGGTGCGCCTACAGTTACTTCTTCGCCGTTAGCTACTAGAAGTACTGAGTCAAATTCAATGCTAGCGCCTGTTTCAGCGTCTAGTTTTTCTAAGCGTAGGGTCTGGCCTTCGCTTACACGGTGTTGTTTACCACCACTTTGGAAAACAGCGTACATGTCTTACTCCGCTTGTCCGCATAGGCCATTTGCCACGTATGATTTGGGCAATGGGTATGCGCTTAATCTTGTCATCAATAGGGCGCGAATGTTACGCGAAATTAGGGCTACTGGCAAGCGCTTGTGCAAAGAAAATTGGCGAAAAGCTGCTCAGTAATAAAAGTCATCGATTTAAACGCAATCGAGGTTATGAAGATTGCTGTCTTTTAGTGTAATATCCGATAATTAATTTTTCTTGGTTGATGAACAAATCTCGACGAAGCAACCCTTTTGCCACTTACTGTGAGCCACTTCCCATTCTGCTGGCGCTTGTTCGGCTTGGGGCAATGCTGATTCGCTATCAACCAATACGCACAACAATCCGCCGGGTGCGGCACATTACTTTGCTGGATGTACAATGGATTTCAAAGCTATCCAAGCGCTCACTGCCGATGATATGGCACAGGTCGACGCGAAGATACTGGCTCAACTGAACTCAGATGTAGCCCTCATTAATCAACTTGGTTTTTACATTGTCAGCGGCGGCGGCAAACGCCTGCGCCCGATGCTTGCTGTACTGGCAGCCCGTGCCCTTGACTACCAAGGCGAGCAACACACCACCGCAGCGGCCTTTGTGGAATTTATCCATACTGCCACCCTGCTGCATGACGATGTCGTCGATGAATCAGATATGCGCCGGGGCAAAGCCACTGCCAATGCCATGTTTGGCAATGCAGCCAGCGTCTTGGTCGGCGATTATATCTATACCCGCTCGTTCCAGATGATGACCAGCCTACGATCCTTGCGGATCCTCGATGTCATGAGCGAGGCGACCAACGTGATCGCCGAGGGGGAAGTACAACAGTTGATGAACTGTAACGATCCCGACACGACTGAAGAGAGCTACATGCAGGTGATCTACTCCAAGACCGCCCGCCTGTTCGAAGCCGCCACCCAGATAGCCGCCATTCTCGTCGATGCCCCTGCCGATATCGAACGTGCCCTGCAAGATTACGGTCGCTACCTCGGTACGGCCTTCCAGCTGATTGATGATGTCTTGGACTACAATGCTGACGGCGATGAAATGGGCAAAAATGTCGGTGACGATCTGGCCGAAGGCAAGCCGACCCTGCCGCTACTGCACGCGATGCAACACGGTAACACCGAGCAAGCAGCCATGATCCGCGAGGCTATCGAAAAGGGCAACGGCCTCGACAAGCTCGAACCTATTCTGGCATGCATGAAGCAGGTCGGTTCACTCGAGTATACCCAGCAGCGCGCCGAGGAAGAGGCAGAAAAAGCCATTGCCAGCTTGGCCCCGGTTGCCGACAGCGAATACAAGGACGCATTGGTTGCTCTGGCCCATCTTGCTGTTCACCGCAATAAGTAATCCCTAAATTGCACGTCGAAAGCCTGCCTCCCGGCAGGCTTTTTTGATCCCCGCTCACCCAACCGCCGTATCCATCCATCAGATGGACAGTATTCTATAGTTATATCAATAAAGGCGGGATCATCAAGATCACGACAGGAGGCCACCATGCAAGCGAAAGAACTGAAGCCAGGAATGTGGGTTGAATACCCTCAGGGCGTTGCTGAAGTTATCGATGTGGATCAAGAACACAACACTGCGATCATCGAGAACATGAGTGATCACCGCAGGATCAACATTAACTGCAATGATCTTGTCGAGCAGCCTCAGCTACACACCGGTTGCGACACTTACTATTGAAAATCGCCAATAGGCAACACCCAGCAAAAAAGAAGCGGCCCGAAAGCCGCTTCTTGTCATACTGCCTAGCTGTGCTGGTCAGAAATTACTTCGCAGCAAACTCTTCGCCTTTAGCAATGTCGCCCTGCAGAGTATCTAGCATACCTTCCAGCGCTTCCTGCTCAAACGCACTCAACGCACCGTAATCCATCACCTCTTCGACACCTTCTTTACCTAGCAAAATAGGCTGTGCGAAGAAACGGGCATGCTTGCCATCACCTTCAACATACGCACATTCAACTTGGCCCGTTTCGCCCTGAAGAGCACGAACCAGTGACAAACCGAAGCGGCAGGCCGCCTGGCCCATCGACAAGGTCGCAGAACCGCCACCCGCTTTTGCTTCAACCACTTCAGTACCCGCGTTCTGGATACGTGGCGTCAATGCTTTGATTTCTTCTTCGGTGAATTCAACACCTTCTACCTGAGACAATAGCGGTAGAATTGTCACACCAGAGTGGCCACCGATAACAGGAACACGGACTTCACCCGGATCAACGTTCTTAAGCTCGGCCACAAATGTCTCAGAGCGGATAACATCCAGCGTAGTCACACCAAATAGCTTACGCTTGTCGTAAACACCCGCTTTTTTCAGTACATCAGCGGCAATTGCCACCGTGGTGTTAACTGGGTTAGTGATGATACCCACGCAGGCTTTCGGACAAACCACCGCAATTTTTTCAGCCAGTGACTTCACGATACCCGCGTTCACATTGAACAGATCAGCACGATCCATCCCTGGTTTACGGGCGACACCCGCTGAAATAAGAACAACATCAGCACCTTCCAGTGCCGGAGTTGGATCTTCACCGGCATATCCCTTGATAGAAACAGGAGTTGGGATATGGCTCAGATCAGCCGCAACACCTGGTGTTACTGGGGCAATATCGTACAGTGCCAGATCTGATCCTGCTGGTAGACGATTTTTAAGCAACAGGGCAAGAGCCTGGCCGATACCACCGGCCGCACCAATTACAGCAACTTTCATGTTCGTTCTCCTTTACGATAGAAGTATAAATTTTCAGACCTAATCATATGAAATCACAGTCGAATTAAAACACTGATTTCATATCACAAACAGAACTGACGTTATAGCAACCCATAGAGAAATACAATCAGATGCCACCAGCTTTGCGATATCGCGCATAAGCAAGAATAAAATGTGCTACATCCCTATAACATTTCACTCCCACACCTTGACGAGGACAGCGCGTGAAAGTTGCATATACACCAATATTTATTCAGTTTCTGCCTCTATAATGGTGATACATGCACCAGTTTACTTGAACACTGTTTGCTTGGATCCAAAAAGTTGTGCCAGAATACAGCACCTCGTCCCTGCACATGAAATTTACTTATGCGAAATTCAGATAAACAAGAACGCTTGGTCAAAGCATTCAAGGCAATCCTAAAAGAAGAGAAATTCAGCTCTCAGGGTGAAATCGTCGACGCATTGAAAGCCCAAGGGTTCGACAATATCAACCAATCCAAAGTCTCTCGCATGCTGACGAAATTCGGTGCAGTACGTACCCGCAATGCGAAGATGGAAATGGTCTACTGCTTGCCGGTAGAGCTTGGTGTACCGACAACCAGTAGTCCTCTCAAAGAGTTAGTGATGGAGATTGGCTATAACAGTGCCCTCGTCGTCATCCATACCGGTCCGGGAGCCGCCCAGGTCATCGCCCGCTTACTTGATTCTCTGGGTAAGGCAGAAGGGATCCTGGGTGTTGTTGCCGGTGACGATACTATCTTTATCACACCAACCAATGCCATTTCGACAGAAGAGCTGTATAACTCTGTTTGTGAGCTGTTCGACTACAGCAAGTAATTGCTTATTTCGCCCCCGATACCAGGTAGCAGACGATAGGTTTTGCTGCTTGGTATTGTGAGAGTTAGATCACAATAAGACAAACTTTCACCAAACCACCACTCATATTGCAAGCTCTTGATTGTTTTAAATAATTATTCTTTCCTTTCTGACTGTCAGCAACTATTTCCACTCTGCTAACCCCCTATTATTGTTAACATAGTTTTAAAGTTATGGCTTTGTTTTGATATCATTGGCCAGATTCAGCGATAAATTACCTCCAGGTAGGCACGCCTTACCGCTGATGGACAAGGCTTTTCTCCGGAAATAACAACAACTAGGAAGGGATAAACATGGCATTAAAGCAACTCGTCAAAGTCAGTGCACTTGCTGCCGCAGTTATGACAACTGGCATGGCCAATGCCCAAAGCTTCATCACTATCGGGACCGGCTCAGTGACCGGTGTTTACTACCCGACTGGTGGGGCTATTTGTAAGCTCGTCAATAAGGATCGCAAAGAACACGGCGTTCGCTGCTCGGTAGAGTCCACCGGTGGCTCGATCTATAACGTCAACACCATGCGAGCCGGTGAGCTGGACTTCGGCATTGTCCAGTCTGATTGGCAATACCATGGCTATAACGGCACCAGCAAGTTCGAACAGCAGGGGCCATACAAGAAGCTGCGTGCTGTCTTCTCGCTGCATACCGAACCATTCAATATCATTGCCCGCACCGATTCCGGTATCAACGGTGTCGAAGATCTGAAAGGCAAGCGCGTCAATATCGGTAATCCCGGCTCGGGAGACCGTGCCACCATGGGAGTGGTGATGGACGCAATGGGCTGGACCAACAAAGACTTCAAATTGGCTTCCGAGCTCAAAGGTTCAGAGCGTTCGCAAGCGCTGTGCGACAACAAGATTGATGCCTTTGTTTATGTGGTCGGCCATCCAAACGGTTCCATCAAGGAAGCAACAACTTCTTGTGATGCCAAGTTGATCCCGGCCGCAGGACCAAAGATCGACCAGATCGTGGCTGACAACCCGTACTATGCCAAGAGCACCGTACCTGGCGGCATGTACAAGGGAACTGACAGCGACGTAAACAGCTTTGGTGTTGCGGCGACACTGGTTTCCTCTACCGATGTTTCTGATGATGTGGTCTACGCTGTCGTGAAGTCCGTTTTCGAAAACTTCGACACGTTCAAACGTCTCCACCCAGCATTTGCCAACCTTAAGCCAGAAGACATGGTTAAAGATGGCCTGTCTATTCCTCTACATCCCGGTGCTGTGAAGTACTACAAAGAAGCAGGTTACCTGAAGTAACACTGCGCTAGGCAACACTACCTTGCAAGCACCGCCTCTTGGTGCTTGCTGTTTTCAATATATTCATTCCGATAAATGCTAATCACACCCTAGCCCATCGAAAAAGGATTATGCATGACGAAGACAACACAATCGTCGACAGATGTGCAAGATATGGTGGCTCAGGCGGATACCGGGGCAAGAAGCCCGAAGGGACTGGCTGGACGTATCCTGTGGGTTGTTCCACTTTGTTGGTCACTGTTCCAACTTTGGTACGCTTCGCCGTTACCGTTTATTTTTAACTTTGGCGTTCTAAACGACACTGAAGCCCGTTCGATTCACTTGGCATTTGCCGTCTTCCTGGCATTTACCGCCTACCCTGCACTGAAACACTCACCGCGAGACAGGATCCCGCTGATCGATTGGCTCCTTGCGCTGGCAGGCAGCTTTGCCGCGGCCTACCTGTTCCTATTCTATACCCAACTGGCTGGCCGCTCTGGAGCCCCGACCCAGATGGATATTGTGGTCGCTGTTACCGGTATGGTGCTACTGCTTGAAGCGACTCGCCGCGCACTAGGGCCCCCCTTGATGGTCGTCGCTGCCGTCTTCTTGCTCTACACTTTCGGCGGCCCTTACATGCCGGATGTTATTGCCCATAAAGGTGCCAGCCTCAACAAGGCCATGTCACATCTGTGGCTGACCACGGAAGGGGTTTTCGGAATCGCGGTCGGCGTCTCCACCTCGTTCGTATTCCTGTTTGTTTTATTTGGCGCCATGCTTGAGCGTGCCGGTGCCGGTGCCTACTTCATCAAGGTGGCCTTTTCGCTGCTAGGCCACATGCGTGGCGGTCCCGCCAAGGCCGCCGTCGTCGCCTCGGGCCTATCTGGCTTAGTATCAGGCTCATCCATTGCCAACGTAGTCACCACCGGTACCTTTACCATCCCGCTGATGAAAAAAGTTGGCTTCCCTGGTACCAAGGCCGGTGCCGTCGAAGTAGCCGCATCAACCAATGGTCAGCTGACTCCGCCAATCATGGGGGCGGCAGCCTTCCTGATGGTGGAATACGTCGGGATCTCATATGTCGAAGTCATCAAGGCCGCCTTGCTGCCAGCTCTGATTTCCTACATCGCTCTGATTTATATCGTGCACCTAGAAGCCTGCAAAGCTGGGATGTCCGGTCTTGAGCGTCGTTATAAGCCGACCCTTGCCCAGAGCCTGCTGTCATTCTGCGGCACGATCCTTGGCTTGATTGTTGTCAGTGCCGCGGTGTACTACGGCGTGGGCTGGACCAAGGATGTCTTCGGCGCAGCAGCCACCCCGATGATCGCTGCAGTGATCATGATTGCTTACGTCGCTTTGATTAAGCTCGCCGCAGATTACCAAGATCACGCGCTAGAGGATCCTAACGCCGACATTACCGAAGTACCGGATCCCGGACCGACCATGAAGTCAGGCCTTTACTTCCTGTTACCGATTGTGGTGCTGGTATGGTGCCTGACGGTAGAGCGCTTCTCGCCGGGACTGTCTGCTTTCTGGGCAACGGTATTTATGATCTTCATCCTGCTGACCCAACGTCCATTGCTGGCGCTCTTCAATAAAGAAAAGACACTGGCTGAAGCCGGCAAAGAAGGGGTTGTCGACCTGCTGGAGAGCCTGGTATCAGGGGCTCGCAACATGATCGGCATCGGTGTGGCAACGGCTGCGGCGGGTATCGTCGTCGGCGTGGTCACCCTCACCGGGATAGGCTTGGTGATGACCGAGTTCGTCGAGTTCATCTCGGGCGGTAACATCATTCTGATGTTGCTGTTCACGGCTCTGATCAGCTTGATCCTCGGTATGGGGCTGCCGACAACGGCCAACTACATCGTGGTATCGACTCTGATGGCTCCGGTTATTGTGACCTTGGGCGCCCAGCACGGCCTGATCATTCCATTGATCGCTGTTCACTTGTTCGTTTTCTATTTCGGCATCCTTGCTGACGATACCCCCCCTGTCGGCCTAGCGGCTTTTGCCGCGGCCGCCATCGCCAGAAGTGATCCTATCCGGACCGGTATCCAAGGTTTTACCTACGACATCCGGACGGCCATCCTACCGTTCATGTTCATTTTCAATACTCAGCTACTGATGATGAATATCGATTCCTGGTGGCACCTGATGCTGACCGTCAGCTCTGCGATTATTGCGATGCTCACCTTCTCCGCTGCGACCCAGGGATGGTGGTTTACCAAGACCAAATGGTGGGAGATCGCCGCCCTGCTGCTCATCACCTTCTCCTTGTTCCGTCCAGGCTTCTGGTGGGATATGGTCTATCCGCCCAAGCACGAGATGCCAGGTACCTTAATCACCGATGCGGCGGACAAACTCGCCATCGGCCAGCCGCTTGAGCTCCAGGTCAGCGGGGAGAACCTGGAAGGAAAATTCGTCTCCAAGCATGTCTTGCTGCCCTTTGACGAGCGCGCCGTCTCAGCCGATGAACGGATTGATTCTACCGGTCTGATGCTGCGTCAGGACGGCGAGAAGATGATCGTTGATATGGTGGAGTTTGGCAGCCCGGCAGAGCAGGCAGGCATCGACTTTGACTGGGAAATCACCACGGTCAGCCTCCCTGCCGTCAGGCCAATGAAAGAGTGGGTATTCATTCCTACCTTGCTGGTGCTGGGTGCCCTGGGCTGGAACCAGCGCCGACGAGCCAAAAAACTGGGTCATATCAAGTAAACCCCAATCTGACCCTTTCATCACGAAAGGGTCAGGCCTATTTGGTATACACTATAGGGAGCCATTCCCTGCGTGAACAAAGAGAGAAGTATGTACAAGCAAATCTTAGTTCCGGTCGATCTCAATGAAAAAGGGTTCGCAGACAAAGCCGTTGAGCTGGCGGTATGGCATGCCAAGCATTCCAACGCCACCATCCACCTGCTCAATGTCCTACCCGGCATCCATATGGCCATGGTGTCCAGCTACTTCCCCAAAGATGCGGCGCGCAAGATGATGCAGGATACTCAGCAACAGCTAAAAGCCTTTGCTGAAGCCTATATCCCACCGGAAATCGTCCATCACCAGTATGTCTCAGAAGGAAAAACCTGGACGACTATCTTGGATCATGCCGAGCGGGTCGGGGCTGATTTGATCATCATGCCCAGCCATAAACGCTCTGGCATCGACAGGGTCATGCTGGGATCGGTGGCCGCCAAAGTGGTGGAGAACTCCCCAATCAATGTCTTGGTCCTCAAACCGCAGGGACACCTGTCAGAGCGGGCTTAAGATAAAAATAGTGCTATCAAAAAGCCCGCTGTTTGCGGGCTGTTTTTCGCAAGAGGTTACTTTCTTTGGTCGTAGCCCCAGCGAGGCACTAGGCCTTGTTCAACGCCAAGGTGATCCAAAATGCGGGCGACCATAAAGTCCACCAAATCCTCGATACTCTCTGGCTGATGATAAAATCCTGGTGCTGCCGGCATAATCGTGGCCCCCATCTGCGATAACTTCAGCATATTCTCTAAGTGAAGGGTCGAAAAGGGGGTTTCCCGCACCACCATCAACAGCTGACCCCGCTCTTTAAGTACGACATCCGCTGCGCGCTCTAGCAAATTATCTGACAAACCATGAGCCACCGAGGCCAGCGTTCCCGCCGAGCACGGGCAAATCACCATCTGCTTGGGCGCAGCAGAGCCTGAAGCCACCGGCGAGAACCAATCTTCCTTGCCGCACACTTCAAGCCTATCAGGCGAACACCCTAGTTGCATGACCAACGCCGCCTTGGCCGCATCAGGGCCTGATGGAAGCTTCAGACCATGCTCGGTCGCCAGCACCACCCTGGCTGCCGATGAGATCAGCAGGTAAACGTGATAATCCGCCGCTAGCAGGCACTCCAACAAGCGCAACCCGTAAGGAGCACCAGAGGCTCCCGTCCACGCCAGGGTAATGCGTTTCTCTGGGCTACTCACCGGCAGCCTCCAGCGCTGCGAGCAGCTTACCGTGAATGCCACCAAAGCCACCGTTACTCATCACCAGGATGTTATCGCCCGGGCGTGCACTCGCCACCACCTTGCCCACCAAGGCATCCAAATCCCCATCGGTTTGCGCCGGTTGCTGACAATGTTCGGCGATTTCATCCACCGACCAAGGAATATTGTCGGGCTGGTAGATGAACACCTCATCGGCCGCTGCCAGTGCAGGTGCCAAATCCAATTTATGAACGCCAAGCTTCATAGTGTTCGAGCGAGGCTCGAGGACGGCAAGAATACGCTGCTGGCCGACTTTCGCCCTCAAGCCACCGAGCGTCAGCTCCACCGCTGTCGGGTGATGGGCAAAATCGTCATAGACTTTGACCCCGGCTTGCTCACCCTTGAGTTCCAGCCGGCGCTTGGTATTAATAAAGGTTCCTAATGCCTCGCACGCCAAGTCGGCCGTAACGCCTACATGGCGGGCCGCCGCAATGGCCATCAGGGCATTGTTGACATTGTGATCGCCAATCAGATCCCAGTCCACCGTCCCTACCTTGTCGCCGTCAAGCAAGACATCGAAGCGGCTGCCGGCTGTATCGAGCTTGATCGCCTGCCAGTGGCCATCATCCCCGATATACTCCAGCTCGCTCCAGCAGCCCATCTCCAGGGTTTCGTCAATCGCCGCGACACCTTTCGGGGCCAAGATCCGGCCGTTACCCGGCACGGTTCTGACCAGGTGATGGAACTGGCGCTGGATAGCCTTCAAGTCATCGAAAATATCTGCGTGATCGAACTCCAGATTGTTCATCACCAAGGTGCGTGGTCGATAGTGAACAAACTTAGAACGCTTATCGAAAAAAGCACTATCGTATTCGTCCGCTTCGACGACGAAGAACATACTTTCGCCTAACCGCGCGGAAACACCGAAGTTTCCGAGCACGCCACCGACCAGGAAGCCAGGCTGATAACCGCAGTCTTCCAGGATCCAGGCCAGCATACTGGCCGTCGTGGTCTTGCCGTGGGTACCTGCCACCGCCAACACCCAGCGGTCATGCAGCAAAATCTCCTGCAGCCACTGCGGGCCTGAGGTATAGCGAAGATTGTTGTTCAGCACATACTCCACACAAGGATTGCCACGGCTCATTGCGTTGCCGACCACCACAAGATCAGGTGCCGGACTTAGCTGTGACGGATCATAACCTTGAATAATTTCAATACCTTGAGACTCAAGCAAAGTACTCATAGGCGGGTAAACATTGGCATCGCAACCGGTCACTTTATGACCTAGCTGGCGGGCAAGAATTGCTGCACCGCCCATAAAAGTGCCACAGATTCCTAGAATATGGATGTGCATAACTATCGGCTCACTCGGTAATTTTCACGATTTTCACGCTAATGCGTTACTTCGTTACCATAAAAAAGATCTTTATATACAATATTTTATACAAAACAGAGCACACACTATAAAACGGCGACATGCCAATATGGGTATAAAAATTGTCCATTAGAGACATTGTACCTGACTTAACTACCCCAATGACAACAAGATGCAAGGATTGTATATGTCCGATATTAGAACCCTTGGCGAGTTCATTGTCGAGAAACAGAACGACTTCCCCCACGCCAGCGGTGAACTATCCTCTCTGCTGAGCTCCCTCAAGCTTGCGGCGAAAATCGTCAACCGTGAAATCAACAAGGCCGGCTTGGCCGATATCACAGGTTCGTTCGGCGACGAGAACGTTCAGGGAGAAGAGCAACAGAAGCTCGATGTGTATGCCAACGATAAGTTCAAAGCCGCTCTGGAAGCCCGTGACCAGGTGTGCGGTGTGGCCAGTGAGGAAGAAGACGAAGCCGTTACGTTCAACAAAGAGCTAAACCGTAATGCCAAATACGTCGTCTTGATGGATCCACTCGATGGTTCTTCGAACATTGACGTAAACGTTTCCGTCGGTACTATCTTCTCGATTTATCGCAGGGTTTCCCCGGTGGGTACCCCCCCGACACAAGAAGACTTCCTTCAACCAGGTAACCAACAAGTCGCTGCAGGTTATATCATCTATGGTTCGTCTACCATGTTGGTATACACCACAGGCAACGGTGTTCATGGCTTTACCTACGATCCTTCCTTGGGCCTGTTCTGCCTGTCACATGAGAACTTGCAAACACCAGAGGATGGCCGTATTTACTCCATCAACGAAGGGAACTACTTCCGCTTCCCGATGGGGGTGAAAAAGTACATCAAGTATTGCCAAGAAAATGTACCGGAAGACGACCGTCCATATACCTCACGCTACATCGGCTCACTGGTGTCGGACTTTCACCGTAACCTATTGAAGGGCGGTATCTACTTGTACCCGAGCACGGCAACCCACCCAACCGGGAAACTGCGCCTGCTGTACGAGTGCAACCCAATGGCCTTCCTGATCGAGCAGGCTGGCGGCAAGGCCTCTGATGGTGAACAGCGCATCATGGATATCAAGCCGACCGAGCTCCACCAGCGCGTGCCTTTCTTTGTTGGCTCAACCAACATGGTCAACAAAGTCGAGGAATTCTTGGCTGAATTCCCTGACCGAGACTAAACCAACCAACAGGCTGACCAGCTCAGCCTGTTCTTCCCTTTTCCCCTGACACTCGCCCCAAAAACTGTGAATCACTCCCGACAAGGTATTGCCATTAGACAATAAAATAAGGTTGTTGGTATTATAATTTAACATCACCAACAATTGATTAACCTAGCATAAGGAAGAGACGATGAGCCTGAATCAGGTCCCAGCTGGAAAGGACATACCCGAAGATATCTATGTTGTCATTGAAATCCCTGCCAATGCCGATCCGATCAAGTATGAAGTCGACAAAGACAGTGGCGCCGTTTTCGTAGACCGGTTCATGTCTACCCCGATGTTTTATCCTTGTAACTACGGTTATGTAAATCATACTCTATCACTCGACGGTGATCCGGTTGATGTACTGGTCCCGACCCCTTATCCTTTGGTACCCGGTTCGGTGATCCGCTGCCGTCCCGTTGGTGTGCTGAAGATGTCTGATGAATCCGGTGAAGATGCTAAGGTCGTTGCTGTACCTCACAGCAAACTGACCAAAGAATATGATCATGTTCAGGATGTGAATGATCTGCCTGAACTGCTAAAAGCCCAAATCACCCACTTCTTCGAGCGCTACAAAGAGCTTGAACCCGGCAAGTGGGTAAAAGTCGAGGGCTGGGCTGATGCTGCCGCCGCCAAGCAAGAGATCCTTGAATCCTTCAAGCGTGCCCAAGAAAAATAACCGCAAATTCGATCACCTCCCGGGCATTGGCCCGGGAAAGTCATGAGGTACACCTATGCAAAGGCTGATACTAGCCACCGTCTTACTGTTAGGCTCTGTCGCCAACACCTCAGTTGCCGATGTCGTTACACCTGAAGAATTCTGGCAGTCATATACGGGTAACCATTCAGGGAAACCGCTGATAATTGATGTCCGCACTCATGAGGAGTTCATCGACGGTCATCTTCCTGGTGCTATCAATATCCCATACGAACAAATTGAATCGCTGACCACTTTTGCGCCGGATAAGAGTCAATCTCTCTTTATCTACTGCCGCTCGGGTCGCCGTTCAGGCATCGCCGAAGCCACCCTGAGCAAACTGGGCTACTCCAACATATTCAATGGTGAAAACTATCAGGCATTAGCCGAGACGATGCCCGATCATTAAGCCGCCTAACTCACCTTGGTCATACTTGTATGCTGGCACCAATCCCCACCGCCAATAACCGGTAACCCAGCGACAGAACGGTTATACAGGTATACCCATGCTACACCGTAAGAGGTCATGATCTCGACCCGGTCATATTCCACCGGATACTCCTCGAGCCAATCAAGGGAGTGCAAAATCTCATTATTGATCTGGTATACCTCACCATGAAGCTGCGCCTCCCCTTGGAACGCAACGGCGGCCGGGTAAGCCCCCAAATCATACAGTAAGTAGCCAGAGGCCAAGCACTCATCGCCCAACTTCACTGCCTCTTTGAGGAGGTAGGCATTCGCCTCCCCCTCTCGAAGCGTACCGTAAACAAAAACTCTCACGTCCCCTCCGGCTTTAATTGAACTCGAACTGATAAAGTAAGTCTGCCGCACTATCCAGACCAGAGACCACCTCGATATAGAGATCTTTCATCAAGCGATAACGCACGGTGAACTCGGGGATAGAATTGAATATCCCGACCCCATATTTCACCTGCAGGCCCGGGGCAATATAACCACTGATCGTAACCTGAGTATCGTCTCCCGTGCCGGCCGTATCCAAAGACAAGTCCTGCACCCCGAAAGCTTCACCAACATCCCCCACCAGCTGGCCGCTTTGGGCTAAGCCCATACTCAACAGCGTCGTAGCCATAGCATCATTGCTATCAGACTCACTGTCCAGATCCCTTCCTCGTAAAATATATGACAGGGCATTCTGTTGCGGCATAGCCGGATCAGAAAAGATATCGACCCTCGGCTCATCAGCGGGCCCGGTTACCCGCAGCCCGGCAATAACATCATCTTCGATATTATTGGGATTGCGAATCGCCTCAATCGATAAATAAGGTTGGTCAGCAGGCCCGTTAAACAAGATCTGCCCCTTACGGATCACCAATTCTTGGGCAAAAGAGCGGTAGATACCATTGCGCAGATTGACTTCACCGTATACCAGCGGACCTTTTTCATCCTGACGGACATTCAAGTCACCGACTAAGCCTGCCTTGAGCCCAAAAGCCGACAACTTGACATCATTACCAATTCTCACCAAGACATTGGTTTTCACATTAAACGGGATCGGCTTATCCGTCTCTACCGGCTGCAAGTCATCATCTAGCAAAATCTCGTCATCCGATACCGATACCGCAGACTCCGGCAGCTGATCGACGGTGATCCGCCCCCATGGAATAGCCACGCTACCAGTGATCTCTGCTTGCTGTGGTGATGCCTTGATTGTTAGATCCGGCGTCACCTTCACCGCCAATAATGGCGGTACCGTGACTTCGAGCTCCCGGCCATTAACGCCAAGTTGCCCGCGCCAATTCGCCAGATCCTGCCAATCACCGTCACCGGTGATATTCAATTTACCGTCAGGTGTCACTACCTCGCCACTGAGTCGGGCCTGGTAGCCACTAAACGTTGCTGTAATATCGGCCCTATCGACATCGACTGGCACAGTCCGCCCCGACGCCTTAACATTGCTGATCTTGAGCAAGCCATTCACCGCAGGATGCATCACTGGTCCCGTCACCGAAATATCCGCATCAACCTGGCCATCGAAGGTATGGTAATCCATCAATAAAGGCTTCAAGAAGCCGAGCATAAAGCGATCCAATTTTAGATTGGCGTCTAGCTGCTGCTCTCCCGTCAGTGGAGCAACCCTGACACGGCCACTCAAGTCACCATTGTCACGGATCGCAAAAAGCCAATCGGCATTCAGCGTGTCTTGCTTCACTTCCGCATTGACTGTCACCTTGTCCCAGCCGACAGTGACCGGATCCACGTCAGGATCTTGCTGCTGAGTCACGCTACCAGCAGGCAGATTCACGCTGGCTTTAACATACGGTGCTGACTTCGGTGCCCATGCCACTTCGGCCTGTACTCCCGCGCTACCATTAAGCTCAACATTATCCGGCAAGTAGGGTTCAAGCATCTCGAAATCGACGTTGCTCAGGGCGACATTGGCACGACCACTCGCCCCGGCGTTCATATTCTGGGTCAGGCACAGAGCCGCTTTGTCTTTGTCCTGTGCCCAGCAATGCGCGGCGATACTGGCCAATTGCTTATCAAAGCGGTATCCAATGGCCGTAGAACGGTCAAGCTTCCATATCCCCAACTCGGTATCAATTTCCCCTTTTTGCAGGACACCACGCCACCCTCTGTCTCGCTCGAGCTCACCTTGCAAGCGCAGTGCGGTACTTACCGGCTCAGCATTCATATCAAGTGTTAACTGATGTCGCTTTTCACTACCTTTAAACAACAGCGAAAGTTCTTTTAAGGTGAACGCATCATAGCGACCACCAGCCGCTGTCAAGCTAAGATCGGCATCCAACACTGGCATCGGGGTAATATTGCCTTTCAGTGTCAGAGTCTCAAGCGAGGCCAACGACTCCCAGCCCAACGCTTCACCGACCAAATTGACATCCATATCCGGCTCGGTCATTTTCCCCTTTAGCTGAATACTGCCCAGCACGCTGCCACGCAAACCGGGGACAGACTGAGACAGATCTGGCGCATTGATCTCCGCCACCATATCCCATGTTTTGTTCAACCGGCCTTTAGCGGAGAATCCATTGGGACCATGTTTGAGAGCCAGGCCTTGGGTATCTAGCTGTATCTCTCCCTTGCCCGCAGTATCGTTAGCTGACAATTGCCCCGCAAGATCGAGCTGCTGCTCCATTACAACCCCATCAACCACCAATTCCGGCAATTCAACAAACCAGCCTCCCTGAGGCGTTAAACCACCCGACGTCTTGAGCTTACCACTTAAATCACCAGGTACATCCTGCCATTCCAAGCCAGGCTGAATATGGCTAAAATCCAGCTCCCCTTGCCAGCTCACCAGTTCTTTCCAGCTTGCACTGGCACTGCCCGACACCTTGCCTCCCAGGGTATCAACAGCAAGGCGACTCAGTTCGATATCCTCAAGGCTGCCCTTGCCAACCAGCTCAGCACCGACAGCTGGCATTGGCTTACCGTCAACCTGACTGTTCAGCGAGAAGCTATAGCCCTCAAGGCTGCCTTTTGCCGTCAGCTGGGTCTCTTTGGCCTCAAAATCGGGCTCACTGTCTATCGGCCATTGCAAGTGCTGGCTGTTGAGGGAGAGCTCGAACGGCAACGCTGGTTCGAGTGGTGACAGGCGCCCCTTCAGCCTAGCATCAAGCGTCCCTTTCACTTGCGCATCGAGGGTTAAGTTAGCAACACTACCTTCAGCATTAAGTACCAGTTCGTGATTCTCTATCGGGGCCATTTTTATGGCAACGCCAGCCTTGAGTGCCAGTGGATAATCCCCCGTCAAGGCGATATTGGCCTCTGCATTGAGAGCGGCCTGGGGAGCGGATACCTCCAGCCTTTCAACCACAATCTCGCTGCCACTGGCCGAGGCCACCAATTCGAGCTTCTTGACGGTTTGGGCCGGCTCACCCTGGAGGGTAAAGTCTTCTACCGTAAAGCGTTCAATATCAATCGCCAGCGGGATAATCACCTCCGGTAACACGATTCCCCCTGAATCTGCGCCCTCAGGGGTAGCCGCCTCAACCGGCTCAGCACTTGCCGAAGCCAACTCAAGCTCGATCTTCTGCCACTCAGTCGGCTTGATAACCAACCGCTCTCCCTGCATCTCTGCGGCCGTAGCGAAGTGTTGCCAAGCCACTTTATTACCAAGCACATCCAGCTCGATATCATCAAGTATCAAGCGAGAAAGGAAGATAGGGATGGGTAAGTGTATTTCTGTCACCGGTTCCGACGATGCTTCCTCCTGGTTTTCTTCTGACGCAGGCGGTAATTCCGGCATCGAGAAACGCACACCAGATACCGCTAGGTTAGAAATACACACCGCCGGAGTCAGCAAACAACTATCTTCGATGTCCAGAGCCAGCTGCGCGACGGACAGATTGATGCTGTCATCGTTATAACCGACCTGCTGCAGGGAAAAGCCATTAAGCAAGCTCCCCTGGCTGGCACCGATACTCAGTGACGGCAATACTCTCTGTGCTCCCCAAACTGCAACTTTGATCCCTGCCGGAGTATACAGTAATGCCGCAACGGCAATGACCAACACCAACAATAGTGCCAATAAGGCAATGGCTGAGCGCTTTACCCAAATCATATTTCTGGCCCCAATACAAAGTGGAGCTGGAACTTATCTTTTTCTTTGTCCAGTCCCCAAGCAAAATCAACACGGATAGGGCCTACTGGCGAAGCCCAGCGAACACCTACCCCGGCACCAGCCAGCCATTCGGGGCTGTCATTCCAGGCCGAGCCATAATCGTAAAACACCGCGCCCCACCAATTACCGTAGACGCGGTACTGGTACTCTAATGATGAAGTAAGCATATACTTACCGCCTTCCCTCAGGTCCAGCTCATTACGTGGTGAGATTGACTGATAGCTGTAGCCCCGCAGGCTATTGTCACCACCAATAAAGAAGCGCATTGACGGCGGGATGTCACTCAGGCTGTCAGCAATTACCGCCCCGCCATCCAGGCGGAACAATCCCCGGTGATTTTCCCCGGCACTCCGAATCCAAGCCGAACGACCACGCAAGCGCGTCAAACGGGTATCCGACCCTAAAGCAGGATCAGAGTATTCAACAGATATTAGCTGCTTGTCTCCCCAGGTAGGCATGGCCCCCCCGCGAAGCCGCGTTTTGTCATAGCTGATCCCCGGGATCACCATGAGCAAGTTTCCGCTCTCTATTTTGCCCTGGGTATAGTCCTCATAGAGCAACCGCACTGAAGCGATCCGTTTCCACCCCGATTCCAAGCGCCAGTGGCGCTCAAGCGCCAAATTGGTTTCAGTACTGATGGTGTCGTGGTTATCGACATAGCGGATCCCCCCGACAATTTGGTAGTAGTCATTCAGCACATCATCAAGCGGGATTTTGTAGGTTGCCTCGATCTTTGGCTGGATCTCAGACAGCTCTGTTTTAATACTCAGACTGTGGCCCTTGCTGTTAAGCCACGGTTTACGCCAATTGAATTTCAGGCGAGGCCCAACATCGGTTGAATAACCGATACCCGTTTCAATTTGGTTCTTCACTTGTGGTTTAACCACAACGCTAACAGGGATTTCATCATCTTTGATGTTGGCTATTTCACCACCGACGAATATCGATGAGAACCATCCGACGTTGGACAGACGTTGGTTGAATTCCCCCAGGGTCGAGGCAAGATACGGTTCACCCTTCTCGTAGGGTACTAAAGACTCAAGGCGATCAAGTTCAATCTGGCTGCCTTCAAAAACAGTTTCACCAAAGTTATAGCGCTGGCCAGAGGCATATTCGATGGTAATAAACGCCTCGTTACGACTTGGGGCGACCTCCAGGCGAGTGACTTTCAGTTCGCCATCAAAATAGCCTTTTCTCAACGCCAAACTAGTCAGCGAAGACTTCAGCGACTCGTATTTTCCATGGTTGAGCGTCTCCCCCAACCCCAGTCCGCTAGTACGCACCAAAGCAAGAAAGTCAGGATCATTTCTCGCCATGCCCGTCAATATGATGTTGCTTCGAGCAATGATTGTCTTCGGACCAGCCTCGACATGAACAATAAGCTTCCTGCCGCCTTCCGCTTCGCTATAAGTGATGGTTGGGTTATATCGTCCCAATGCTTTGAGCGCATCGCGGATTTCTCCCTCAAGTTGATCACGAAAACGGAGGGAGGTACTGTAATCATCCTCCGGGATCGCTGAGACATAAGCATCAACATTGTCCTTGAGGCTTCCTTTTAAACCTTTAATCGTCAGAGAGGTCGCGGCTGAGACCGGTATAGCAACGGTGAGCGCAAGTGTTGCCAGGCCAAACCGCAAAAAAGGTATCTTCATTCTTATTTACTTCATTAGTTAGCGCATTATTTTGTTATGTCTGTGCATGGTTAATTTTGACAAAGCACAGCCTGAACTGCCAATGTTTTGCTTTGAAATTCAGCCTTAGTTGAATGTCTTCCCGGTTTCCTCTACTTTGAAGAATGTCAGTGACTTCAAAATAAGGAAATACCAATGTCGTCAGTCAAGCCAATCTTACCCACCGAAAGCCAAGCCCTGATAGGCCGGGCAACGCCCATTGTCCCTTCCCTGCCCCATGCGGTGAACGGAACACAACTCAATGACGATATCCCCCCAGGCATGGAAGTACTCACTATCGGAATGGGGTGCTTTTGGGGAGCTGAAAGACTTTTTTGGCAGCAAGCTGGCGTATACAGTACAGCGGTAGGTTACAGCGGAGGACTCACTCCCAATCCGACCTATCAAGAGGTATGCACCGGTCGAACCGGCCATAGTGAGGTAGTTAGGGTGATCTTCAACCCGCAGCAAATTTGCCTAGAGACCTTGCTCACCCTATTTTGGGAAAAGCACGATCCTACTCAGGGAATGCGCCAGGGTAATGATATAGGAACACAATACCGCTCAGCGATCTATACCTATTCGGAAAAACAGCATCAGGAAGCGTTAGCCAGCAAAACCCGCTACCAGCAAGCACTTGCCGATGCCCTGATTACCACGGAGATCGAACCTGCAGCCACGTTCTATTTCGCCGAAGATTACCATCAGCAATACTTGGCTAAAAACCCCGGAGGCTACTGCGGGTTAGGAGGCACCGGTATCTGCATGCCTCCACAAAAATAATTGGGCTAGACTGCCTTTGCACTAAGGAGCTGAATTTCTCGGTTCACTTCGCTCAGCACATTCAGCGCCTTGGTATCCTGTTTCTTCGGGGGCAATAAACGCCCACAATCAAATTCAAAGGCCCCAACTCCGATTATAAATAATCGCCCTCTGAAATAACTTTTCACATACCGAGCGACTTGGTTTGGTCGATATTGTTTGAATATTCTTAGCATGGTTCCCTCACAAAATTACTATCACTATAGACCCTGAAAAAGCCCGGATGTTTCCTTTTTCTAAGACATGATAAATCAAGCAAGTTATCTGCCAATTAGGCGACGCTCAGCCAACTTATTGTTCATTTCTCCGTGTATTCCACTTAACAATGCACTTTGTTTTATATTTTCGTGATAATGTTCAAGGCTTTATAAACTGGTTGAACCAGCTAGCCATGAGTAATCTAAGATAATGGCGCGTCTATTCAATAGTGGAAATAATGATGAACAAGAAGCCTATTTTTACCCTGCTCGCCATGCTGTTACCTGGGACAGTATTTGCCCATAACCTTACCGTTGGTGAAGCTCTACCGAATGTGACAGTGGCTGATAAGGGCGAAATAACCCTACAGGATGACAAAATTGTCTATCAAGATTGGAGTAGCCATCAGCTTACAGGCAAGGTTCGGGTGATCCAAGCCATCGCTGGCCGCAGCTCTGCAAAAGCAATGAATGCAGATCTGATGAGTGCGATTACTGCCGCTGACTTCCCGGATGAACAGTACCAAACGACAACCATCATCAACCAAGATGATGCGATCTGGGGTACTGGGAGCTTCGTCAAGTCATCAGCCGAAGACAGCAAGCGAGAGTTTTCTTGGTCTTCCATGGTGCTGGATGCCAATGGCAGTGTCCATGAGTCGTGGCAGCTGGCCGCTGAAAACTCGGCCATCATTGTTCTTGACAAAGATAGCCAAGTACTTTTTGTTAAAGAAGGCAAACTAACAGAACAAGAGATTAATCAAGCGCTTGAGCTCGTGAAAAGTAACCTTTAAGCCGGCTTAACAAACCTTAAATAAAAAAAATGATAATGAAGGCCATATTCTAGTAACAGTAGTAATGTTATATTATTACACCACATGGATATGGCTTTTATTTTTTCAAAGTGAATCTTGCACAGCGTTGGATACCCAAACTAAGCCTTATTATTATCAGCCTGATCATTGTCATTGGGCCGATGACTGTATTGCACCAACTTGATGCAGTCACTGACCATCACCACGCCGTTGACTGTTCTATCTGCCATATTGTTCATGACAGCCTACATAGCCAAACCACTCCGCTAGCAACGCCGATCAGTCCCTTATCAATATTTACTCTTCCTGCTATAGGAAGAGGCTTCCAGCAATACCTTTCCCCAATCGCACGCTCACCTCCAATCCATAACATTGATTTATAGAGATACTTTTTAATCATTCACTAATTTTTGGGGTAACCATGCGTTTTAATCAATCTCTTTCACCAATAGCTACTTTATTTGTCATTCTAAGCCTGACCGCTTCTGGCTCTGCTGCTGCAAACGATCACTTCCGCCAACATGATGCTCACATCCATGGCATCGTGGAAGTAAATATCGCCCAAGACAGCCAAGACTTACTCATGGAAATTCACGCTCCGGGTGCAGACGTTGTCGGCTTTGAACACGCTCCTCATACTGACGAACAAAGGGCGGCAATTGAAAATGCGATTAAAAAACTGCAATCACCAGACTCCACTTGGATGTTGACGCCTAACGCACGATGCCAATTGGTTGATAGCCAGGTCACTGAAACACTATCCACTCAGGAAGGTGTTGATCATGACAATCATGACAATCATGACAATCATGACAATCATGACAAACATGACCACGGCCACGATCATGACCATGACCATGACCATGACCATAGTGGCCACGGCGAATTTACTGCGCAATATACCTATAAATGTGACAAGATTGAGCAATTAACCGACGTTAAAACTCAGTGGTTCACACATTTCCCAACCACAGAGCGCATCACCGTTAACGCCATTACGGAGAAAGGACAAAAAGGTGGGTCGCTGACCTCAAACACCACCACTTTCCGTTTCTAATCCCAAGTAACCAAAATGGGGAAGTAATTCCCCATTTCAGGACAGATCATGAACATCATTGAGATCCGCGAACTCACATTCCAATGGCCTCGCCAAACCCAGCCATTACTGGATATCCCTACACTGGTGGTTAACAAAGGTGAAAAAGTTTTCATCAAAGGCCCTAGCGGCAGTGGGAAATCAAGTCTGCTAAGCCTGCTTGCTGGCATAAACGAACCGACATCGGGTACCGTTGAGCTCCTTGGACAACCCTTTAGTAGCCTCAAGCCAACGGCAAGAGACCGTTTTCGGGCCGACCATATCGGTTACATCTTCCAGATGTTCAACCTACTCCCTTATCTGTCAGTCATTGATAATGTCCTGCTCCCTTGCCGGTTTTCAGAGTTAAGAAAGACGCAAATTAACGGAGGCATGTATGAGCAGGCCAAAGAGCTACTTTCTCAGCTTCATCTCCCGAGTGAATGCTTGTCTCGCCCAATCAGTGAGCTCAGTATCGGACAGCAGCAACGGGTTGCCGCTGCAAGAGCGCTGATTGGTAAACCAAAATTATTAATTGCTGATGAACCAACCTCAGCGTTGGATCATGATAATCGCGAGGCATTCATCAAATTGCTGATGACGGAATGCGATAGGTCTGACACCACATTACTTTTTGTCAGTCATGATGAAACACTTGAACCACTATTTGATCGCAGTATCAATCTAAACGCCATTAACCAAGCAGTAAGGGGACAATAATGGGAGCGATCATCCGCCTGGCCTGGCAAAGCTTGGCAAACCGAAAAGCCACCGCCATACTGACGTTATTAACCGTAGCCATCTCAGTAACCCTCCTACTTGGTGTGGAAAAAGTCAGAACCCAAGCTAAATCTAGCTTCGCGAATACGATTTCGGAAACCGACCTTATTGTTGGCTCACGCTCCGGTCAGGTTAACTTACTACTCTATTCGGTATTCAGGATCGGTAATGCGACCAACAATATCGACTGGCAAAGCTTCCAAGAGCTCAGCCAGCATCGCTCCGTCAAATGGGCCATTCCAATCTCTCTGGGAGACTCGCACCGCGGCTTTCGGGTCATCGGTACCAACGGAGATTACTTCAAGCATTATCGATACGGCCAGAAACAACCTCTACAACTAGCCCAGGGCGAAGTCTTCGATAGCCTGTTCGAAACGGTGATCGGTGCGGATGTGGCAAGAAAGCTCGATTATAAAATCGGTGATGAGATCATTATTGCCCATGGTATTAGCGATCAGTCTTTTAACCGCCATGACAACCTGCCTTTTAAGATTATAGGGATCCTTGAGCCGACAGGGACTCCGGTAGATCGCAGCGTACATGTCTCGCTACCCGCCATAGAAGCAATTCATGTCGGTTGGGAAAGCGGGGCACGCCTTGGACAAACTCCAGGTGCCGACGTCCTTGCAGCCCAGCAATTTGAACCCAAGCAAATCACTGCAATTTTGCTTGGCCTTAACTCCAAAATACAAACCTTTGCCCTACAACGCTATATCAACACCTATAGCAAAGAGCCGCTGAGTGCCATTATGCCGGGTATCGCCCTCCATGAATTGTGGGGCATGATGTCTGTCGCCGAACAAGCATTGTTGGTGGTTTCAGGGTTTGTCGTCGTCGCAGGGCTATTAGGTATGCTGACCAGCTTGTTGACCAGCCTCAATGAAAGGCGCCGAGAGATGGCAATCCTCCGAGCTATGGGAGCAAGGCCCGGCCATATTTTCTTTCTGTTAACGAGTGAAGCGACACTCCTGACGGCACTAGGTGTCGCCGTCGGTACCTCCTTGTTGTACTTGATATTGCTGATCACTCAGCCGATTATTCAGTCACAGTTTGGTTTGCTTATCCCGATCACAGCGCCAACTAACTATGAGCTGTTGTTGTTAGTACTCGTGCAGTTAGCTGGTATGCTAGTCGGTATCATTCCTGCTATCCACGCCTATCAACATTCGCTATCAGATGGCATGACAATAAAGGTATAAACACATGAAAAAATGGCTACTTGCACTTTGCTGCTGGTTTCCACTGCTCAGCGCTGCGAATGAAGCGTTAACTTTGGACTGGATTGATCTCGTACCAGAAAAAGAGCGCACCCAATTCAACGCAAACCAAATGCCAATGCTCAATCATGACGGAGATCCAGCCAAGCAATCGATGATTGGTAGCGTTAGGGAGGAGCTCAATGGAAGTGAAGTCAAAATACCGGGCTTTGTGATCCCATTAGAAGGTGATGACAAAAAAGTCACCGAGTTTCTCTTAGTTCCTTACTTTGGCGCATGTATCCATGTCCCACCACCACCACCAAACCAAATTGTTTATGTAAAGTTCCCTGAAGGGGCTCCGATTCAGCAATTATGGGATGTGGTTTATGTTGTTGGTACTTTGAAAACCCAACCTGTTAGCCATGAGTTGGCTGAAGTCGGGTATTTATTAGAAGGTACTGCACTCGAAGACTACGACGATATGTAACCATAACGAGGCCAGTCTCCCATTGAGACTGGCCAATAGACTTAATAAGGGTTATACCAATGGAAGGCCAGACCGAAAGTAAATTACCCGCGCCCCTAGAAGCCCAGCCAAAAGAAAAACTAAAAAATAACGCTTCCAAAAGCATCATCATTTCGGTTGCAGAAGAGCTGGGAGTCGGTTATCTCATCAATAAAGAAGGTTCACAAATTCTTGCTGAAAGGTACGATGCTCGAAATAAGAAAGAGCAATACACCCAACAAGAAAACCTTGAAAAGATTTTCAAACTAGCCACTGACAGTACCCCAGCAGAAAAAGCCAAACAGATTGACCCTGACTGGCTCAACTATTTCACCACCATCGCCAGAACCATCCGTAATAACTCTATGCAACAGCTATGGAGTCGTATTCTCAAACAAGAGTTTCTCGTCCCTGGTTCGGTATCATTAAAGACACTTGATACGCTTCGTAGCATGACCCACAAAGAAGCTCAGGTCTTTCATAAAGCTTGTATGCTCTCTTGCCAATTTGGCAATGATAAAAGCAAAAAAATTCTGACGTCCTTAAAGGCTAAGCATAAGTTTTTACCATTTGTTTTCACTCCCACTCTCCATAAAGTTTCGTTGGGCAATTTCTCTCTGCCTTACTCTGATCTCCTGATCTTACTCGACTTAGGGCTCATTTTAAAAAGTGAGTTAGAGTCTGGAGAACTAACTTCAGGTATATCACTTCCTTTTAGTTACCAGAGTCAGACTTATAAACTCACCCCTCATCAAAAAGGTTTGAGCTTTATCTATTACCGCTTATCACCGACAGGTCAGGAGATTGCCGAGTTACTTGGCAGTAAGGCCCATGAACCTTTTCGCGAGACCATTCTCGAGCTATTGGCACCCTACTTTGTAATAGAAAGCCTGACCTGCTCCCCGCTTTCTAATCCAGCCATAACTTAGTAATGTTCATCTTATAAGAAGGAAGGTGAATATGAAGAAGCGATTCAACGAACAGCAGATCATTGCCATTCTCAAGGAAGCGGAGGCGGGTTTGCCCGTCAAAGAATTATGCCGCAAGCACAATATTTCTGATGCCACATTCTACCTCTGGCGTAAAAAGTACGCGGGCATGGATGTTTCCGATGCTCGTCGCTTAAAGGCATTGGAAGATGAAAATGCCAAGCTTAAGAAGCTATTGGCGGAATCCATGCTTGATGTTGATGCTTTGAAAGCGGCTCTTAACCAAAAGTATTGACCGTCGGAGACAAGCGCAAGGCTGTGCATGTAATGCAGGAAGTCACCACGATTTCGGAACGCAAAGCCTGTCTGCTCGTCGGTATAAATCGCGCATCGATGAGATACCAACCTCAACCTAAAGAGAGTGATGTGGAGCTATTGGCTCGCATACAAGAACTGGCACTCGAGAGAAAACGGTTTGGATATCGCCGTATTCATCGTCTTCTTCGGCGGGAAGGGACAGAGGTTAACCATAAGCGTGTTTATCGGTTATACCGAGAAGCTGGATTGGCCGTTCGTAAACGGAAGCGAAGGAAATCATTATGTGTCGGGCGGGAGCCACTTTTACTTCCCTCACTGCCCAACCATACCTGGTCAATGGACTTCGTCATGGATGCACTCAGTTCTGGTCGTAGGATAAAGTGCCTCACTATCGTTGACGACTTCACGAAGGAGTGCCTAGATATTACTGTTGCATCAGGAATTTCTGGGGATGAGGTAGTCGCCATACTTGAGGCTATTGCAGCTTTCCGTGGTTATCCTGAGGCCGTTCGAACAGATCAGGGGCCGGAGTTTACGGGTAAAGCTCTCGACCAATGGGCTTACGATCATGGTGTTATTCTAAAGCTGATACAAGCAGGTAAGCCAACCCAAAATGCTTATATCGAAAGTTTTAACGGCAAGTTCAGGGACGAATGTTTAAACGAGCACCTGTTCAGAGACTTAAGCCATGCTCGTAAACTGATCGGTGACTGGCGCATTGACTACAATGAAAATCGCCCCCACTCATCAATCGGATACCTAACCCCCTCTGAATTTGCAGTACTAACACGTTCAGGGCTAAACAACAGCAATGTAACTGACATTACTAAAGAGGTGCTGGATTAGTTATTGGGGGCAGGTCAGGGGTCGCGCACGACCGGGACTCATTCACCTGCAAGGCGAACATATCCGACAGACGTAAAAAAGCCCCGTCTTTCGACGAGGCTTCTTAATAAGTGGCGGAGCGGACGGGACTCGAACCCGCGACCCCCGGCGTGACAGGCCGGTATTCTAACCAACTGAACTACCGCTCCACTCAAATCACCGTGTGTTCAGCACGATAATCTAAATTGGAAGCCTGGCGATGTCCTACTCTCACATGGGGAGGCCCCACACTACCATCGGCGCTACTGCGTTTCACTGCTGAGTTCGGCATGGGATCAGGTGGGTCCACAGCGCTATGGTCGCCAAGCAAAATTCTTACAATCTTAGAAAGCTGATGTTCTCGACACTCATCCAAGTGTTCGTGGAGTCCGCTAAAACCCCTTGGGTGTTGTATGGTTAAGCCTCACGGGCAATTAGTACAGGTTAGCTCAACGCCTCACAACGCTTACACACCCTGCCTATCTACGTCGTAGTCTCCAACAACCCTTCAGGAACCTTATAGGTTCAGGGATGACTCATCTTGAGGCTCGCTTCCCGCTTAGATGCTTTCAGCGGTTATCGATTCCGAACTTAGCTACCGGGCAATGCGTCTGGCGACACAACCCGAACACCAGAGGTTCGTCCACTCCGGTCCTCTCGTACTAGGAGCAGCCCCTCTCAATCATCCAACGCCCACGGCAGATAGGGACCGAACTGTCTCACGACGTTCTAAACCCAGCTCGCGTACCA